>CAYRLL010000005.1:1337-54836 GCA_964425115.1 uncultured Desulfovibrio sp. | reverse complement strand
CATCATCGGCATGACCGGGCCCGTGCAGCACTGACAAGGCTCTTCTGTACGAACCTTCGATGCAGAAACCTTCGGGAGACGACAACATGAGACAACACAGACACACCGCACTACGCCCTATCCGGCGCACGCTGCTGGCGCTGGCGCTGGTGTTGTCCGTTGCCGCCGCCGCATACGCCAAGGCGGACGCGGACTGGCGCATCCATATCCGCGATGCCGCCGTGGTCATGGGCGAAAGGGTGCGGCTGGGCGAAATAGCCGATCCTTCCGGCACCATCCATCCCGGCAACTGGCAGCGGTTCGCAGATATGGAACTGTGGCCCTCCCCGCCCCGCCCCGGGCAGCCCATGAGCATTTCGCGCACACGGCTGCACGAGGAACTGACCAAGTATCTGGGAGAAAATGCCCAGCTTGCCGTGCTGCCTCCGTCCATTGCCATCCAGAAGGGCGGCAGCGTTCTGCGGCAGGACGAACTGCACACGCTGGTTGTCAGTTCCCTGACACGCCATACCGGCACCATGCAGGGCGAGGCAGGCATCCGCGACATCCAGCTGCCCTCCTACATCTTTCTTCGGGACCGGCTGAACAGGCTGGAGGTGGAACCGCCCACCTCTCTCTCTCCGGGGCAGCTTCCCATCCGGCTGCGCGAAGTGACCCAGCGCGGCGAGGTTGTCCGCCGCATCACCGGCGGAGCCGTTCTGGACCAGTGGGTCACCGTCCCCTGCGCCGCCATTCCGCTGAACAGACTGGACACCCTCACGCCGGAATCCGTCACCTTCGCCCGCAAGAACCTGGCCTTTGTGCGGGGCGATGTGTGGGACGGCAAAGGCGGTCCGTGGCGGGTGCTGCGCTCCGTGGGGGCGGGCAGCGTGATTTATCTTACGGACCTAGAGCCCCTGCCCCTTCTGCAGAAAGGCAGCCGCGTGGAGCTTATCTATCAGGGCAAGAGCCTGCGCCTCACCGTCCCGGCAGAAGCCATGGCCGACGGCAAACCGGGCGAGATGATTCCGGTCCGCAATTTGCAAACCCAAAAGCAGATATACGCCACCGTGCGTGACGAAAACACGGTGGTCATCAGCAGATAACGGGCGGTTCTCCCAAAGAGCCGCACAGGCCGGGGCTTCCGGCCAGAGAGGTGGATTATGAACATGGTACGTATTCTCGTCGGCATTTTGGCGGCACTGGTCATCAGCGGCTGTCAGGCGGCCAAGGAAACCCCTTCGCCCATGCCTCCCATGCTGCCGGAACCCGCCGCCATGACTCCCGAAGAGCGCGCGGCCAACCCCGGTTCACTGTTCGACGACGCGGAGGCGGACTTCCTCTTTTCCGATAACCGCGCACGCCGTCTGGGCGATATCGTGCTCGTGAACATCGTGGAAACCACCACCGCCAAGAACAAGGCAGAAACCTCCACGGAAAAGGAATCGTCCATCGAACTCGGCGTGGAAAATTTCTTCGGCCACAACCGTGTAGGGCTTGGCCCCATGGCGGTGGCAGGCTCGCTGGGCACCACCCCCCTGCTCAAGGCCGGTTCCACCTCGTCGTTTGACGGCAAGGGAGAGACCAAGCGCGAGAACACCTTCACCGCCACCATTGCCTGCCGCGTCATCAAGGTGCTTCCGGGCGGGCTGCTGCAGGTGGAAGGCGCACGCGAAACCCGGGTGAACGATGAAACGCAGTACATGGTCATCAGCGGTCTGGTGCGCACCTCCGACGTGGGTGCGGACAACTCCGTCAAGTCCACCCAGCTGGCCAATTCCCGCATTGCCTACTACGGCGAAGGTGCCATAGGCGACAAGCAGAAGCCCGGCTGGTTCGTACGGCTCATGGACAACATCTGGCCCTTCTAGCGCCGTGGAGAACAATATGAATATCCGCCCCCATTCCCATCCTGCCCGCTCCGCACGCTCCGGCCATACAGCCGCCATGCAGGTGCAGGCTCCCCGTATCCGGCAGGCTGCCCTGCTCCTCCCGCTGCTGGCTCTTGTTCTGGCATGCCTGCTGGCCCTGCCTCCCCGGGCGGGCGCGGTACGCATCAAGGATATCGCCAGCTTCGGCGGCGTGCGTGACAACCAGCTCGTGGGATACGGGCTTGTGGTGGGTCTTGGCGGCACGGGAGACGGCAGAACCTCCACCTTCACCATCAGCTCCATGGCCAACATGCTGGACAAGATGGGCGTAAGCGTGGACCGTGACGCCCTGCGGCCCAAGAACGTTGCCGCTGTCATGGTCACAGCCAAAATGCCTTCCTCCGCGCAGCCGGGGTCACGGCTCGATGCCACCATCTCCAGCATAGGCGATGCCTCCAGCCTGCTCGGCGGCGTGCTGCTGCTCACCCCTCTCAAGGGCATAGACGGCAAGGTCTACGGACTGGCGCAAGGCCCGCTGGCCCTCGGCGGTTTTTCCGCAGAAGGCGAGGCCGCCCGCGCGCAGAAAAACATCACCACCGTGGGCCGCATTCCCAACGGCGTTTCCGTGGAGCGGGGCATCCCGTTCCAGTTCAACAGTCAGGATGCCCTGTCCCTGCACATGAACAATGCAGATTTTTCCACCACCCAGCAGGTGGTGGAGCGCCTGAACGAAACCATCGGCGGCGACTTTGCCTATGCCACAGATGCCTCCACCATCCGCCTGCGCGTACCGCCGGAGTACCAGAACAATCTGGTTCCGCTCATGGCGTCCATAGAAAACGTGCAGATCACCCCCGATTCCCGCGCCCGCGTGGTGGTGGATGAAAAGACCGGCACCGTTGTGGTGGGCCGCGATGTGCGCATCTCTCAGGTGGCCATCGCCCACGGCGCACTGCAGATCGTGGTGCAGGAAGGCATGCAGGTTTCGCAGCCCGGAGCCTTCAGCCCCGGACAGACCGTCGCCGCCCCCGCCACAGACATCGCCGCGCAGGAAGAAAACCGGCGGCTGGTTCTGGTGGAAGGCGCAACCCTGCAGGAACTCACCGATGGCCTGAACTCCATCGGCGCAACCCCGCGCGACCTTATCTCCATTCTCCGCGCCCTCAAGGCAGCCGGTTCGCTGCATGCGGAGCTCGAGGTGATCTGATATGACCACGCCTCTCGACCCCAACCTCCTCAACGCCCAGATGAGCGGGCAGGACCTTATCCGCCGCAAGCTGGAAATGGATGCCCTGCGTAAGCGCCTTGCCGACCCTGACGCCAAGGATAAGAAGCTGCGCGAGGCCGTGGAGGGGTTCGAGGCCATATTCATTCAGAAAATGTGGCAGCAGATGCGCGCCACCGTGCCCAAAGAAGGCTACCTGCACAGCAAGGACGAAGAGTTCTGGCAGGGCATGTTCGATCAGGAACTTTCCAAAAAGATGGCTGCTTCGGGCGGCATAGGCCTTGCCGACATGCTGGTGGAGCAGTTGCAGAACACCATGGGCAGCGCCAGCCGCACCACGGCCCCCAGCCGGGTATCCACCCCCGTGCCGGTGGAACCGCTGCGCCATGCCGACAGACCGGAAGACACCCCTCCCCGGCAGGATATCCCGCAGGACGACAGCCTGTACTCTCCTCTGGATGAAACACAGGGCCATGTAACGGATGAGCAGGGCACAGTTCCGGTCTCTCCCCGGCCGCTCACGCCGCCGCGCGGCCTGCATCAGACAGCCCCCGCAGCCCCCCATCCCGGGCAGACGGCACCTTTACGCTCCGCCCCCCTGTCGTCTGATGCAACGACAGGCGTAACGACCAACGTAACAACTGGCGTAACGGCTGGCCACACATATGACCGGTCACCGCAATCGCAGGGCACGCAGGCGCACGCCCATGTTCCCTTTGCGGCACAGGACCCTTCCGTACACACCGAAGTGGACCGCATAGCCCGCTCCATCCTCACCGGCACCCCCGTGGATGAGTCTTCCGGCGTGGGCGGAGCAGCCCCGTCCATGCGCCGCCCCCCCCTTGCGGCACCGGCGCAGGCACATCCCGGCTATGGCATGCCTCCCCGCCGTGATGGCACCACCTATGATCCTGATGATACGGACAACTCCGCCGCCGTCAGCAGGGCAGGCAGCGCAGGCTTTGCGGCACGAAACGAAGGCACGCTCGCCATGGGCGGTCCCGTGAGCCGCAACCCGGAAATGGGCATGCTCAACTGGCCCCTTCCCGGACGCATCACCTCCGGTTTCGGCTGGCGCGATGATCCGTTCACCGGCATGCGCGAATGGCACGCGGGCATGGATATCGCGGGCAACGTGGGCGACCCGGTCGCCGCCGCATGGGACGGCAAGGTGGTCTTCGCGGGTGAACGCGAAGGATACGGCAATCTCGTTGTGCTGGAACACGAGGGCGGCTGGCACACCTATTATGGCCACAACAGCAAAATTACCGTTGCGGAAGGCGACTACATAAGCTCCGGCAGGAAAATTGCAGAAGTAGGGAGCACAGGCCGTTCCACCGGGCCGCACCTGCACTTCGAAATCCGGCAGGGCGAGCTGGCATGGAACCCGGAACAGGTCAGAAACAGGCTTCTGGCAGGGCTTTCAGTAGGACGCCGAAGCTAACGGAGGTCGCTCATGTTCGCATATGCCAACGGCAATCTTGTCCGCCAGTACAAGGGACTTCAGGTGCTCGACCTGCTTATCAGGGAAGAGTTTGCCCAGCTCAGGGAAAACAAGCCGCAGGAAGTTACCGCAACCGAATTCGCCATCCATGAACTTATGCGCCAGCTTGCCGTAGAGCGGCTGGAACTGCGCAAGGTGCTGGGCGGCAAGCGGCTCAGGGAACTTACCCCCGCCCTGCCTGAAGAAGAACAGGCGGTGCTGGAACGGCTGCTGGGCGATATCGATCAGCTCGAGCAGGAATGCGCGCGGCAGGCATCCATGAACGCAAGGCTGGCTCTTGCGCTGCACGACCAGAACCAGCACCTGCTGGAATTCCTGCACGATCAGGTAGCTCCCAAGGATCAGAACACCTACGGCAAAATGGGCCGCTACACCCAGTCGCGTCCTCAGGCGTCCCTCATCCAGGGCAGACTCTAAGAGAGGTCCAACATGGGCGGTCTTACCTCGCTCCTCAATATCGGCAACAGCGCGCTGTTTGCTTCGCAAAGCGCCATACAGGTCACCGGCAACAACATAGCCAACGTGAACACCGTCGGGTATTCGCGTCAGGCTGTGCGGTTCGAGGAGAGCATCACCATTGACAGCCGCCCCGGGCAACTGGGCACCGGCGTCAATTCGGTAGAGGTGTTCCGCTATTTCGACAAGTTCGTGGAAGAGCAGTTCAACGACCGCAACGCCATCTACCAGCGCTGGAACACGCAGCAGGAAGTCCTGAAAAGCGTGGAAAGCCTGTTCAACGAGTCCAACTCTCAGGGTCTGAACGCCATGATGAACCAGTTCTTCAAGGACTGGCAGGAACTGGCCAAGCGGCCCGATGACGATGCCGTGCGCGAGGCGCTGCTGGCGCACACGGAAAACCTTGTCTTCCTCATGCGCGACATTGAACAGAACATGAGCCGCATGCAGACTCAGATGGATGAGTACATCCGGCAGGAAGTGACTCAGGCCAACGATATCATGACCCGCATCGCCGAGCTGAACAGGCAGATACAGGTCCACGATGTGCCCGGCTCCAACAATGCAAACACCCTGCTTGATCAGCGCAACCAGCTTGTCCGCCAACTGGCGGAAAAGATGGATATAGATGTCATAGACAACGGCAGCGGCGACTTCACCGTCAACACCAAGGCGGGCCACACCCTCGTGGACGGCACAGAGGTCTTTGAACTGCGCTTCACAGGCCCTGCCTCTTACCCTTCGCTCACTTCCGGCTCCACCTTTGACGGCTCCATCGCCTTTGATGGGCAGGACGAATACGAATACACCTTCGAGGTGGTCAGCGGCGGCACGGTCACCAGCAGTGCGGGCGTGGGCGCGGCCATGCTGCGCGTCTCACTGGACGGCGGCCGCACATGGCTGAAGGATGGAAACGGCAACGAGCTGCATATTCCCGCGCGCCCGGAATCGGAAAAGGTGCGCGTGCAGGGTTCAAGCATCGATATCTATTTCAACGACAGCACGCAGAACCTTGCCGTGGGCGACAAGTTCACCGTGGTGCCCAAGAGCCACCTCATGTGGGTCACTCCCACCACGCAGGACCTGAACATCACGCCGCAGTCCTTCTTTGACGGCACGGACAATGAACGTCGCCTCACCGGCGGTTCCATTTCCGGCTACTTTTACCTGCGCGACTTCAACATCGGCCGGTACCGCGAAAAGATGGACGGACTGAGCGAGGCACTGGTCTGGGAAGTCAACCGGCTGCACAGTCAGGGCACCGGCAGCGAGCCCCACACCCTGCTGCAGGGCACCTACGGGGTAAAGAATACCGCCCTTGCGCTCAACTCGCCCAGTGCCGGGCTGGACTACGGCAGCAAGCTGACCGAAGGCAACATGATGTTCTATGCCTACAACGAACAGACGGGTGAACTGGCCTCTCCCACCTCCTTCGGGCCGCTGGATTTCGACTCGGTCACACCCGGCATACAGAATTTCGATCCATCCGTGCACACGCTGGAAGATGTGCGCGATGCCGTGAACAACACCATGGGCACCTACGTCACGGCCTCCATCGTGGACAATAAGCTGACCCTGCGGGCCAACAGCGGCTACACCTTCGAACTGGGCTCCGATTCCTCGGGACTTGCCGCAGCCCTCGGCCTGAACACCTTCTTCAAGGGCAATTCCTCCTCCACCATCGCCATACGCGATGAACTGCGGCAGGACTCCAAGCTCGTCAACGCAGGCAAGGTGAACGGCGGCGGAGAGGCGAATACCGGCGACAACGAAACCGCCCTCGGCATTGCGCAGTTAAAGGACAAGAAAGTAACCATCAACACGGCGTCGGACTCCTCCTCCAACCAGTCGCTCCAGCAGTACTACAACTCGCTGGTGGGTCTGGTGGGCGCAGATACGGCCAATGCCAAATTCAACGCCATGTTCAATGAAACGCTGGCCAAGGACCTGAACGAGCGGCAGAACGCCGTCGCCGGGGTAAACCTGGATGAAGAGATGAGCAACCTCATCAAGTTCCAGCATTCATACAAGGCTGCCGCCAAGCTCATCACCACGGCGGACCAGATGATGCAGACGGTTCTGAGTCTTAAGAACTAACGGCCACGGGCAGGGGATAACGCCATGTCAGTCAGAGTATCACAGCGCAGCATGTTCACGAACTTCGTGACCAACATGAACTCGTCGCTTGCCGACCTCATGGAGTCGAACATTCAGGCCTCCAGCCAGAAGCGCATCAACAAGCCTTCGGATGACTCCATCGGCACGGCGCGGGTCCTGAACTACCGCGACTCGCTTTCCGGCATTGAGCAGTACAAGAAGAATATCGATACAGCCAAAAGCTGGCTGGGCCTTGCGGACCAGACCCTGCTGCAGGTGAACACCATTCTCACCCGCATGAAGGGGCTTGCCGAACAGGCTGCCACCGGCACGCTGGACGCCAACAACCGCGAGCAGATAAGCTTCGAACTGCGCCAGCAGTACGAGCAACTCATCAACCTTGCCAACACCCAGTACGAGGGACGCCACCTCTTCGCCGGTCACAAGACCGACCAGCCCGCCTTTGTGCAGGGGCTCGGCCTCACCTCCAACGACAGCGTCTTCCCCGACGGCAGCTATTCCATCACCGGTGCCGCCAGCAAGACCTTTGTGGTGCAGTTCACCAGCAACGCCACCATAGGCGGAGCCACGCCCGTAACCCTCCGCTATTCCACCGATGCGGGCAGAACATGGCAGGACGGCGTTATTGCCGCGGGTCAGAACTCGCTCACCATCAACGGCGTAAACATTACCATGCAGGCAGGCACGGCAGTGCAGGCGGTAGATACCACCAATGTGCACGATACGCTGAGCAACGGCTCCATAAACGGCACATGGCTCTACATACGCCCCACAGCCATCTACAAGGGCGATGACAATGACCTGCCGCCCACCATAACGCACTTCGGCGCATCGCAGGTTACGGGAGCCGCCTCCGGTGTCTTCCCCAAAGACGTGCTCGTGCGCATAGACTCGTCCAACGCCAGCCTCGGCGGGCAGATTGTCTATTCCTACAGTCTGGATAACGGCAGCACGTGGACCAGAGGCAACATAGCCTCTTCCGCAGGCACCTCAAACAGCGCGCCCCTGTCCATTCCCGGCGGATTCCTCACCCTGTCGTCCAACGGCGGCAACACGCTGGCCAAGGGAGACCAGTTCATCGTGCGCCCGCACCGGGGCGACATCACCTTCGAAATTTCCCGCAACCAGACCCTCACCGTAAACAGCATCGGCAAGGACGTCTTCGGCGGGCTGTACCAGGGCCCCAACGACTCCGTGCCCATGGCGGCTTACGGTGGCGACGGGCGCAACCTGTTCGAAACAGTGGGCAGGCTCGTCGGCTTCATGGAGAGCAACAACCAGCAGGGCATTCAGGAGGCGCTGGCCGATCTGGATACCGCCAGTTCGCTCATCATGACGCAGGCTGCCGCTGTCGGCGGACGCGAAAACCGGCTGGAGGTGGTGGGCAACGTGCTGGACACCATTCAACTGGACGAAAAAGCAAGAATGAGTAATATTGAGGACATCGATGTGGCAGAACTGATGACCAAGCTGGCCCAGCAGCAGCTCATCTACAACAGTGTTCTCAAGTCTTCCGCGCAGATCATGCAAATGAACCTTACCAACTTCATCTAACACCTATGCTCATCTTAACCCGGCGCCCCGGCGAAAGCCTGCACTTGGGCGACAACATAAAAATCACGGTGCTGAGCGTGCAGGGCAAGCAGATAAAGCTTGGCCTTGACGTGCCGGAAGATATGACCGTGTACCGGGAAGAGGTGTACTTGCGTGTTAAGGAACAAAACCGTCTGTCACTCGAAACAAGCGACGCGGATCTTCTGGCGGCTACGCAGATATGGCAAGGAAAAACGAAAAGATAGTTCAGACGCGCCTCGGCAGGCAGGTAGTGTCCATGGATAAGGTCATCTACTTTCCCCGTGGGCTCATGGGCTTTGAGGACAAGCACGACTTCACCCTGCTGCAACTCAAGGAAGGCTCGCCCTTTCTCGTGCTGCAAAGCATGGATGATCCCCGTCTTGGCCTTCTGGTGGCAGACCCATACAGCTTTCTGGAAGATTACCCCATCCGCGTGGGCGAGGCGGAGCAAAAGCTCCTGCGCCTGCAAAACATCCGGCAGGTGGCTGTGCTGGTCACCGTCAGCATCCCCAAGGGCGAGCCGGAAAAAACTGCCCTCAACCTGTCCGGTCCCATACTCGTAAACCATCAGGCCCGGCTGGGATTGCAGATTCCGCAGACAGACGGCAAATTCCCCAGTCAGGTCTACCTGCACATGCCCAAAGAATAGCCGTGCACAAGGCTGTATAGCGCAAAAAGATTCCTTTCCCCGCACTGCAAACGCATCAGGGCCGCCGTGTCTGTTCATTGACACGGCGGCCCTGATGCGTTTTGGGCACATACGCCACGCAATCGGGCTGCACGCACCACCATCCGGAAACATCAGAAACAATACCACGCGAACGTGCGCCACCTCCCCCTGCGTAAGGAAACAGCCATGCCGCGCCTCTCAGCAGAAAACATCTCAGCGCTGGCAGCCGCCCCACAGGCTGCTCTCCCGCAGCAGACAGCCCGCAGGCTGTTGCGGACACAAAAAAAGGATATCAGCATCGCCTATGCTGTGTTGTCCGGCGCAAGAACAGAAACCGTGGCTGGAATCGAAATTTATTTTTTTGTTGAACAAGCAACAGTCATCAAAACGTACTCTCTTTTACTGGTTATCGTAGCGCATCAGGCTTTAGCCATATTTCTTAAGGAAAAAAATCTAAATAGTCCTACCTTTCCAGCATTCATGAACATATTCTTTCAGTTTTTTTGCAAAACCAGAGAAAGTTTGTATCGATTCAAAACCTGGCTCAACACCGTTCAAATACTGCAGCATTAGATTTTCACCGCAGTTGTATCCTGATGAAACGCCGGCAAAGAAGAATCCCATCGACTCAAGTTCGCTGCACATTTCCAAAGTCATTACGTTTGAAAGAGGAAGCCCGAGCTGGATGGATGGAATCCCTTGATCGACTGCCTTGCAGAACTCACTCTTCAGATGCGAAAAAGTATCAGGGCCGTATTCCTTTACCACAATTAACATCCAGCCTTCCGTGGACTCCACATCCGTCACCACATGCGAAGACCCGCTTATGGGACCACTGTCAGCATTACTTTCAGCAACCGCTGGCTCAATTGCCATGTTAGCGTAAATATCCAGAATCATTTCCCTATGATGGGAAGGGAGGAACAAGGGGGCAGAGTTCATTGCACCAAGATATCTCACAAAACCAAGAGTTCCTATTCTATGCGATGCGGACTTTTCATTCCGCGTATGCCGGGAAGCTGTATTCAGCGCAAGATACAAGGCGTTTTCTGAAAATCCATCAGCCAGACACCCTTTTTGCGCATATATATGGTTGGTTACAACATAAGAATTGATAGCGTACACCCCCCGAAGCCTGGCATCTTCAACAAGTATTGCAGGCAATTTTGCAGCACCACGACTTTTGAACTTTTTATCACTTACCACATATGTCAATTCCTCAACCCGGTCTCCTGAAGCATCCTTCATAAGAGCAAAGTGGGCTATCAACTCTCCGCATTCAGCCTCGGCAACAACTGAAACCATTTTCTTTTCAGCGAGCATCTCCCGAACCATGGCAGGATAGTATATGCTCTCGCCGAACAAGACCACGTCATGCGACCTTAAAACAAGACGCGAAATATTTTCTGCGTCTTCAGGCACTGCAAATCGCTTTGTATGCTCTGTGTTAACTCGCAGAACTTTTTTTCGTGTTACAGAAGCATTATCATTTTGTTCTGAAATATACTTTTCAAAGCACAACTCTCTAGCTCCGTCTTCACAAAAAGAAATGCGGAAATTATCTGACATGCTTTTCACGACATGATAGCTTAATCCCATTTTATCATTATATTTTGATACTCGTTTAGAATCATACTGAGGTAACTTTTCCGGTTCAAGCGGCAGGCAAAAGCTGCGAACCTTGACCCCGAGCCCAGATGCTATATTAAAAATTTCGATATCGACTTCATCATCTGCTCCTCCAAAACCCATCTCGATCGAGTTAGTCAGAGCTTCCTCCACGACAAGGCAAAAAGCCTGCACATCTTTTGGTGAAAATCCTCTTACCCTCGCGCATTCGCGGGCCGCGCTGCAAACAACTGATATATTCTCTACATTTTCAGGAATCTGCATTCCGAATATTTTTTTGCTCTTCACTAACGTCACCTTAATAATAGGTTCATCGCTGAGTCCCGGGAAGGAATTGATGGGCTGAGACAGCGGTAACCATTCAGTATTTCAATAGTTGTGCAGGCTGTTGAAACCACTGAAAGGAGCTACCGTTAGCCGCGAGCGAAATTACCCGGCTTTTGGGCGAATGGAAAGGGTATCGTATAGATATTGTTGGCCGATTTCCGGCAGGTGACAAGGGGCCCGTGGCAGAGGTGTGGATAGAGCTTTTACCTTTGCGCCGCAAACGGATGCGGTGCAGCTGTTGTGGCACCTGACGAGCCGGGGGCATGACCTTGTTGAACGCTGGGTTCGCGAACTGACGATTCTGGACACTGTTACACGGCTGCCGGTTTGGCTGCGGTGTGTCCGGTGTCCAAAGCGCGGCCCCAAGCTTTAAGCGCTGGATTGGATGGGCAGGCACTCTCGCATCATAAAGCGCTTGGCCGAGAGTGCAGGCCATCTCTGCAAGGTGGCCACGCTCAGCCATGTGGCGGAGTTCTTCGGCTTGAGCTGGCGGCGCGCCTAGCCATTGATAAGATATATCTTTCTGAACGGCTCGGGCCTGTGGATTTATCCTGTGTCGAGCTCATCGCCATGGAAGAGTTCGCCATCCGGAAAGGACAGCGCTACGCGACGGCCATAGCAGACCCGAGAACCAAGCGCGTATCATGGGTTGGGCGCGGGCGTGGGCGGAAAAGTATCCGTCCTACTTTGATCTGCTGGGCGCAGCAGGACGTCAAAGGCTCAAGGCTGTGACTATAAACAGGAACGGCGCATGCGAGGTGGAAGTTCGCGCTCAGTCTCCCCGCGTTGGTCGTATATGGCCCCTTTCATGTCGTGGCCCAATACGGCCGTGAAGTCATGGACAAAATCAAAGTGATAAAAAGAATGTCCTACGGGTTCCGAGATGACGAGTATTTCTTCCTGAAAATCAGGGCAGCCTTTCCCGGAATTCCGCGATGAGCCCAAAAAAAAGCAGGCCCGGCCTGCGCAAAATATTCGCTGTTGTCCGTTACTGCCCGCTACTGCCCGGTATTTCCCGGCTTGCCCGGTACTGCCCTGTTCCGTCCGCCCCCCCCAACAACGGCAGCCGGTGGCACGGCGCAAGAAAAGGCCCTTCCGAAGCACGTTCGGAAAGGCCCCGTTACATGAACAGTTCCATCTCTTCCTTAATCAGCTTTTCGGCAACCTTCTGGCTGTCCACAACATACTCGCCGGCGTCCACCTTGGCCTTAATGGCGTTCACCTTCTCCTGACGCACATCCGGTGTGCTCAGGGCGGTACGGTAGGCCTCGGTACGCAGGCGGGCTTCGTCAGAAACGCTCACCCGGTCGCCTTCCGCTGCACTCTTGCCGGATTCGCCGCCCTTGGCCTTTCTGGCCTTGGCTGCATCGGCCTTGTCCAGCTGTGTCTGATAGGGATCAAGACCCTTCAGGTAATTCTTTATTTCCATAATGAACCTCCCCGGGGCGCAATGCCCTTATAGCATGGTGGCGTTCACCCTGTCCAAAGAGATCTGCCACAGCTTCTCCATAATGACCATTTTCTCGGCTGGCGTTACCTCCACGGGGCCGCCGGGGGTTTCCCGGTACACCTGAAGGTCGAGTTCGGTCGGAGGGTAGGTGAAGGTAAGCTTCTCGCCCACTTCACGCTCAAGCTGTTCCTTTATCTCCCGGACCACAGGATTGTCACTGCCGGAAAGCAACAGACTCTCCATCACTTCTCTGGCAATGCGTTCCACCATTATGCCGCGCTTCACATCCGGAGGAAGGGTTTCCTCACCGTCACCACGGGCCATCTTGAGCGCCTGATTATAGCGCGCAAGCCGCCTCGCGGTGACAAGCTGCTTGTCGTACTTCAGCAGCATATTGCGGATGTAAAACGACTTTACGCTCATTACGTTCTCCCCTCGTATCCTTTATCGGACACCTAAGGAGAGAACTTTAGGGCTGCATACGCATTTTTCTCAAAAAAAGTTTGAGGGGAGAAAGCGGCGTATGTTCTCACTCCTCTTTTCGGCTATGCGGCAAAAAAGTTTAGGTCGCGCATAAAGTTGTCCGCGCCGCCCGGCTCTTCACCCCTTCTGCCCGCAACACCCCGGTCTGCAGGCGCTTTACCTGCCCCTGCTCTTGCCCTTGCCGTCAAAATCCGGCATGGCTTACAGCATCCGCAAAACACATATCCTGCAGGCACCATGACAAAACGCCCCACGTCTCCCCACCACCCTCCGGCTCCGCACGAACACGACCGGCAAAACCTGCCCCCGTCCACAGAACGTCCTCATTCGTCCAACGCAGATCCCTCATCCCCATACGCGCACCCGGACGCATCCCCATACGCATCCCCGGACGCATCCCCATACGCGCCCCCGGTGTTCACCGCCCTGCTGCCCGTGGTACTGGCGTCCGGCTCTCCCCGCCGCAGCCAGTTTCTGCGCGAACTGGGCATCCCCTTTTCCGTCCACACCGCCCCGGATGCCGAGCCCGCACCGCAGCCGGACGAAAACCCGGAAGACTACGCCCGCCGCGCAGCCCTTGCCAAAACACTGCCCGTGGCGGAACAGCACCGGGAAGCCTGCGTCATCGGGGCAGATACCATTGTCGTGCTGGGCAGGGAAATCATGGGCAAACCGCTGGACAATGCCCATGCGCTGGACATGCTCAGCCGCCTTGCAGGCACAACCCACGAGGTCATCACCGGTGTCTGCGTGGTCATGCCGCAAACCGCGGCACCTGCCGCAGAGCGGATTCACACCTTTGCCGTCTCCACCCGCGTGACCATGGCCCCGCAAAGCCGGACAGCCCTGCTTGCCTACATCCGCACGGGAGAACCCGCCGACAAGGCCGGCGCCTACGCCATTCAGGGCATAGGCTCGTTTCTGGTGGAACGCATAGACGGCTCATGGTCCAACGTGGTGGGCCTGCCGCTGACGCGAGTGGTTGAAACCCTGATTCAGTGGGGCGTTATTCATCCGGAGCCGGGCAGATAGTCTTGCCAAGACCATTACGGCCAACAACTCACTACATCAGGGCGGTGACAAATCAAACAATGGCAATTCTTGTGCTTAGTTACAAACCACTTACAGTCGCAAGATAATAATCATTTATCAAGAGGACCTGCCTAGGTCTAATGCCAAGAACCAAAAATCGGTTTTTCTGCTATCTTTTTTGATTCTGCATTTTTTAGACGAGGCAAACAAATGAGCTACCAATTCAACATTAAATCATTATATATCTTAGCAATAATCTTGCTTATCTGCCTATCATCTGCCGCAAAAGCTCAAGAGATTACTATTTTTGTCGACAACTGGCCTCCATATAATTTTACCAAAAACGGCAAGATCGTTGGAATCAGCACAGAATTAATTGAACTAGCTCTACAAAATTCAAACATACAATACAAATTAGTACCACACCCATTTAAACGAGCACTTCTTACTGTAGAGAGAACTCCAAACACCATGCTCTATACAGTGGCACGCATTCCGCAACGTGAAGATATGTTCGCATGGATTGGACCGCTGCATCCAAGGGAATTATATCTCTATAAATTAAAAGACAGAACAGACATACAAATTAATGACATAGCGGATCTTAAAAAATATCAAACGGGAGTCCTTTCAGGAGGATCTGTTGAACAATTTTTTATCTCCAACGGCTTTCATGAAGACAATTATCACCTGACAACCGACTACGAACAATTACTGAAAATGTTCTTCGCAAAGCGCATTGACCTTATTCCAGGAGACCCCATAGACATAGAATACCAAATGAATGTGCTGAAATACGAATATTCGAACATTGAGACTGCAATCCTTCTTACTGAAGAAGGCGGGTACTACATGATAGCAAATAAAGATACCCCAGCCAGCATCATTTCAACAATACAGAGATCTTTGGAAGGTGTCTTGGCATCAGGCGTTAAAAATCAAATTATAAAGAAATATACTAAGCAATACTGACTAGATATAACGATTTCCACCTTTGATGAAATCACTGTTCACACACCTCACGAAATCTCGGCCAAAAAAATCAAGACCACGTCATTGCTGCACAGGAAGCCTGAAAAACATGGCGGACAACGATCCCATACTGACCACATGGTCGTTTTCAACGGAAAACCCCCACACAACCATCGTCATGCCGGACGGCTGCCGCGACCTCATCATCAGGCAAAGGCCCGATGGCACGCAGCACGTCTTCTTCTCACACCTTATGCACTCGCCCGAAACCGTTTCCGTTTTACCGGGAGAAACGTTTTTCGGGGTGCGGCTCAAGGCCGGCGCGGCCATCGCGGCCCACATCCTCAGTAAAGCGCCCACGCCAAACTCCCTGAGCACGCTCGCGGCACTTGCGCGCGAAGCTGCCTCCATCTCATCCGACAGCACGGAAATGCTGGCCTGTCTGGCCGTTGCCACTTCCTCCGCCTCCGCCGCGCACGCTCTGGGCGTGAGTTTGCGGACCCTGCAACGCCATGCCGTGCAGATAACCGGAGAGTCCCCCGACTTCTGGCGTCAGCTGGCCCGGGCCCGGAAGGCGGCTCGCGGCATCCTGTCCGGTCACCACCTGCAGGATGCCGTAGCCGGATATCTTTTTTCGGATCAGGCCCACATGACAAGAGACCTGAAACGCTGGTTCGGGTTCACGCCGGGGGCATTGGCATCCGGGCGGAACAACCCCTCCCACCCGGCGTGGAGCCTTTGCGATGCAGGCTACGATGCGCCTCCGACCGGGGAGCAGATCTCAATCAGATAACCATCCCCGCCGGTCACATATGCGGTTGTCTGCCCCCACGGCTCCGCGCGTACCTCCTGCACCACCGTGGCACCGGCAGCCCTTGCCTTTTCCAGTGCAGCAGCCACGTCATCCGTCTCAAAGGCTATCTCGAAAACCGGCGATGAGGGATCGGCCTTTCCCGGCGTCTTTCCCAGCTGAGTCATGAGCCGCAGGGAAGAAAAGGACAACGTCGTGGCCCCGGTATCCAGTTCGCCATAGTCGCCGGATTCATGAATCATCCTGCGGCTGAGCCCGAAAGCCCGTTCAAAGAACTCTATGCTCCGGGTCACATCCTCCACAAACAATATCGTGTACTTAAAGCGCATGGCATTCTCCTTTGCATACATTCCCCCATCCCTACGCGCAAAAACGGCCTCGTGTCTTGAATAATCGCGACACCCCCTGCTGGCGGTATGGGGTTTTCTCCGGTAATTGCGCAGAAAATATCCCAAAACCACCTTCAACACCCCCTGCCCCCCTTGCGGAAAGCACTCATTTACATTACAGGAAACACTCTATACGCGCACCCATGAAGGTACAGGGAAGGGGGGAACCAAGCCTTGTCCTACACCATTTCCGTCGAATTCAAAGGCGACCACATTCTGGCCCGGCATACGGGCGAAGACAACTACCGCATCAGTCTGGAACTGTGGAGCAAAATCGTTGACACCTGCACACGCCGCAACTGCTACTATGTGCTGGGCATCACGGAAACCACAACACCGCTGAACACCATGGACGCCTTCAACCACGGAGAAATCTTCAAAACACTCGGCGTCACCTCAAAATACCGCATCGCGTGGACAGAGCGTAATCCCGCCGCCCTGCAGTCCCTGCGCTTTGTGGAAACCGTGCTCCGCAACAGGGGCATAACGAACGGCCGCCTGTTCAGCGATGCATCAGAAGCGTTGTACTGGCTTCTTGCGGAAGAAGCGGTGCTGGGCGAAAACACTCCTTAGTCCCCGGCACGCCTCTCCGGCCCAGAATGTCAGGCCCAGAATGGCAGACCCAAACTGGCAGACCCAGACTGGCTGGCCAGCTCCGCCATCAGGCAGAATAGCCCTGCCGCCCCTGCCGTTCCTTGTGACGGCAAGAAAAAACGCCATGCCGCAAAACGGCATGGCGCAACATCATTCTCTTCGCGGAACTGGGCCGAAACTGGGCCGGTACGGGGATCAGCTGCCGCAGGCGGCTTCATCCTCCGTCTGGGGGTTGAAGGCGAATCCGTTCTTGCCGTCGCGCTTCACATCATACATGGCCTCATCCGCCACCTGCACCAATTCCTCAAGGGTGCCCCCGTCCTGCGGGAATATACTCACTCCCACGCTCACGCCCACGGCACAGTCCTGCCCTTCTATAAGCACAGGGGAATTGATGTTGGCTATAAGGCGGCTCAGTGCTTCAGCCACGTCCTCGCGGGAACAGACATCCCGCATCACCACGACAAACTCATCGCCGCCAAGGCGCACCACGCATTCTTCCGGCACATAACGCACCAGCTTTTCCGCCACCTTCTTGAGCAGCAGGTCGCCCACTCGGTGACCGTATGTGTCATTCACCTGTTTGAATCCGTCCAGATCAAGAAAACACACGGCCAGCTGCTTGCCCATCTGCTGCGTCTCGTCCAGCCATGCGGGCACCATATCCATAAGAAACAACCGGTTGCCCAATCCCGTCAGCACATCCTTGTAGGCATAGCGGATGGCCTTGTCCGTCAGGGATTCATTCACGTCCTTGACGGTACAGAAAAAACATTCGTGTTCGGGGGAAAACATAAGGTTCCAGCTCAGACGCTTGTATTCACCGTCATGACTCTGGAAACGAAAAACCACCGATGTGGTGCTCACATCGGCGGTAATCAGACTCTGCAACTCCGCAAGGGCACGTTCTCGGTCGTCAAAATGCATATATTCCACAAGATAGCTGCCAAGCAGAACGCCTTCGTCATGCCCTGTCACAGCCTCCCAGTGGGTGTTCACATCCTCGAACCGTCCGTCAATGGACACAACGGCACCCATATCATGCGTCAAAGAGAGCCACGCGTAGCGCTCAATCTGCAGCATGCGTTCAATCATCCCCAGATCGGGTTCAAAAGAAGGCATTTCGTGCACAGCTCCCCCCACCAAAACAGATTCCCGAACGCAGCCCTACGCAACCGCGGAGGTGCGTTCCGGGCACCGACAGGCACCCGCCCCCGCCACTAAGGGCCCGTTGCGGTATTCATCGCCGAGAGCCATCACCCCGGGCCTTGCCTAGGGTAATCACCCGGGCTGTACCAAAATTGGCCCAAAAAGACAAAAGGTAATTCAAAAAAACTCAACCCGACAAAGAATACCTTAAAACACAACCACTTTTGCAACCCCGCAAAACGAGAACTCCGCCATTGATCGTGAGGCAGGCATTTCCCTGTACACCCGCGTGCATCTCAACCGGCTAATAACAAAGAATATTTCCTCCACCGTGCTGGCAGAAACAGATGTCAAACTTCAAAACTATCCGGCCTCTGCATTGTCGCATAAGGCAACGCAGGTTCCTGTTTACAAAAAGCACTGCTGCCAAACGACCACTACCCCTTGCGCAGCGAAACAAGCAAACCGTTCAACACCTCAGCATCCCGGCGCAGCATAAGAAGCGTTTCCTGCGCCCTGTTCATACCGCCTGATGTTTCCAACGCAATCCGGCTCACATCCTCAACTGCACGGTTAATCTCTTCCGAAGCGGCAGACTGCTCCTCCGAGGCCGTGGCAATGGAACGAACCTGATCGGTAGTACCCTGCACAAGGGAGACTATTTCCTCAAGGCGTTCTCCCGCCTGAACCACAAGGCCGGAAGCCTGCCCCACCGCATCACCGGCAGCCCCCATATCGCCCACGGTCTTACGTGTTCCCACCTGTATAGCCGATATGGCGCTTCCCACTTCCTGCGTTGCATGCATGGTCTTTTCCGCCAGTTTGCGCACCTCGTCTGCCACCACAGCAAACCCGCGTCCCGCCTCACCCGCCCGGGCAGCCTCTATGGCCGCATTCAGGGCAAGCAGGTTAGTCTGATCCGCTATGTCATTGATGACGTTGATGATATCACCTATCCCTTCAGCGTGTACACTCAACTCATCCAAACCGTTTCGCATGGTGTCAAAGGTCTTCTGCACCGCTCCCATGGACGACACAACCTCACCCACAACCCCGGCCCCGGAAACGGCGCGGTTTCTGGCCGTTTCCGCGTTATCCGCAGCCGATGCGGCATTCCGTGCCACTTCAAGCACGGTCGCGTTCATCTCCTCCATGGAAGAAGCCGTCTCACCGAGGCGGTCATTCTGTATGCCGGTCCCACTACCTACCTGTTCAACCAGTGCAGCCAGTTCCCCGGTTGCGCCACTCACGCTCTCCACAACCGCTTCCAGCCGCGCGGCCGCTTCCATCAGCCCCTGTTTTCTGGCCTTTTCAGCCTCGCCACGGGCCTCTTCCGCCTCCGCCATTGCGCGTTGCGCCTGCGCCGCCTGTTCGTCCGCCTGTTCTTTTCTCGCTTCAGCCTCAGCAATCTTGATCCTGAGCGTTTCTACCATGGTCCGCAGCGACTGCACCAAACTGCCAACCTCATCCTGTCCCGCGTACGCTATGCTCCGCTTCAGATCGCCCGCCGCCACGGCATCGGCAAAACGCACAACCTCATGCAGAGGGACGACCACGCTGCGGACAAGCAGAAACACGCTGACCGAAACAACAGCCACTGCCGCCAGCAGCAGCAATAATCCCATCATGCCTGTCTGATCCATCACCGCGCGCAAGGAACCTTGTGCCTCATCCAGTTCCTGCCGCACGGAATCCTGAATGACGGTCAGGTGTTCCAGCACTCTGTCCCCTTCTGCATCCAGGCGGTCATCCATTTCCGCAAAAGCCTGACGCATTGCCTGTTGCTCCCGGGAACCACTCCGAATGGCCTCAGGCAGCTCCCGCTCCAATGCCTCTGCAAGCTTCGGCAACAGGGCGGCAGCGGTAGCGAGGGCCTGCTCCGGTTCTCCGGCCGGAACAACTGCCTTCAGCGCTGAGATTTCCCGTTCAAGCATACGCAGCCCATCGGACATAGCCGCTACGCGCTCCGGCGCGATATCGCCCTCCTCCCTGTCCACAATGGCATCCATGGCGGCAAGCATGATGCGCAGAACGGTCCTGCGCATTTCCACCACCCGCTCCAGCATGCGTCCATCTCCGCCGCCGTATTGCCGTGCGTCCACAAGAGCGCTCTCAATCACTCCCAAAGCTCCGTCAAGCCCGTCTCCGGACTCATCCAGCCGGTCGTCCAGCTCCTCAAACCGTGCAGAAACAGCCTCAGCACGCCCCGCGCTGTTTTCGATTAGATGCTTCAGGTCCACCCGCACCGCATCAATAAACTGCCCTCCCGTATGCGCCAACTGACGGGCAGCCTCACGCTCCTGCTCAGTATCCGACAGCTTTTCCAGTTCCGGCAGCCCGCTGAGCAGGATAGCCGCGTTTGCCTCAATACCGGCCATCCTCTCATGGCTGATGGTGCCATCATCCCTGTCCACAATGGAATCCATGGCGGCAAGCAGCAGCTCCAGCGTGGCGGTCCGCATTTCCTGCACCACCCGCAACTGTTCCTGCCGTTCATGATCCTGTTCAACATATGTTCTGACCGCTTCCTGCCCCCAGCGTCCGATGATTCCCATGACCACCAGCACGGCAACCACCCCTATCCCCAACACAACCATCTTTGCACGAATAGTCAGCCGCATGCCCCACTCCTTCCGTTCCTTATCCATTCCGGCTTGTTACGGAAGCACGCTGCTGCACGAACAGGCCGGAAAAGCGTATCATGCAAAGCATAGCACAACAGAGTGTACCTGCAACAGTTCAGTTTTATGCCAATGCAGATGCAATGAACAGGGCCGCACCACCATTACGGTGCTGTGGCGCCAGAACATATAACGACTCGGTAAAGAGTATGGGGGGGAACCCAAGGAGGAAGGAGAAACCGCAGACCAACGCGCTCCGGCCGCATACAGCGCCCGTTTCTGCAGGCCATTCTGCGATGGCGGAGCAGGGGAAAATGTTCAGGCCCGGCTGCCGTTGTAACCGGCAGGTGGCAAGAGACAGACAGAAAACGCCTGCTGTCCGAACTATTCCCAGCTGCGGACCAGTGCCGCCTCCTCAGGGGAGAGCAGGTCATACCATCGTTCGCGGAACCACGCATAGTGGTTGATGCGCAGGTCCTTCCACAGGGCGGGACGGATATCCCACGGTTTGGGACCATGGAAATGGATGATGCGCCCCTCGCGGCGGGCTTCCTGTCTGTATGGGGGGCAATTGCAGGAAGGGGGCAGCTTGGTGATGCGCTTGCCGAAAAAGTAGTTCAGCAGTGACTGGTCCAGATTACCTATGTGGTGCAGGTTCTGCTCGCAATACGCCAGAAAATTGCGGATATAGTCAAGCCTGCGCAGCCGCGCCAGATTAAAGAGCACCACACCGGATGAATACGTCCAGATGGGAAAGGGCATGGGCACCACGTAGCGCCTGCCCCGGTAACGGTATTCCATCTGCTCGACATTATGAAAGAAAGGGGCCGTATCCTCACGCGCCATGGCCATATACGGGGGGCGGATATCCAGCAGATCGTCGAACCGGGCATGGAAATAGACATCGCTGTCGCAGTAGAGCACCACGTCTTCGCCGGAAAGTTCCGGCACAAGGGCCAGCTCCAGCTTCAGAAAGGCCCCTATGGCCCTGTGGAACTGTGCGGGCACCACGTCCCTGTTCAGCACCGGGGAGTAGCATGAAAGCGCAATGCCTTCATCCCGCACCCCCTGCATTACGGACTCGTCCTTACCGCCATAGACGCAGAGCACGGGCACATCATCACCATACAGCCTTCGCAGGCTGCGCACCGCCACCCGGGCAAGCATGAGGTAACGGGGATTGTCATCGATGCAGAAAACTATCTTCATGGTGTTCCGAAACGCGGCGCACATGCGCCGGTTTTTTCTGCCCTGTCACATCCGGCAGCCGTCAGCCCGCCGGAGCCCATGCTCACCACAGCAGACCCGCCGTTCAGAAAGGAGCGCTGCACCATGCACCACAGCACAGCCCCGTTCCGCCCTATCACGCCTGCGCTCTGCGCGCACAGCAGAACCTTCCTGAGCAATGCAGCCGCAATCCGTTATCAGCGGCCCGCCAGCGGGCACGCACGCCCTTCCGCCACCGGGACGAGCACACTTTCCTGTTTCAGCACCACCTGTCCCTCGGCACGTCCCAGCATCTTCAGCCAAATCTCGCCTGAACGGGTATCAAACACCAGCTTGCGCCCCCTGTCTCCCAGCACATTCTCACGGGAGACGGAAAGTCCCAGCCGCCCCAGCACCACCCGGGCCACCTCCACATTGCGCGAGCCCACATCCACCAGACTGCGCGCAGAAGCAGGACCGCCCTGCCCCATGCTGAATGCTCCGCCGAAGAGCTTGATCTCCATGTCGCGATTGGCTACGCCACGTCGCCGGAATTGTTCATATATGAGGAGGATGGCGGAATCAACAAACTTGCAGGGAGTTTTCCCGGCGTCCTTGTATCCGGCGTGTTCCGGCAGCATGGCGTGGAATATGCCCGCAAGTCCGCTGCCCGCATGAAAAAAGGATACAGACACGCACGAGCCGAGCACCGTGGAAATGAGCATGTCACCGGCGGTGACAATCCCCTCACCAATTCTCAGGTGCACGTTGGGCAGGTCGGAATCCCGCAGCGGACCGGGAAGCGAGGAATGGGTGCCGGAACGTTTGCTGCCTGGCAGCATAGTGGCCTGTACTCCGTCAGGATGCGTGCATCCTGATGTCTTGGCTGGCTGTTAAAAAATGTTCCTGCGATTCATGCCACGCACGAAAATGGCGTAAAGCAAGGCCTGCGGCAAGGTGCCGCACGGCAGGCAGCACCGGCCGTACACGGCACACACGCAAGGCATCCGCACGCCTGAAGGCCGGGGAATACCGGGTCCTGCAATCCCATGCACGCCGCAACGGGATGAAGAAGCCTAGTCGTTCACAAGTTCCTTCAGTTCCTTGCCGGCGCGGAAAACAGGCAGCTTCTTGGCAGAAACTTCCACGCTCTGCCCCGTCTTGGGATTGCGCCCCTTGTACCCGCTGTAATCCTTCACCTTGAACGAGCCGAAACCCCGTATCTCCACCCTGTCGCCTTCCAGAAGGGCGTCCCGAACACTGTCAAAAAACGTGTTCACCACCAGTGCCGCCTCGTCATTGGACAAATTATGTTCTTCCGCCAGCATCTTTACAAGTTCGCTTTTATTCATCCCGGCAACCTCGCTCCTACAGGCAAAAATATTAGTCCACTATATTAAAGTAATACATGCACCGTAAAACTCTGGCAAGGGGCTTTTCCCTTTTTCATGGCGGGTTACGCATGACAGGGCACCCGCATTCCTGTTTTCCCGTCCGCAGTCCGGCCCGCCGCGATTGCGCCCGTGCTGTACCCGGGACCGTCGCACGCAAGGCTACACATGGTTACGCAGCTTCAGTTCCAGCGGATGCGGATTCAGGTACCATTGCCCGGCCAGATACGAATCCGAATACTTGCGCACATAATGATTCAGCAAGGTCACCGGCACGATAAGCGGCACAAGTCCGGCATGGTAGGCATGGATGATCTCCAGCAGTTCCTGCTTTTCATCTGCCGTAAGCGTTTTCTTGAAGTATCCCATCACATGCTGCAGCACGTTCACGTGCTTCTTCACAGTGGCCTCCCTGCCCATGGCCGTGAGCAGCAGGGTCTGATACCTCTCCGCCAGCTCTCCTGCCCTCTCCCGAGCCCCGGCCCCCGCGACCAGTCTGCCCAGTTCGCGATAGTGCTCCACGCTGTGCGACATGATAAGCAGCTTGTGCCGGGTGTGAAAGTCCACCAGCCCGCCCGGTGTCATGCCTTCTTCCAATAGGTGCCGCCAGCGGCGCATGACAAAGATGCGCTCCACAAAGTTCTCCCGCAGCGCGGGATCGTTAAGCCGTCCCTCCTCCTCCGCAGGCAGCAGCGGGAAGGCGCGCATAAACTCCGCAGCAAAGATGCCCACGCCCGCGTTGACGGGCGGTCCGGCCTTCTTCGCCTCTTCAGGCGGCACATCGCGGTAGACCTTAACCCGCTCCATGCCGCTGGAAGGAGAAGCCCGTTTGAATATGAAGCCGCACAATCCCTCATCGTGCAGCCCCCGTATACGCTCCTGCGCCCACGCACGCATACGCCCGGTAAAATCCTCGCCCCCGCGCACGGTGACAAGCCGGGGATTCTGCGGGTCACCCACAAGCCGCAGAGCCTCGCGCGGCACAGGCAGGCCCATCTCCACCTCCGGGCACACGGGCACAAACCGCACATACGCCCCAAGCGTGTTCACCAGCCACGGGTCCATCTTGTGCCCGCCGTCAAACCGCACCTTGTGCCCCAGCAGACACGCCGAAATGCCCAAGGTAATCTTATCCGTTGCATCAACCATGTTGCGCTTTCCTCATGAAGCGGTACAATATGCACAATGTCCGGCGATACAGGCACCGCACCGTCCGGGTGCGCACAGTGCCCGCTCCCGCCGGAAGACATGCTCAACGACTGTATACAAGGATACGCACGATGGCGATAGCCGCACAGGATATTCAGGTGGTTTTTTTCGATTTCAGCGGTGTTCTGGCAGAAGAGGGGTTCGTTCAGGGGCTCAAGGAAATTGGCAGGCGCAACGGGCAGGACCCGGAAAAATTTCTGCGTACGGCGGCGGACATATGCTACGCCAACGGTTACGCCTCCGGAAGCGCAGACGAGCACGCTTTCTGGGAAGATGTGCGCCTGAACACCGGCGTGGCAGGAACCGATGAAGAGCTGCGCCGGGAGATACTCTCCCGTTTCATCATCCGCCCGTGGATGCTCCGCGCCGCAGCACAAGTCCGCAGAAGCGACCTGCGCACCGCCATTCTCAGCGATCACACCAACTGGCTGGAAGAACTGGACGCCGTACACGGCATCTTCCGCCACTTTGACAGGGTGTTCAATTCCTTCCGGGAAGGCATGACCAAGCGGTCCGCAGGCTTCTTCTCGTACGCCTGCGACTCCATGTCCGTGCTCCCGCAACGCGCGCTGTTCATAGACGACAACCCTTCCAACACCGGCAGGGCAGAAGCGGTGGGGCTGCACACCATTACCTACACCACCTACACCGAATTCGTAACCCGTATGCGCGGCTATGTTCCCGGTGTCGTACTGCCGCCGGAAGGAACGGTAAGCTGACCTCCGGTCCATACAGTCCTCGTTGCCAGCACTCTCCCGCAGTGATACTGTGGTAATGGCAGCAACCTCTGCACTCAGGAGCCCCCATGCCCACCGCAAATTCCCGTTCCTGTCCGCCCCACTGCGGCAAGCAGGGCTCCGGTTCCCCGGAAAAGGCTCCCGCACATCCTGCGGGCAACGCTGCTGCAAGGCCGGTTGCACCGGAAATGCCGCCGTCGGAACCCATCTTTGTGGCCCGCCAGCCCATTTTTACCGCAGACAGAGATATCTGGGGCTACGAGCTGCTCTTCCGCCACAGCGGAACGGCGGCGGGGGCGCAGGTGGAGGATCAGGATGTGGCCACCGCCCGCGTCATTGCAGACGGCTACCAGCTTGCCCAGTCCCAGATAGCCGCCGACAAACGCATGCTCATAAATTTTCCGCGCAACCTCATCCTTTCAGGCGCGGCGTTCACCCTGCCCGTCCACCAGTGCGTGCCGGAAATTCTGGAGCATGTGGAACCCACGCCGGATATTCTGGAAGCCTGCGCCAAACTCAAGACCGCGGGCTACACCCTTGCGCTGGACGATTACGTGGGTCAGCCGGGCTATGAGGAGCTTATGGCGCTTACAGACATCGTCAAGGTGGAAGTGCTGGGCATGAACGCCATGAAGCTTAAGCTGGTCACCGCGCGGCTCCGCCAGCGTCCTGTGCTGCTGCTGGCAGAAAAGGTGGAAACGGCCGAGATGTTCGAAGCCTGCAGGGATCTGGGGTACAGCCTGTTTCAGGGGTACCATTTCAGCAGGCCGGAAATCGTGCCCGGCAGCAAGGTCTCCTCCGCCCAACTGGTCAAGGCAAGGCTGCTTGCCATGCTGTGCCGGGACTTTGACGTGGACGAACTCTCCCACGTGGTCTCGCGCGATGCCTCGCTCACCTTCCGGCTGCTCAAATATATCAACTCCGCGGCCTTCGGCCTGCGCAAGCAGGTGGAATCGGTCAGTCAGGCCATAACGCTGCTGGGGCAGAACCCCATCCGCCAATGGCTCATGGTGGTGCTGGTGGCAGATATGAACCCCAGCCATGCCGCGCAGGAAATAACCTTCCTCTCCGTGCTCCGGGGCCGTTTTCTGGAGCAGACGGCACGCGTGGCGCGCCTGCCCGCTTCTGCCGATACCATGTTCCTCGTGGGGCTGCTCTCGCGCATAGATGTGCTCATGGGTATGCCCATGGCTGAACTTATGGAGCAGATTCCGCTGGAACCCGACATCCGGGATGCCTTTCTTGGCGCTCCCAACCCGTTGCGCCAATGGCTTGCCTGTGTGGAAGCGCTGGAAGAAGGCCGCTTTGACGAAGCCCGCAGGGTGCTGGCCATCTACGGCATTTCGCCGAAAGATGCGGCCGCAGCCCGGCTCACCGCCACCGAATGGGCCCAGCGTATACTGGGCCAGCGGGACTGATCACAACGCACACATACCTGAGCACGGTGCGGCCGGTCTGGTCTTATGCCCCACTGCTTGCAGTTCTCATACATACCTGCGCGCATGGTGCGCCCCCTCCCGCGCAGCAGGCTATACCAGCCGCGAGGCGTGTACCAGCGCCAGCGAGCCCACCAGCAGCCCCGCCATAATGCCGTTGAACACCCGCTGCCGCAAAGACGTTTCCAGAAACCGCCGGATCTTCACCCCCGCATACGCCCACAGGGCGATGGCAGGCGCCGCCGACAAAAATCCCAGAGCAATGAAGGCCACCCCCGCCACCGTTGCCGCCACGCTGCCCGGATTATGCCCGGAACCGCCGCCCGCCACGGAAAATGACGCAAGCGCCCCCACAATCATCATCCAGCACTTGGGATTCACCCACTGAAACAGCAACGCCTGCGTGAAAGAAAACGGCCTGCCCGCAGCCCTGCCCGCGTCCGAACCGGAAACTGCCCCCGCCGTGGGCGGTATGGTGGCAATCTTCCACGCCAGATACAGCAGATAGGCTCCGCCCACCCATTCCATGGCCGCGTGGACGGCAGGATACTCCGTGAACAGCCTTCCCAGCCCCAGCCCTATGACAAGAATCATGCTCTGCACGCCCAGGGTTATACCCAGCATGTGCGGCACGGTGCGGCGGAACCCGAAGTTCGCACCGGACGCCGTGAGCATGATATTGTTGGGGCCGGGTGTGGCACACATGGTTACGCAGAACAGGAAAAGAGGAAGGAAATGCCTGCCCATAATGCCGTTCAGAATGCTCTCTGCCATACCGTCCATTGCCGTGGCCTCCGTATCGGGTGAAGTGTGCGTGGCGGCGAAAAATCCCGCATCCGCAGCAGCGGGCAAGGATGTTCCGGCCGCGCATGAATGGATACGATTGACACAATCCCCTCGTCAAAATATGAATTGTCATCATGACAATATTCATCCAACTCCTGCGGGAAATCTGCGCTGCCCCACCGGCATCCGCTGCCGGCCGCCCGCCGCGCCCCAAGTATCTGACCATTGCAGACGCCATAGAGACCGCCGCCGCTAAAGGCCTGCTGCAACCCGGCGTTGCGCTGCCCACGCACCGTGAGGTGGCGGACGTGCTGGGCGTTACCGTGGGTACGGTTACGCGCGGCTATGCAGAGGCGGCTCGCAGGGGCCTTGTGCGGGGCGAAACGGGCCGGGGCACCTTTCCGCTCTCGCAGAAGGAGGGGTTTGCCCGCATCGGCAGGCGGGCAGAGGATGCCGCAGACTTCCTGCGCGAGGCAGGCTCGCTGCACGAGCCGCACGAGGCAGAAGGCCACCCGCTGCAACAACAGCATCAGGACGGGTTCCTGCGGGTAGACATGGGCCTGAACACCCCCTTCCATGCCCTTGATCCCGATCTGGGAGAAGCACTCGCCCAGCTTGCGGCGCGCGGCAACCTGCAACCCCTGCTGCATTACCACCAGCCGCGCGGGCTGCTGCGTCACCGCGAAGCCGCTGTGCACTGGGCAGCCCTGCACGGCTACCGCGCCGAACCGGAAAACGTGCTGGTCTGCGCCGGAGCACAGCACGGCATGGCGGTAACACTGAGCGCCCTCTTCGCCCCGGGCGACCGCATTGCCGTAGAAAGCCTGACCTATCCGCTCATCAAGCCCCTTGCAAAACGGCTGCGCCTGCAACTGGTTCCCGTTGCCATGGACGCACAGGGTATGTTGCCGGATGCCTTTGCCGCCGCCTGCGTGCAGGACAACGTGCGGGGGCTCTACATCATGCCCGGCTGCCAGAATCCCACCCTTGCCCACATGCCGGAATACCGCAGGCACGAAATGGCTGCCCTGTGCCGCCGCCACGGGGTACGCATCATAGAAGACGACATGTATGCCCTGACGCTGGAAACGGTGCTGCCGCCCATATCCGCACTGGCACCGGAACTCGGCTGCTTTATCGCCTCCACCTCCAAGGCGCTCACCGGCGGGCTGCGCACCGCCTTTGTCTGCGCCCCGCCGGACTGCGTGCGCAGGCTGGAATCTGCCATCGAATCCACCATCTGGATGTCCGCCCCGCTCATGGCGGAAGTGGCCATACTGTGGCTGCAAAACGGCACTGCCGCCCGCGTGCTGCACACCAAACGGGCCGAGGCGGCAGCCCGCAACGCCATGACCCGCGACATTCTGGGCGCATGGAACTATTCCGGCAGGCCTTCCGGCTACTACATATGGCTGCGCCTGCCCAAACGCTGGCGCTCGGTGGAGTTTGCGGAAGCTGCGGCGCAACGCGGCGTTTCCGTGGCGCATATGGAGCATTTTGCCGTGGGCAGCGCCCAGCCGGAGCAAGGGGTGCGCGTCTCGCTGTGCGGCCCCCGCGACAGGCAGAACCTGCGCACAGGACTGGAAGTGCTGGCAGACCTGCTCTCGCTCTGACGTTCCGCCGATCTGGTGTTGGCTGCCGCTTTGGAACCCCATTTCAGGGCACGGACAACACGATTAAAAAAAGCATTCTATCTAATTGAAATATTTAACTTAAAAAAATAATCCTTGCAAAGCCACGGGCCATTTGCTAGGGCCTGAAGTTCGCTCATGTCATATATTTCCACACATGGAGTACACCTATGACCCGTAAAGACCGTACAGAAGGCATCTACAGCCGCCGCGAGGTGCTGGACGAAAGTGAACGCCGTCAGTACTACCTCATTCAGCTCAAAGACCTTCTTTCCTACGCCTACCGCTATTCCGAGGACGTGAAAAAGCGTTTCGACCGCGCCCAGTTTCAGGTAGAAAAGTTCAAGACGCTCTCCGACCTCAAGCATATTCCCATTCTCAAAAAGAAGGAGCTTATCTTCCTCCAGTCCATGGGGCCGCGCCTCGGCGGTCTGCTCACCAAGGACTTGGGCGAACTTAAGCGCATCTTCCTGTCGCCCGGCCCCATCTTTGACCCGGAAGACCGGGCGGACGACTACTGGGGCTATACAGAAGGCTTTTACTCCGCAGGGTTCCGGTCCGGCGACGTGGCGCAGATCACCTTCAACTATCACCTCGCCCCGGCAGGTCTGATGTTCGAAGAGCCTCTGCGCAACCTCGGCTGCGCAACCATCCCCGCCGGTCCCGGCAACGCCGCCACCCAGCTTGAGATCATGCAGAAGCTGCGCGTAACCGGCTATGTGGGCACGCCCAGCTATCTGATGCACCTTGCCCAGAAGGCGGAAGAAAAGGGCCTGAACCTGCGCAAGGACATGTTCCTTGAAGTGGCCTTTGTCACCGGCGAAAAGATTTCGGAAAAAATGCGCTCGCAGCTTGAAAAGAAGTTCGACCTCATCATGCGCCAGGGCTACGGCACGGCGGACGTGGGCTGCATAGGCTACGAATGCTTCCACAAGACCGGCCTGCACATTGCCAACCGCGCCTATGTGGAAATCTGCCACCCGGACACCGGCATTCCGCTCAAGGACGGCGAAGTGGGCGAAATCGTGGTCACCGCCTTCAACAAGACCTACCCGCTCATCCGCCTCGCCACCGGCGACCTAGGCTACATTGACCGTTCCCCCTGCGCCTGCGGCCGCACCTCTCCCCGCATCGGCTCCATCGTGGGCCGTGTGGATACCACCGCACGCATTAAGGGCATGTTCGTGTACCCGCATCAGGTGGAGCAGGTCATGGCCCGCTTTGACGAAGTGAAACGCTGGCAGATAGAGGTGACCAACCCCGGCGGCATAGACGAGATGATCCTGTATATCGAGGCGAGCAACTTCAAGCGCGAGGACGAACTGCTCCATCAGTTCCGCGAAAAGATCAAGCTGCGCCCGCAGTTGAAGATTCTCACCCCCGGCTCGCTCCCGCCGCAGATACGTCCCATCGAGGACAAGCGCATATGGGACTAACCCCATGACAATGAACCGCAGACACATACCGGGGATGCTCTGCATCCTTGTCTGCATGGCCCTTCTGGGCGGCTGCGCGCACAGGCCGCAGCCGCCCGTTTCCTCCCTGCCGCCCGTTACGGCAGACCTGCCCGCAGCCCTGCCCGCAGACATGGCAGAAGGCTCCCTGCTCCTGCACGATGCCAGCCCCGCCAGCCTTGACGATTTTCTCCGGCACGCCCGGCAGGCAGACTTCATCCTTCTGGGCGAAGGTCACACCGTGCCCTGCGACCACCTTATCCAGTCGCGCCTCCTGCAAGCCCTTGCCGAATCGGGCATACGCCCCGCCGTGGGGCTGGAGATGCTCTCCACAGACAGGCAGCCCGCGCTGGACGCCGTGAACAACGGCACCGTGCCCCTCGCAAACTTTGCCGATGCCGTGGACTGGAAAAAGGAATGGGGCTATCCCTTCGATCTGTACCGTCCGGTGTTTGAAACCGTATACGCGCACCGCCTGCCCCTCCACGCCCTCAATGTGCCGCAGCGTATCGTGCGCAAGGTAAGCCGGGGCGGTGTTTCCAGCCTGTCTGACGAGGAACGCGCCCTGCTGCCGGAACGCATCATCCCGGCCTCCGATGCGCAGCGCGAGGCCCTGCAGGACATGGTGAACGCGCACAAGGCCATGCGGACCATGCGCAACGCCACCCGGCAGGATGCACCCTCCCCGTCGGCTACCGACGCGCAGCCCGACGCAGACGTACAGCCGGGCACCGGCGCACAGACAGACTCAGGCCCACAGGCAGAATCTGGCACACAGGCAGACTCTGGCACACAGGCAGACGCTGCGGCACAGCCGGACAGGCTGGCAGGCAGCATGGAGCGCTTCTTCCTCGTGCAATCTCTCTGGGATACAGCCATGGCAGAACAGGCCATTGCCGCGCATGAAGCGCGTAACGCGCCTGTGGTGGTGCTCATCGGCGCGGGGCATGTGGAGTTCGGATGGGGGCTGGCGCACCGCATACGCACCCTGCGGCCGAAATCCACCGTGCTCATGCTCACCCCGTGGCGCGGCACAGAACCTGTAGACCCTCAGGAAGCGGACATGCGGTTTTTCTGCCGTCTCGCCCACAAGAGCCGCATGGGATTCACGCTGGTGCAGACAGGGGAAGGGGCGCTGGTAGAATCCGTCAATCCCGGTTCCCGCGCGGAACAGGCCGGTTTTGCGGCAGGCGATGTCATTCTCTCCGTAAACGGTACGCCCACGGATTCCATGTGGGTGCTGCACCGCGCAGGGGCAGAGGCCGCCAAGTCCAATACCCCGCTGGCTTTTGACATACGCCGGGGAGAGGCCCGGCTTACCCTCTCGGTGTCCATGCCTTCCAGGCAGGGACCCGGTCAGGATGCAGGCACGGACAATGCGCCAGACAACGCGCCGGATAGTGGCTCGGATAAGGATAAGGACTCGGGCAAAGACCCGGGCAAGGATCAAACAAGCGGCCGAGTCTCCGACTAAGTAACCGACTAAGTATCTGGCTAAGTAGCCGAACAGGTAGCCAACCAAGTATCCGAACAGGTATCCGAACAGGTACTTGCCCAAGTATCCGACCAAGTTTCCGACCCAATATCCGATCAGTCATCAGGCCAATAACCGATACCCGTTTCCCATGCGCTGCCCGGCCATGGGCAGCGCAAAGCCGCCCGGAACAATACCCCCTGAGGATTCCCATGCCTGAACTGCCGGAAGTGGAAACCATAGCGCGCGGGCTTGCCCCGCAGGTGCAAGGCCGCACCATCACCGCCGTGCATATCCTTAATGCCTCCACCGTACACGGCACCCGCGCCCTGCTTGCGCATAAAACAGCGGGCTGCACCGTGCAGCGTGTGCACCGGCGGGGCAAGCTGCTGCTCATGGATGTGGCCGCAGCTAAAGAAGGTTCCCCCGGCCCCACCCACATCGCCTTCCATCTCAAAATGACGGGCCGCCTGTTTGTCTACCCGCAGAATACGCCGCCCGCCGCGCACACACGGCTCATTTTCGACCTCTCGGACGGCAGCCGCCTCTTCTTTGACGATGCCCGCAAGTTCGGATACTGCCGCGCACTGGCGCAGGCGGATTTCAAGGAGTGGGATTTCTGGCAAACGCTGGGGCCTGAACCGCTGGAAACAGGGCAGCAGGCCTTTGTGGAACGGCTGCGCCACCGCCGCACCCGCATCAAGGCTGCCCTGCTGGACCAGACCGTCATTGCGGGCATAGGCAATATCTATGCGGACGAGTCGCTCTTCCGCGCCCGCATAAGGCCGGATGCTCCCTGCAACACCATACCGGAGAAGCATCTGCGCACCCTGCACGGGGTCATGCAGGCTGTGCTGCAGCAGGCCATCCGCGAATGCGGTTCGTCCATCCGGGACTACCGGGACGCCCACGGCGATGCCGGAGCATTCCAGAACAATTTTCTGGTCTACGGAAGAAGCGGTGAATCATGCAGGGAGTGCGGCACCCCCCTTTCCACCACCAAACTAGCCGGCCGGACCACCGTCTTCTGCGGCGTGTGCCAAAGATAGACTCACAGCGCCACCCCGGACAAAAACAGTTGAGCCATACGCATAAGCCTGCTACGACAACCCCTTACCGCACAATATCACATGCGGCCCGTGAAGGAACTGAAGCGTACTGCCCTTGACACAACCCGGTGTGGTGGGTACCTTGTGCCTAACACACCCGAACGCCTATCCCACCCCGAGTGGTGACGCGCATCTTCGGGTTTTTTTATGCCCTCTTTTCAAGCCCCCTATTGCAAACCTGTCCGCAGCCCACGCGAGTTGGTGGAGCACCTTATTGCCAAAGGGCTTACCGTTGCAGACAGGGAACAGGCCGAAAGCCTGCTTGAGCGCGTAAGCCACTACCGGTTCAAAGGATACGCGTTGGCGTTCAGGGATGGACGGGACCCCGCCAAGCCCTTTTTACAGCACACATCCTTTACCGATATCATCGCCCGCATGGAATTTGACAGCCAGCTCAGGCTGCATGTCATGGCAGGCATTGAACCCATTGAGATAGCCTTCAGAACCGCTGTCAACGAACACATGTCACGGCAGCATTGTTCGCCTTTCTGGTATACGGAAGAGGGCCTGTTCTGCCGGGATTTCGACTTCACGGGTTTTCTGTCCAAGGCCAGAAAAAACTTTGAATGCTCAAAGGAACTTTTTGTCCGCCACTACAGAGAGCACTACGATTACCCGTATATGCCTCCCGGATGGATGCTCATTGAGGTGACGACCTTCGGCATGTGGTCAAAACTGTATGCAGGCCTTCTCGACCACGTGGATAAAGATGCCGTGGCAGACCGTTTTGGTCCGTATCCGCATGCCGTCTTTGCCAGTTGGATGCACTGCATAAGCACACTGCGCAATTTATGTGCGCACCACGGCAGGCTCTGGAACAAAATTTTCGGGGTACAACCCAAAATCCCCAGAGGCTACTCCCTCACGTTTGCCACAGACAAACGCCGGTTTGCCACACATGCCTATGTCATGAAATCCCTGCTCAATCCGCTGGGCCGCGGACAGGAATGGAGTGAAGGACTGAAAACGCTTTTGCGCCCCCTGAACGCTGAAACGCTTTACCAGATGGGCTTCAGCCCTTCATGGGCCAACGACCCGTTCTGGAAAGCATAACGACCTGTGCTCCTGCATCCGGTGCGTGCTTCCGGTTGTCCGCACATTGCTCAGGAAGACTTTCGCAGCAGCATCTTCCGGCCCCATGCGGCCTGTCCAAGCGATATGCAGCCATCGTTGGGCGGCAGATGCCCGTGCACCAGCGGAGTAAGACCACGGGCGCGCAATGCCTCCGGCAGTTCAATGCTCACGGTCCGGTTCTGCATCACTCCGCCGGAAAGCCCCACCGCGTGTATTCCCAGCACTTCCGCCGCCATGGCCGCAAGGTCCGCCGCGCCGCGTATCAGGCCCAGATGAAACCTGCGGGCAATGACGGATGCCGGCACTTCCATGCACCAGTCCAGATAGGCCTGCATGAACAGGGTGTGTGTATCCAGCACGGCGGGCTGAACATCGGTGAGCACGGGGCAGCCGTACCCTTCCGTCACGGAAAAATCCTGAATCTTTTCCAGCATGATGGCGGCCTGCCCTTCATACGTCACCGTGTGGCACACGCCCAGCATGGCGGCCACCGCGTCAAACAGCCGCCCGCAGGATGACGTCATGGGCGTGTTTATGCGCCGCTCCAGCACCTGCGGCAGAAACGATGCCGCCTGCGCGAAAGACTCCCACCACGTCCATTGCCGCGTATCCGGCTCGTGCACGCCCAGATTCCAAAGCAGTCCCTGCGCTATGCGCCACGGCTCGCGGATGGCGGCCTCGCCCCCCGGCAACGGCATAAGCGCAAGCTGCCCCACGCGCTCGTGTTCCAGCTCCACGGTATCCACATAGAGCAGTTCCCCGCCCCAGATGGTGCCGTCTTCTCCGTATCCGGTGCCGTCCAGCGCAAGCCCCAGTGCCGGACCTTCGTACCTGTTTTCCGCCAGCACGCTGTGAATGTGCGCGTAATGATGCTGCAAGGTCAGCACAGGCACCCCGTGCCGCTGCCCGTATTCCTCCGCGAACCGGGTGGAAAGATAGTCCGGGTGCAGGTCGCGCACCACTGCCTGTGGCCGCACCTGCAGCACCGCCGCCATATGCTCCGCAATCTCCTGATAAAATCCGTACGTTTCCAGATTCTGCATGTCGCCTATGTGCTGCGATACAAAGGCCTGCGCGCCGCGCGTGTAGCACAGGGTGTTCTTCAGTTCCGGCCCCGCGCCGAGCACACAGGGGCCTTCTCCCTCCAGAAACACAGGGGCGGGCGTGAACCCGCGCGCACGGCGGAAAAACTGGCGCTCCCGCGTACCGGGATGCACGCGGAGCACGGAATCATCGGTGCGGATAAGAATATCGCGGTTGTGCAGCAGAAAGATATCGGCAATGCCCGCCAGCCGCCGCAACGCCTCGCGGTTGCCCAGCGCAATGGGCTCGCTGCTCATGTTGCCGGAGGTCATGACCAGCGCAGGCACCTGCCCGGAGGAAAACTCCCTCAGAAAACCGAACAGCACATGGTGCAGCGGCGTGTAGGGCAGCATAATGCCCACATGGTGCGTATCCGGCATAACCTGCGCCGCAAGGGGGGTGTTCTCCAGCGCGCGGCACAGCACTATGGGCCGTTCGCGCCCCTGCATCGTCGCGGCTTCCGCCTCTGTCACCGTGGCCAGTTGCCGCGCGGTCTCCACATCCGGCACCATCACGGCAAGAGGCTTGCCCCAGCGGTTTTTCCGGGTACGCAGGGCGGTTACCGCCGCATCGCTTGTGGCATCGCAGGCAAGGTGAAACCCGCCCAGTCCCTTGATGGCGGCAAGGGCTCCCTTGCTCAGTGCCTTGGCGGTCTGGCGCACGGCTTCCGTATGACGGCACACCTCAGCCCCGTCTGCCGTGGTCAGCCACACCTGCGGCCCGCACACGGGGCAGGCATTGGGCTGCGCATGAAACCGACGGTCCAGCGGATTTTCGTATTCCGCGCGGCAGGAATCGCACAGGGGAAAACACGCCATAGAGGTCTGCGCCCGGTCGTAGGGAATGGCACGGGTAATGGTATACCGGGGGCCGCAGTTGGTGCAGTTGGTAAAGGGATACAGGTAGCGCGGATTGGCAGGGTCGGCCATGTCCGAAAGGCAGTCGTCGCAGGTGGCCACGTCCGCGCTTATGAGCACCGTGTTGCCGCTTCCGCCCGTGCTGGCAACAATGACAAACGCCTCTTCCCCTTCCACGGCAGGCAGCTCCTGCTCCGTGCGGCTCACCACCTGCGCCAGCGGGGGCAGTTTGTCGTGCAGGTCACGCCCAAACCCTTCCACGGCGTCCGGCGCTCCCTGCGCCTCAATGAACACCCCCTCGGAGGTGTTGCTCACCGTGCCCGTCACGCCGTTGTCCAGCGCAATGCGATAGACGAAGGGGCGAAACCCCACGCCCTGCACCTGTCCCTGAATGACGAACTTGCGGCGTAGCATGGCTGGCATGGCAGGACGATAGCCGAATTATTCAACCGTGGGAAGGGGTTGTAAGCCGCCTCTGCCAACACCTGCGGGCAGCCCCCGCCACAAGAAAAAGGCCGGACCCCCTGCGGAGTTCCGGCCCGTATTTCAGAACAACGCAGCCTAGGCCCAGCGGGCCATGAATCCTGCGGTATCCCCCGTCTGGCGTATATGGGTGATAAGCGCACTGCCGAAGATAACCGCATCTATGCTGTCGCCAAAAACCTGCAACTGCGCCGGTTCCCGTATGCCGAACCCCAGCGCGACGGGCAGGTCAAACGCCTGCCGCGCACGGGCCAGCGCCTGCGCAAGTTCAGCGGGAAAACTCTCCCGCGCCCCCGTGGTGCCCAGCACGGAAACCACATACACATACCCCATGGCCACCTGCGCATAGGCGCGCATGCGCTCCTCATCCGTATTCAGCCCCACCAGCGGCACAAGGGCCATACCCCGCTCCTGCAGCACCGTGCGGTAGGGAGCGTCTTCATCCAGCGGCAGGTCAGGAATGATAAACCCGGAAACCCCCGCTGCCTGCGCATCTTCCGCCAGCCGCCCGAACCCGTACTGCAAGAAGGGATTCAGGTAGCCCATAAGCACCAGTTCAGCCTGAAAACGCCCAGTACGGGCGGCAAGCCCCTGCAACAGCCAACGCAGGGAAGCGCCGTTTTCCAATGCCTGTATGGATGCCTGTTCCACCACCGGCCCGTCGGCGCAGGGGTCGGAAAAAGGCACGCCCACCTCTATGATGTCCGCCCCGCCCGCATCCAGCGCCTCCAGATGCTTCCAGAAGCTCTCCCGGTCCGGAAACCCTCCGGGAAGGAAGGGGATGAGCGCCTTGCGGCCCGCCTTGTTGGCCCTGCGAATCCGTTCCGTCAGTCGTGAAGTCTTCATGCCTGCCCCCTATCCCAGTTCGGCAAAACTATGGCCGATGTGCTGCTCGATGATATCCATATCCTTGTCGCCGCGCCCGGAAAGGTTCACGATGACGTTGGCCCCGCGCGGAATGCTCTCCCGGTTTTCCAGCACCCACGCCACGGCGTGCGCGCTTTCCAGAGCGGGCATTATGCCCTCCGAACGCGTCAGCTTCATAAAGGCGGCAAGGGCCTGCGCATCGTTCACGGTGCCGTATTCGGCGCGCCCGCTGGCGTGCAGGTGGGCATGTTCCGGCCCTACGCCGGGATAATCCAGCCCTGCAGCCACCGAGTGCGAAGGCAGTATCTGGCCGTCTTCATCCTGCAGCAGCATGGTCATCTGCCCGTGCAGCACGCCGGGGCTGCCCAGATTGAGCGGGGCGGAATTGTGGCATCCCGGCTCGCCCGTACCTGCGGCCTCCACACCCACAAGACGCACCGCCGCATCGGGCACAAAGGCGTGAAACGCCCCTATGGCGTTGGAACCGCCCCCCACGCAGGCAACCACGGCATGGGGAAGCTCTCCCGTCTTTTCCAGAATCTGCTCACGCGCCTCGCGCCCCACCACGGCCTGAAACTCACGCACCAGCGTGGGAAAGGGGTGCGGTCCCGCCGCCGTGCCAAAGCAATAGTGGTGGGTCCGCTGCTCGGCTATCCAGAACCGCAGCGCCTCGTTAATGGCGTCCTTAAGGGTCTTGGTGCCGCTCTCCACCGGAACCAGCCGCGCACCGAGCAACTGCATTCTGCGCACGTTGTGCGACTGGCGCGCCACGTCCGTGGCTCCCATGAACACAATACACTCCAGATCCAGCGCGCGGGCTGCCGTGGCGGTGGCCACGCCGTTCATCCCCGCGCCTGTCTCCGTAAGCAGGGCGGGCTTGCCCATGTATTTGGTCAGCAGGGCCTGCCCGAGGGTGTTGTTAATCTTGTGGGAGCCGGTGTGGTTCAGGTCCTCACGCTTGAGCCAGAGGTTAAACCCCAGTTCCCGGGAAAGCGTGGGGCACAGGGTAAGGGGGCTTTTACGTCCCACGTAATCCTTGAGCAGGGCGTTGAATTCATCCTGAAACCCCTGCGAACGCACAATGGTTTCGTAGGCGTGCTCCAGTTCGCGCAGCGGGGGAATAAGCAATTCCGCCACAAACTGGCCGCCGAAGTCGCCGAAGTATCCTTTTTTCATGACTCACCTGTCCGCTACAGTATAGATTGTCCGCCGTATCGCACGGCAGCACGGGGTCCGCGCCGTTTACGGCACCAGCGGCCCGTGCACCATGTCGAACACGGCCTTGAGTTTTTCCGCGCTTTTCACGCCGGGCGCACTCTCCACGCCGGAGTTAAGGTCCAGCCCGCACGGATTGCAGCCCATAATGGCCTGCTTCAGATTGTGCGGCCCAAGCCCTCCGGCGATGAACCACGTCTTTATGCCGCGCAGTCCGGCAAGGAATGACCAGTCCTGTTCGGTGCCATGCCCGCCGCCCCCGCTGCCCGCGTCGAACAGATAAAAGCGGGAGTAGGGAGCAAACCGCTCCATATCCGCCTCCAGTTCCTGCCGCGTGGCATAGCGTGACGGCCAGAAAACCTTCATCACCCTTGTCCTGCCCAGCGCCTTGCAGAACTCCGGGTCCTGATCGCCGTGCAGTTGCGCCAGATTAAGGCGCGCGTGCTGCATAATGCGCTTAACCTCGTCCACGCTCTGGTCCGTGAACACGCCGGTGCGCATGAGCGTGGGCGTTTCTATGGCGCGCACCTGCTCCACCGTGACACAACGCGGGCTGCTTGCGTGAAAGATGAAGCCTATGAAGTCCGCATCAAACTCCACGCACAGGTCCGCATCATGCTGGCTGGTTATGCCGCACACCTTGATGAAGATTTCCTTGTCCAACATGACGTCTCCTTGCCGTTAATTCTGCGTGCCGCACCGCAGTGCGGTCAGCCCAGCAGGGCCTGCAAAGCCTTGCACGGCTCGCCGCCCCGCATAAGCGCGGTACCCACCAGCATGGCATCGTACCCCAGAGAAGCCACGTGGCGCCTGTGCTCCGGGGTGGATATGCCGCTGGCGGCAATCCATACTTCAGCGTAGCTACGTTGGTGCACCAGTCGCCCGCAAATGGCAAGGTCCGTCTGCAATGTCTCCAGATTCCGGTTGTTCACCTGAATGATGCGCGCACCGGCTTCGCGCGCCATATCAAGGTCCCGTTCGTCAAACACCTCCACCACCGCCTCCATGCCGTATTCATGGGTCATGTCCAGCAGCGCGCGCAGGGGCGCGGCGCTTTCAAACATGCGCACAATGAGCAGCAGGGCAGATGCTGGCGTGGCCGCCGTCTGCACTATCTGCAAAGGGTGAAAGAGAAAGTCCTTGCGCAGCAGGGGCAGCCCCGTAAAGGCCATGCGCTCCAGAAACGTGATATCGCCCTTGAAGTACACCTCTTCCGTAAGCACGGAGAGTGCGGCCGCCCCGCCCTGCGCGTATTGACGGGCCACCTCCTCCGGCGAAAGGCCAAGCTCTATGTCGCCCTTTGAAGGCGAAGCCCGCTTGTATTCGCAGATTGCGGCCAGCCCCGTCTGTTTCAGAGCCTGCCCCAAAGAGGGACGCACGCCGGCAAAAGGCGCGGGCAACGCGTGGCGGGACGCAAGGTCTTCAAGCATGCGTATCTCATCCGCCTTGGCGGTACGAAAGCGCTCAAGCATGGAGCACCTTCCCGCCCGCGCCCGCCATAACGGCCTCGCGCGCCATATCCATGCACCGGCGCATGTCTCTGCCGTCCTCCAGCAGGTGCACGGTCACCCCCACGTTCAGCACCAGCATGTCGCGCATGGCGGCGTTCCCGCCGCCGGAGAGCAGGTCGCGCAGCACCGCCAGCCCCTCTTCCTTGCCCGATACCGACAAATCACGCGGGTCACACGGCCCGATGCCGTACTCCGCCGGGTCCACGGAAACTGCGCGGGTAGACGTGCCTTCCACCATCACCACCTGCGCCGGTCCCATGGGGGTTATCTCATCATACCCGCCCGCTCCGTGCACCACGGCGGCGCGTTCTATGCCCGAGAGGGCCAGAACATCCGCCATAAGTTGCAGGAACTGGGGCCGGGCCACTCCCAGCAATTGATGCGTGGGGCGCGCGGGATTCAGCAGCGGGCCGAGCAGGTTGAACAGGGTGCGCATTCCCAGTTCCTGCCGCACCGGCATGATGTGCCGGAACGCAGGATGAAAGTGCGGCGCGAACAGAAAGACAAAGTTGCGCCGCTTCAGTTCTTCCAATATGGCCTGCGGCTCCTGCAACATGGGCAGCCCCATGCCGTCCACCGCGTCCGCGCTGCCGCAGGAGGAAGAGACAGCCCTGTTACCGTGCTTGGTAACGGCATAGCCCATGCCCGCCAGCGTAAGCGCCGTGGCGGTGGAGCAGTTAAAGCTGTTCTTGCCGTCGCCGCCCGTGCCCACGGGGTCCACGCGCCTGCCCTGCACGCCGGGAATGAGCCGGGCGCGTTCAAGGCACACCGCCACGGCGGCAGCCATTTCCTGCGGGGTTTCTCCCTTGAGCCTCAGCCCCATGAGGAAGGCTCCCGCCTGTGCCGGTGTCATCTCGCCGTCCATAAGATGGGTGAACGCCTCTTCCGCAACAGGGGCGGAAAGGTTATTCCCCTCTGCCAGTGTTTCCAGTATTTCAGATATCTTCATACGCTTGTTCCTTCTCGTTCAGGCCGCCGCACCGGCTACAGGATGCGGTCGGGGAAGTTGCCCAGCAGGATTTCCCCTTCCGGGGTAAGCACCGATTCCGGGTGGAACTGCACACCCACCCACGGGCGGTCCCTGTACCGCAGGGCCATAACCTCCGTCTCGCCCGCCTCCGTGTGCACGGCGCAGGTAGCCTCCAGCAGGTCCGGTGCCTCGTGCACATGGACGATGAGCGAATGGTAACGCCCAATGCACATGGGCGAGGATACGCCCGTGAACAGCCCCGTGCCGTCATGTTCCAGCATGGACGACTTGCCGTGCATGATGCGCGGCCCCACCACCACGGAAGCCCCGGCAAAGTGCCCCAGTATCTGGTGCCCCAGACACACGCCCAGCACGGGCACGGTCTTGGGCAGGCGGCTCAGAAACTCAAGGCACAGCCCCGCGTTCTGCGGATTGCTGGGACCGGGAGATATGCACACCATGTCCAGATTCCCGCTCTGCGCCAGTTCAAGAATGGATGTGTCGTCATTCTTGCGCACTTCCGGGAACCGCCCCGTCTTCTGGAACGCCTGCACCAGATTGAAGGTGAAGGAGTCATAATTATCGATAAGCAAAAACATCGCCGTCCCCCGTTCCGTTGATGGTGACCTTCAGCGCCCGCGCCTTGTTATGGCACTCTTCCCATTCCCGCTCAGGCACGGAATCATGCACAATTCCGGCTCCGCACTGCCACTGCACCAGCCCGTCGCGCACCCACATGGTGCGGATGAGAATGCCGGTGTCCATGTCCGCCCGGTTGTCGTCCAGTCCCATCCAGCCCACCGCGCCCGCGTAAGGCCCGCGTTGCAGGGCCTCCATGTCCGCAATAATCTCCATGGCGCGCACCTTGGGCGCACCGCTCACCGTGCCTGCGGGAAAGGTTGCCGCCATAACGTCCAGCGCATCCGCCCCTTCCTTCAGGCGTCCCTTGACGTACGAGGTCATGTGCATCACGTGGCTGAACCGCTCCACCTGCATGTACTTGTCCACAGAAACAGTGCCGGGAGCGGATACGCGCCCCACGTCGTTACGTCCAAGGTCCACCAGCATAACGTGTTCCGCCTGCTCCTTGGGGTCTGCTTTCAGCTCTTCCGCAAGAGCCAGATCTTCCGCCTCCGAAACGCCGCGTGGCCGCGTACCCGCGATGGGGCACACTTCCACCTCGCCCTCGCGGCAGCGCACCAGCACCTCAGGCGAAGACCCCACAAGGCTTATGCCCGGCAACCGCATGAAGAACATGTACGGCGAGGGATTAATCTGCCGCAGCCTGCGGTAGAGCACGAACGGCTCGCCGGAAAACGACGCCTGAAACCGTGTGGAAAGCACCACCTGAATGGCCTCGCCCTGCCGGATAAGCTCCTTCACGCGGTCCACGTTGCGCAGGAAGGTGGCGCGGTCCGGTATGGTGGTCACAGGCCCCACGTCCGGGGGTTCCGCCTTGCGCTCCACCGCCGCCCTGTCCATGCGCACGTTCAGCCCCTCTGCCAGATTGAGCAGGCAGAGCTTGTTGTACAGATGGTCAAACAGCACGATGGTGCCGGGCAGCACAAGGCACGCCTCGGCACTTTCCGGAGGCAGCACGCGGCGCAGCTTGGGCTCGAACATGCCCGCCGTGCCGTAGCCGAAGTAGCCGAACAGCCCGCGCGCGATGGGGGGCAGTTTTTCAAACCCCTCCGCCGCCTGCACGGTTATGGCCCTGCCCACGGCGCGCACGCCTTCCAGATAATCCATCCCCTCATACTTTTTCAGAAAATCCAGCCTCTTGTCGCGCGACGCAACTTCCAGCAGCCCTTCCTTGCAGCCCAGACGCAGCAGGAAGTTGAACCCGATCACGCTGTATCGGCCCCAGCGCCCGTCCACCTCCGCGCTTTCCAGCAGGAATCCCTGCCCGGAACCGACCAGCCCCAGAAACAGGCTGATGGGCGTCTGGATATCCGCCGCCAGCCACTGCCCTGTCTGCTTGAGTACTACGCTCATGTGGTTATCTCCCTGACTTGCTTGTGTTTGCTGTTTTATCCGTCCCGACACGATCAACAAAAAAACGCCGCGTTCCGGGAGGAACGCGGCGTTTGAGAACTTGATACTACTCTGCCTGGTGGTCTTTTATTGACGCACTCCTCCCGTATTGCTGTTCTCACGCCACCACCAAAGAGCGCGCTCAACGAGCACGTTGATGTCGCCACCGGCGGCAATGTTCAGCATGTTGCGGAAGGAACGCACGGCGTCCAGCGAACTGGGATTGGCCTCGAAAAGGCCCTCGAACAGTTCGGCGTCCTCGGTCATCATCTTCTGCGCGGCGTCAAGGCGGCGCTGGAAGGAGGGGGTGAGATAAGGGGTTATCTCATCCTTGTGCGCCAGCGTGGCAAGGTAGGAAACAGTGGTGATGAAGTTCAGTCCCTGAATAAGGGCGGCCGCCTCGTCATGCTTTTCCGCCGTGGTGCGGAAGGGTTCGCACCCCATGCGGGCAAACATGTCTTCCACCATGGCCACATGCGTCTCGTCCGTGCCCTCTGCGGGCGTAACGGCCACGCGCACCTCGTCCGCCTTCGGCTCCGGTCCGAAGAGAGGATGGGTGCCCACAATGGGGCCGTTGTAGACGCGTTGCATCTGACGCATGGGTTGCACCTTCACCGATGTGATGTCCACCAGCACCTGCGGCGGACGGAGTATATCCCGTATCTGTTGCAGCACCGTATCGAATACCGCTGCGGGAATGCACAGGAGTATCACCTTTGCTTCCGGCAGTCCAGCAGCAAGTGACGATTTTGTCAAGGGGCGGTCAAACTCCGCCACATCGTATCCCGCCGCCTGCAAGCGGGCGCAGAACATGCGGCCCATCCGCCCCTGCGCCCCTATCACGGCCACAGTGCAGCCGCTAAACTCTCCCTCGCTCATGCCGTTACCCTGCCCCATTTGCGCCAGAAGGACGGAAAGGATTTGGAAACGCATTTGGGGTCGTCCAGCCGCACATCCACGCCCGCAAGCCCCAGCAGCGACAGGCTCATGGCCATGCGGTGATCGCCGTAGGCATGAAATACCGTGCCCTCCGGGGCGGCTATGGCTGCGCGTCCTGCCGGGTACACGGTCAGGCCGTCTTCACGCACCTCCACCCGCACCCCGGCCTTGCCCAGTTCCGTGGCAGGTCCGGCAAGCCGGTCGCATTCCTTGATGCGCAGGTGCGCCACGTTGGTCACGGTGGTCGGGCCTTCCGCAAAGGCGGCCAGCGCGGCCACGGTGGGTACAAGGTCCGGGCAGTGCCCCATGTCCACCTGCGTGCCGCGGAGCGCGGAAGGATGCACCGTAACGGCCGCGGGCTCCACCTCCACGCGGGCTCCCATGCTCCGCAGAATGTCGAGCATGGCCTTGTCGCCCTGCAGCGAATCGGCCCGCAGGCCGGTCACGCGCACAGGGTGCGGCCCCGCCGCTCCCGCCGCCAGAAAGTAGGAGGCGTTGGACCAGTCGCCCTCCACGCGGTAGTCGCCCGCGCGGTAGATGCCGGGCTTGACCACAAACCGCGTCCTGCCGGGCAGCACCTCGCGGATGGCCCGCCAGTCCTTCTGCACCCAGCCGTCTTCTTCCAGCATCTCCACCCGGAACGAGTGGCCGAAATCTTCCATGGCCTTGAGGGTCAGCCCCACATAAGGCCAGCTCACCGCCTTTTTGCCGGTGACGTGTATGGTCAGCGTCTTGCCCAGCGGGGCCGCAAGCAACAGGCCGGAAAGGTACTGGCTGGATTCGTCAAGGCCTATGTTCACCTCGCCCCCGGGCATGCCGTTGGTGTCAATGACCAGCGGAGGAAAGCCCGCGGCCCCCTCCCACTCCACACCCACGCCCAGCATACGCAGAGCCATGACCAGCTCGCCGATGGGCCGCTCGTGCATGCGCGGCGCGCCGTGAATGCGGAACCGGCCAAGCCCTGCGGCCACCACGGCGGTGAGCAGGCGGCACGTGGTGCCCGATTCGCCCACGAAGCAGGAAACAGGCTCGTCCCTGCCTCCGGCGGGGGTTCCGGCCACGCCGCGTATGGCGTACAGGCCTTCGCCCAGCCGTTCGATACGTGCGCCGCAGGCCTGCATGATCTCCATGGTCCGCTTCAGGTCATCGCTTTCCAGCACGTTTGCCAGCCGCGATTCTCCCACACCCAGTGCCGCGCCTATGACCATGCGGTGCGAAACCGATTTGGACGGCGGAGCTTCCACCTCAATTATCTTGCTCATGGCATTATCCTTGTCGTTGCACGTTCGGCGCAACGTTCGCATGTGTGTCCGGCGTGCCCGGCGTATCCGGTGTGTCCAGCGTATCCATGGTATTCGGGGCAGCAGCCTGCGCGCCCTTGTCTTCTGTCCCGGCGGAAACATCTATATACGGGCCGGTGGGATAGCTGCCCAGAATACGCAGGCTCTGGCAGTGGCCGCGTATCTCGTCCAGCAGGGCGGCGTATTCTCCGCGGGCCAGATCGCTCTCCACGTCCACAAAGAACACGTAGCGCCACTTTTCGCCGCGCATGGGCCGCGATTCCAGCTTCTTCATGTTCAGCCCCTCCACCGCCATGACATTGAGCACGCTTACCAGCGAACCCGGCTTGTCCGGCAGCGAAAAAAGCATGGATGTCTTGTCGCGCCCTTCCCCGTCCGAGGGCTGCGGCCCCACAATGACAAAGCGCGTCCAGTTGTCCGGCAGGTTCTCTATGCCCCGGGCCAGAATGTTCAGGTCCAGCAGTTCGGCAAGCTTGCCGTGCCCTATGGCGGCGGCTCCCTTTTCATCGCACACGCGCCGGGCGGCAGCGGCCGTGCTCTCCGTGGGCACAATGCGCGCATTGGGCAGATTGGCCCTGAGCCAGCCCCCGCACTGCCCAAGGGGCTGCGGGTGGGAGTAAACGGTGGTTATTTCTGCCAACTCGCGCTCGCGGGTGAGCAGGCTGTGGCTTATGCGGCAGTACAGTTCGGCCTGAATGTACAGCTCAAAATCCATGAACAGGTCCAGACTCTGGCCCACCGTGCCCTCAAGCGAATTCTCCAGCGGAATGACACCCAGTTCGCACTCGCGGGAATGCACGGCCCGGAACACCTCGTGCAGGTTCTTCTGCGGCAGGTATTCCACGGCCTTGCCCAGATATTCCACCCCGGCAAAGTACGAGAAGGTGCCCTCCGGCCCCAGATAGGCCACCCGCTGCGGACGCTGCAATGCGCGGGAGGAAGAGAACACCTCCCGGTAGATGGAGCGCAGATGCTCAAAAGGAATGGGCCCGGCGTTATGACGGCGCAGGTTCTCCATAACCTCTTTCTCGCGGAAGGGCTTGAAGATCACGTCGCGCGAGCCGCGTTTAAGCTGGCCCACCTCCAGACTCAGCGAGGCGCGGCGGTTAAGCAGCTCCAGAATCTCGCGGTCCGTGGCGTCTATCTCCTGCCGCACTTCCTGCATGCGCGGATTCTCGTCCGTCCTGTCGGGCATGGCTAGCCTTCCTTGATGTCTTCTTGGATGCGCATGCCGAAATGGCGTCCTGCCGCATCAGTGCGCACGAGTATCTCGTCCCCTTCCTTCAGGGCAACAACGCTCACGGGCGAACCGTCGCGCCGCACCACGCGGATGGTTTCCGCGTTCTGCAAAAACACGGCCCCTTCCGTTCCGCCCACCCGCGCCTTGATAAGCAGCATGGGGCGCACCTCCACCTTGCAGCGGCCCACGGTGGCAAGGGCGGTGGAACCGTCGTGCCCCACAATGAGCACCTCTTCGCCCGCCGCCAGTTCCTCCAGATAGGTGGTCCTGTCGCCGGGCATAACCACATAGGCGTGCACGGCACCGGCGTTCACGCGGAAAGGACGCGCCGCGACATATTCGTTGCGCTCCGTTTCGGCATGAACAAGAAAGGTAAACGCGCTGGAGTTGCCCACCAGCATGCCCTGCCCGGTTTTCATCACCGACATGGTGTCCACGCAGACACGGTGGCCAAGCCCCGCGTGCTCCACCGCCGTCACCGTGGCGGGAACCAGTTCCAGCCTGCCCTGAGAGAGTTTGAGTTCCGCCACGATTCGCTTCAGCTCCTCCGCGCCTTCCGGGAGAACCACCACGGCGTTCACCCCGCGTTCAAGAATGCCCGCCGCCAGCTTCGCCTCGTCCAGCGTTGCCACTTCCACGGTCACATTGTCAGACTGCGCCAGCAGGTTTTCTATGGGAATAATCTCCCACCCGCGCGCAATGACCACATCCTCGCCCTTTGCAAGGCGGCTCACGGCCTCTTCCTCATCCTTCTTGGAGGCAAAGGCGATGACGGGCATGGCGTCCTGCGCCAGAACGGTGCAGCGTGCCAGCGAACGCACCTTCTCCACATCTTCCTGCGCCACGATAATGGCGTCCACGCCGGATTCCAGCGCCAGCGTGATGTGGTCCTTGTTGAACGGGACGCTCTTGAACAATACCTTTTTCATGGTTTTTCCATTTTTGTAAAATTTAATCTTCGCCAACAATGGCAATGGCTTGTTCTACATCCCAATCCTCGTGCACCACGCCGCGCAGGGCTTTCACCAACTGCGGGGTGCGCTTGTGCTGGAAGATATTGCGGCCAACGGAAAGTCCCGCGCCGCCCGCGCGCACGGAATCGTGCACCATCTGTATGAAATCCCGTGTGGAATCCATCTTGGGGCCGCCCGCAATAACCACGGGCACGCAGGTAGAATCCACCACGCGCGAGAAGGAATCCATGTCGCCGGTATACGGCACCTTCACGATATCCGCCCCCAGTTCCACGGCCACACGGGCGCAGTGGGCAACCACGGTGGGGTCAAACTGGTTCTGAATCTTGGGCCCGCGCGCATACATCATGGCCAGCAGCGGCATGCCCCAGTCCGCCGCCACGGCAGCCACGCGGCCAAGGTCCGACAGCATGTCGCGCTCGGTCTCATCACCCAGGTTCACATGCACGGAAACACCGTCCGCCCCGTGCTTTATGGCGTCCTCCACCGAAGAAGTGAGCGACTTGGCATTGGGCGTGGGAGACATGGAGGTGGAGCTGGAAAGATGCACGATAAGGCCCACGTCCTTGCCGCCTTCGCGGTGGCCGCAACGCACAAGCCCCTTGTGCATAAGCACGGCATCCGCGCCGCCTTCGGCTATGCTGTTCACGGTTTCGCGCATGTCCACCAGACCTTCTATGGGCCCCACGGTCACACCGTGGTCAAGCGGAACGATGATGGTGCGGCCGGTGAGCCGGTTGAAGATACGCTCAATGCGAATTTTCTTGCCGATATGCATTTGATATCCCTCGCAGAATTGTGATTATCAGCCAATGCGGCCTAGTTCGCTTCCAGCACTTCCATGGCTTTGTCCACGGTCCACTCGCTGTGCACCACGCCGTGCAGGGCGGCGACCAGAAGGTCGGGCCGGGCATGCTGGAACACGTTGCGGCCCATAGAAAGCCCGGCTCCGCCTGCCTTTACGGAATCATGCACCATTTCCACCAGTGCGCGGTCCGAATCCATCTTGGGACCGCCCGCAATGACCAGCGGCACGCAGCAAGCTTCGCACACGTGGGCGAAAGAGTCCATATCCCCAGTATAATTCACTTTCACAACATCCGCCCCAAGTTCCATCCCCACCCGTGCGCAGTGGGCGATAATGGCGGGATCAAACTCGTTCTGCACCTTGGGTCCGCGGGCATACATCATGGCCAGCACGGGCATGCCCCACTCCACCGCGCGCGAGGTCACCTTGCCCAGATCCTCCAGCATGTAGCGTTCCGTTTCATCGCCCAGATTCACATGAACGGAAACGGCGTCCGCACCAAGCCGCAGGGCGTCTTCCACCGTGCCCACCAGCGACTTGGCGTTGGGCAGGGTGGCAATGGACGTGCTGGCAGAAAGATGCACGATAAGCCCCACATCCTTGCCGTAGCCACGGTGCGTGCAGCGGGGCAGCCCTTTGTGCATGAGCACCGCGTTGGCCCCGCCTTCCGCCACCTTGTTCACGGTACCGGGCAGGTCAAGCAGCCCGTAAATGGGCCCCACCGTTACGCCGTGATCCATGGGCACGATGATGGTCCTGCCCGTGTTGCGGTTGAAAATGCGTTCCAGCCGGACGCTTTTGCCAAGCAACATACGATTCTCCTCGTGGGTTTTGCAGCCTTTCGGGCCTTGTTCACGGCAAACAAAAAGGGCCGCCGGCTTTCGCCCGCGGCCCTCATCTTGTACCTTTTTTACCGAATGTTCAGTTCGTCAGGCACCAGTGTTCGCACCACGGGCTTTCCCATAGCTAAAGTAATACCAAAAATAGAATTCGGTATTCGCGGCGCTGGTGGCAAAGGTGGCGGAAACGTTGGTCATGTCTGAAAACAGCCTTGTGAAACGAAGTTAAACTCTCGGTTACAGCAATTTCGCGCACAATAGGAGAGAGGTCATTCCACTGTCAACACAAATTTTCAACATTTTTGCAAACCACTCTTCTTGCCGCACGTGAGTCTTTTTACAATTTTGCATATTCATGCACTTCTGTATTATACAAATATGTCAAATTGGCAGGTCTACATTACAGGAATTGCACTCGAGAATCTTCTTTGAACAAGCAATTTCAAGCAGTTACGCCATTTGGCACGCTAGATGCTCCAGCGTGGGCAATCGATATGGAACAGGGGTGTTTACCCACGAAAAGGAGGATTCCATGTTTTCAACCACGCTCACTTCGTTGCGTACCCTGAGGAAACTGCTTCCCGCTGCGGGCGGTGCGGCAGTGCTGACGATGGCCCTTGCCACCTCCGCGCTGGCAGAAGACGCCCCCGAACTGCTCACCCAGCAGAACGCCAACATCCTGTGGACACTGATCGCTGCCATTCTGGTCATGTTCATGCAAGCCGGTTTTGCCATGGTGGAATGCGGCTTCACCCGCGCCAAGAACGCGGGGAACATTCTCATGAAGAACTTCGTGGACTTTGCCGCCGGTTCGCTCATCTTCTTCCTCATCGGTTTTGCGTTCATGTTCGGCACCGATGCGGGCGGATTCATCGGCCTCAGCGGATTCGGCCTCAGCGGCGTAAACGCCACCACCGACGACGGCATGTGGACGCTGACCTTCTGGTTCTTCCAGTCCGTGTTCGCCGCCACCGCCGCCACCATTGTTTCCGGCGGCATTGCGGAGCGTACCAAATTTCCGGCGTACATCCTCGTCAGCATTCTGGTAACGGGTTTCATCTACCCCATCTCCGGCCACTGGGCCTGGGGCGGCCTGAACGGCAACGCCGGCTGGCTTGAAGGTCTGGGTTTCGCAGATTTTGCAGGCTCCACCGTGGTGCACTCCGTGGGCGGCTGGGTAGCCCTTGCCGGTGCCATCATCCTTGGCCCCCGTACCGGAAAGTACGCTCCGGACGGCACTCCCAAGGCCATTCCCGGCCATAACATTCCCATGGCAGCCCTCGGCGTGCTGATCCTGTGGTTCGGCTGGTTCGGCTTTAACGCAGGTTCCACCACCACAGCCGATGCCACCATAGGCTACATTGCCCTGAACACCAGCCTTGCCGCCTGCGCAGGCACCGTGGCCGCCATGCTCACCGTGTGGGCACGGTTCGGCAAGCCTGAAGCCTCCATGACCATGAACGGCTCTCTGGCCGGTCTGGTAGGCATTACCGCAGGCTGCTACGAAGTTTCCCCCGTGGGAGCCATCATCATCGGCCTGCTGAGCGGCGTGGTCGTGGTGCTCTCCATCGAGTTCATCGACAAGAAGCTGAAGATTGACGACCCCGTGGGCGCAGTTTCCGTACACGGCGTGTGCGGCGTGCTGGGCACCGTGGCCGTGGGCCTGTTCGCATCGCCCGATTTCGGCAGCATCACCGGCCTGTTCTACGGCGGCGGATTCGGCCAGACCATGACGCAGATCATCGGTGCGGGCGCGGTCTTTGTCTGGGCATTCGGCATGGGCTATGTCGCCTTCTCCGCGGTCAAGGTCATCATGGGCCTGCGCGTCTCCCGCGAGGAAGAACTGAAGGGTCTGGATATCTGCGAACACGGCTCCGAGTCTTACAACGGCTTCCAGATCTACACCGTGGAATAGGCAGGAGGAATATCATGAAACTCATCATCGCATACATTCGCCCGGAAATGCTCACCCTTGTGAAGCAGGCCCTCTACAGCAAAGGAATATACGCCCTTTCGGTCACCAACATTCTCGGCAGCGGCCAGCAGAAAGGGTTTACCGAGACTTACCGCGGCGTAGTCATGGAAGTGAACCTGCTCAAGAAGGTACGCCTTGAACTGGGCGTGCAGGACGAAAAGCTCGATGACGCCCTTGCCGCCATCCAGTCCGGCGCAAAAACCGGCAAAGAAGGCGACGGCATCATCTTCGTGCAGGATATCGTAAAAACCATCCGTGTGCGCACGGGTGAAGTAAAGTAACCGTTTCCGGAGTCCGGGGGCAGCACCCAGCCCCCGGGCACCCTGCGGACGCGACACCGAAAGGACGCTCCGCGCTCCACACACCCTGCCGGACCGGCCTGCTCCGCCACCCCAAGGGCCGGTCCGGCCCCTTTTTCTCCCCGCCGTGCGGTGGCGGGGCCGGAAAGGGCAACATTCCCCGCTACAGCAGGCGGATACACATGAGCCACACTCTCGACATAGAAGCCATCATAGCTCGCAAACGGCTTATCACCCACTTTCAGCCCCTTGTCTCCGCGCGGCGGGGCATGGTCATAGGATTCGAGGCGCTGAGCCGGGGGCTGGGCGATACGGACAACGCCACCATCTCCCCGGACACCCTGTTCGCCCTTGCTGCCATGCGGGGCATGAACCTGCAGCTGGACCGCGCCTGCCGCGAAACCGCCTTTGCCACCTTTGCCGCCATGCACGCCGGACACAGGGAAGCGCTGCTTTTCCTCAATGTGGATGCCTCCGTGCTGACCGAAGCGGTGGTGGGGTCCGGGCATATAGCATCCCTTGCGCAACGCCACGGCGTGCCGCCCGCCAATGTGGTTCTGGAAATCATAGAATCCCATGTGCAGGATACCGCAGCACTCATGCGTTTCATCCACCGCTACCGCGAGCAGGGGTTTCTCATCGCGCTGGACGACGTAGGCGCGGGGCACTCCAATCTGGAACGCATTGCCTCCATCAAGCCGGAGGTCATCAAGATTGACCGCTACCTCATCAGCAACATCCACAATGAATTCCACAAACAGGAAGTGGTGAAGGCCCTTGCCGCTCTGGCAAGGCGCATAGGTGCCATGACCGTTGCCGAGGGAGTGGAATGCCGGGAGGAAGCCGTATGCCTGATGGATGCGGGGGCAGACGTGCTGCAGGGGTTCCACTTCGCCCGACCGGCACCGCCGGACCGGATACAGGACGTGACCGCCCCCCTGCAGGGCATGATTGCCGCCTACAAGGAGCATTCGCTGGAACGCTATGAGCGGATGAAGCGAAGCAATGAAGAATTTCAGGAATTGGTGGGCAGAACGCGCGAGCACCTGCACGGCTATTCCATGGCCGACTTCACGCATGCGCTGCTGGAACACCTGCTGGCCTTTCCGCAACTGGAATGCGCCTATGTGCTGAGCGAATCGGGTGTGCAGATTACCGACACGGTATGCAACCCGTTCAGCATTCAGGAAAACAAACGGTTCATCTACCAGCCCGCGCGCCGGGGCACGGACCATTCGCTCAAGGAGTACTTTCTGCCCATACAGTCCGGGCTGGATGCCTGCATGACGCAGCCCTACATATCGCAGGCATCCGGCAACCGCTGCATCACTCTGGCCGCCCGCTGCACCAGCGCGGACGGCGTGGGATGCGTGCTGTGTCTGGACGTAATGCAGGAGGAGCGCGCCTTGCCCATGCCCATACGGGAAGAGTTGGCAAAAGCCTGCTGTTGAATCGCAGCAGCAACCTATTTACGGACCTGCCGAACTGGGAACGGCATGTCCCGGGCGGGGAAGCCCGTTTGACCGCGCTGATCCATATCGCTGAGGCAAACACCCGCAACCCCGGCACGTTACGGCTTTGCCGGAACACTTCCGGGGTGCGCCACGGGCTCCCCGCCCGCCCATTGCATACGCCTCCACACCTCCGATGCTTCACGGGAAGCACCGGAAACGCAAAAAACCCTGCCATCCGGTCTTGGCAGGGTTTTTTCCGGTGCCGGCCCCATAACGGACCCATAACGG
>CAYRLL010000005.1:0-1237 GCA_964425115.1 uncultured Desulfovibrio sp. | reverse complement strand
GGTTGCTCCTGAGCCGCTTTTGGGTCTGCAGCGGCTTTCTGACCCTGCACAGACTTCTTCTGGTCCGGGACACCCTTCTGGTCCGACGCAGACTTGGGCTCCGGCGCAGCCTTGGGTTCTGGCGCAGCCTTGGGCTCCGGCGCAGCCTTCTGGTCCGGTGCAATCTTCTGGTCCGGCGCAGTCTTTTCCTGCCGTGCCCGCTGGCGCGGCATGAGCAACCGCTTGAACACATACATCTCCGCGTCCTTGCCCTCCAGCTTTTCCAGCGGAATCTCCGCACGCGCCATGGCCTTGTGCCCGCCCGCAGAGCCCACCTGACCGAACTGCATGTTGGCAAAGCGTCCCAAATCGCGGGTTACGCCGTCACCCCGGAAGATGATAACCAGCTTGTCCTCGCTCACCCCGGCAACGGCTATCCAGCGTATTTCATGCACCCGCATGAAAAAGTCGGCAATCACCACCAGCGCGTCCGGGTTGGGCACCTCGCCTATGTAGGTGAAGTAGCCCGTGCGCACCTTGTGCATGCTGGAGACGCCCCGGGCAAAGTAGTCCAGCCAGCCGAAGTGATATTCGCTGCGGGATATGCGGGAAAGCAGCGACTGGCTGGAGAGCTTGGAAAGATACCGGAAGGCCCGCACGTCTATGTCGCAGAATTCCCGCTCAAAGCTGTTGGTGTCGGTCTTTATGCCGTAAACCAGCGCGGTGGCTAGGCGGTTCCCCGGACGTATACCCAGGTTGTACAGATACTCCGTCATGAGAGACGAGTTGGCCCCGTACTCCGGCTTGATATCCTTGAAGTCCACCACCACGGGATGCTCCGCCGAAAGGGGGTGGTGGTCAAAGACCACGGAAAAGTGCATCTCCTTGAACAGGGGATGATGGTGCGGCTGCGAATCCACCAGCGCAAACCTGTCATACTGCGCGATGACGGCAGGCGTGAGCTTCATCATGGGAATGCGCAGATACCGGATCATGGCCAGATTATCCGGCCTTGTCACCTCGTTCACACGGGCTATGCCCACGTCCGCCACGCGGTGGATCATGATGCGCTTGAGCGCCATGGCAGAGGCCATGGCGTCCGGATCGGCATTTACCACAATGAGCCAGCGTTCATCGCGGGAAAACAGCTCCATGAGATTAGAAAGACCCGGCTCCAGCTTTCTGAAATAGGACATGCGTCAAGACCTCTTCAGGTACAGGGGCAGCCCGGCCACAACAAGGCACACCTCGTCGCTCA
>CAYRLL010000004.1:49606-56430 GCA_964425115.1 uncultured Desulfovibrio sp. | reverse complement strand
GAAGAGAGCAGAGCGGGCTCAGCTCCCTGCCCGCCGGAGGCGAAAAAACTCAAAGGACTCTTTGTCATCATGCTGAAAAACTCCCGCGTACCGTCGGTGCGCGGGAGTTTCTTTGTTTCGGGTCAGCGGGGGATTATTCCCCGGCGACAGAGGGATTAAAGTAGCCGAACTCTATCCATGGGCATGCCTTCTTTATACGCTTGCGGTAGAAGGTGAATCCCACACTCGGCCCGAACTCTATGCCGTTCAGAAGGTCCAGATACATTTCCGGGTCAATGTTCAGATTGCGCAGCTGGATAAAATCCGGGCGGGCGTCTTCCGCAAGGGAGATGAGCGCTTCGATTTCCGGCTCGGAATCCGTGATGCCGGGAAAGAACAGCAGGTTCAGGGAAACCCATTTCCCGCGGGCCTTGGCTTCGCGCATGGACTGCACCACATCGGCGAAACAGTAGCCCCTCGGCCTGTAGTAGCGGTTGTACACCTCTTCCCGCGCGGAGTTCAGGCTCACGCGTATGGAAGAAAGGCCCGCGTCGCACAGTCTGCCCACGGCTTGGGGCATGGAGGCGTTGGTGTTCATGTTCACCGTACCCCTGCCGCCCTGTGCGCGGAACAGGCGGATGGCCTCTTCCAGCAGGGGGGCCTCGGTGAGCGGTTCGCCCTCGCAGCCCTGCCCGAAGGAGTATATGGGCTTTTCCTTCACGTTGCCGTGATGGTGCAGCATCACCTCTGCAATCTCCTGAGCCGTGGGGGTGAAGGTGAGCCTGCTCTGCGGGGTGGCGCAGATTTTGGAATCGTCTTCCTGCTGCGAAATACAGCCCACGCACCGGGCGTTGCAGGCGCGCGAGGTGGGCAGCGGCGCTTCATACCTGCCAAGGGCAAGGTTGCGGGCGGCGGGACAGGAGTATTTGAGGACGCAGTTGCCCATGATGTGCTGCATGAGCCGGTTGTCCGGGTAGCGGCGGATGAGCTTGTGGGCGTTTTTTTCTATCTTGTCGCACGGAATGTTGGTGAACACCTGCCGCGTGTCCTGATCCACCTTTTTTGCGCATACATAGAAGCGCCCGTTGGCAAATCCCACAGCCCCGTATGCGAACAGGGGCAGGGCGGGGGCGTCCGGCTGCGCCACAAAGGCGGCGTGCGCCGTGAGCGTGTGGGCAGGGGCAGAAAATGCCGCCACGGCGAACTCTTCCATGGCTTCCGCTTCACCGGTTTCCGGGTCCAGTCCCACGGCGTGCCTGCCGGGGAGCATGAACAGGTCGCTGCCTTCCGGCAGGGGCATAAGCTCGTCAGGCCGCGGCAACGCCATTTCCTTGCCGCGTCTGCAGACCATGAGCAGGTCCGGGTGATCATATATATTGCCGTCCTTGTCCGCGACAAGGAGCCTCGGGCGGATATTGGAAGAAGCCATGCGGGTTCCCGTGGGGTATGTGTATTGTTAACGGACCATCTTTTGTGGTAGCTGCCTTGGAATGTCAGCAATGGACATGCCGGACCGGCATGGTACGTTATCGGACGACTAAACGAAAGAGTGAAAATATGGGCTTGTTGGATCAGCCGTACACGGCGTTCATGCTTTTCATGCTGCTGTGCTTTTCGGGACTGATGGTCATGTTTTTCTTCATGCAGCGCAGCATTGAGGAATTGACCAGACGCATGAGGGATGAGCGCAATGAGGTGATGGAGGCTCTGCGTGCCGTGGAAAAACGCCTGTCGCAGGTTACCGCTCCCCAGCGGACGGCAACCTCCGGTGGCCATGTGCACTTCGGCAGGGATGGCCGTGTGGTGTTTGCGGAAAATGAAGGTGCGGATACTTCTGCCGCCGAACCCGGCACGGCAGAATTGTCCGCCGGTGCAGGCGCGTATGCGGGTTCAGACCCGCAGGCACCCGGTGAATACTTCAGTGCCGACGATCCGTCGGCATACAGCGAAGCTGCGGAACGAGACGATGCAGAACCCGCACCTGCCGTTGTTCTGCCCGAACTGGACATTCAGCATCCGGGCAATGCCGGAAAGAATGACGCCGCCTCCCGTATGGGACGCGGCTTGCAGCTGGCCGGAGATGACGCGGTTATCCCGGCCAAAACCCCGTCTGCCCTGTTTGAAGAGTCCCGTGATGATACTGCACAGGGTTCCGCAAAACACCCGGCAGAGGATTCCGCAGGCAGCCCCTTTGACATTACGGAGTTCCTGCAGCTTTCCCGGCAGGAGGAAGACCCGGGTAAAAAGCGCAGGTCGGAACGGCGCGGAAAGGACAAGACCGCTGTCCCCCTGATGTTGGATCCGTATCCTGCTGCTGTAATGGCCGGCATCGCCGTTGGCTCCGATGAACCGGAGGGAGAAGTCCCCGCCGGTGACTTCCGCATGCCAGACGTGGCAGACGCGGCAGAGGCTGCGCGCGAATCGGCAGAAGACCACGCGCATCCCCTCTTCAGCGTACAGCAGGGAGCGGATGAAGAAGCGGGAGCGGACGCGGAGGATGTGATTGTAACTGCTTCCCGGCGTGCAGACGAAAAGGCCGCAGGGCTGCCGGCAGAAAGTTTTGACATGCAGGATGGCGGAGCCGCAGACGGGCCGGATTTCACCTCGGATTTCATGCACGGGATCGGGTCCCGGACCTTGCCGGATGAAGTCATGCCGGAAGCCATGCCGGGCTTGATGCAGGCAGACATCGCCGCGGACACCGGCGAGGACGATGAAAGCCTTGAAAGTCTGTACGCAGCCTATGGTATGGAGTCTGACGGGCAGGCAGGGACCGCCGCGGCAGAGGACAGCAATGGGCCTGTCGGGCCTGTCGGGTCTGTCGGGCCTGAGTTTGCCCCGGTGTACGGCCGCGGCACCGCGCAGGTGCTCTACGAAGCGCAGGAGGATGACTCTTCCGCGCATGACACCTCCGTGTATGACACCCCGGAGGACGACGATGAGGAGGTCATCCTGCTCACGCCGGAAGAGATTGTTGAAGATGATGAAGACGACCCGGTTGCGTCGGTGCGGTACCCGGCTGCCAGGGAAGATTATTTCGGCAAGGGGGGCGGCAGGCTGTTTTCCTTCTTTGATGAGGAAGAAGAGGAAGCTGCCCGCCCCGTGCAGACAGCCGGAAGTGAAGACTATGCCCCTGCTGACAGGTCGTTGACCGCTGCGGATGCGCCGGTTGATGATGCAGAAGCGGATGTGTTTTCCGTCTCCGGCGTTTTTTCCGGTTCCGCAGAAACGGCCGGTCCGGACGGTGCGGCAATCCCTGCGGACGATGACAGCGATGCCCCCATAGACATGGACTCCGCTCTGGCCAAGGCTCTGGCGGCGGCCGGAATAACAGATGACGCTCCGCCTGCGGACGGCAGCCGGTATCTTTCCGATGCCTCTGTCGGGCAGGAAGCGGGCAGCGGCGAGTCCATGGATTTTGTCTGGGAAGACGACACCGTGCCCGCAAGTTCCGGGGCTGCGCAGTCCGCCGGTGCCGGAAAGAAGAAGCGTGACCGGGAGGCCGGTGAGGCGAGTGATAACATAACGGAATACATCGTGCCGGAATAGTCCGGCCCCATGCAGGTAGAAATGGTCGGTGCCCTGCGCCGGACGTTCCCCGGAGAAACGCCTATGGACTTGTCGTTTGTGATACTGGGTGGTGTGGCTGTTGCCGCATTCGTCATGGTGTTCATGGTGAAGCGTTCGTCCGGCTACCGCAGCATGCTGAACCAACTGGAAAACGAAAACAATCTCATAGAGATGCGTATCCATTCCGTGGAAGAAGAGCGGGAACAGGTAAAGTCCAGTCTGGCGGTTCTCAAGGGCAGGCTCAAGGCTCATGAGGAGGCGGTGGAGGCACAGAAACGGGCCGTGAGCGATGCCGCCCTGCAGCGCGAGCAGGCAAGGGCGGAGACCTTTCTGGAGTATCTGGTCAGGCAGGGAATCGTTACCAAGGAACACCTGGTCAAGGTGAAGGCCTATAAGGAAAAGAACGCCAGCCAGAACTCCGTGGAAGAACTGCTCATCATGCTGGATTTCATCAGCCTTGCCGTTCTGCAGCAGGCCAAGGCCGCGTATGAGGCCGGAAAGATTGCAGCAGAAGAACCCCGCACCGTGTAAGGCTGTTCCATCGGCGTTTGCCTGCGGCATCCGGCGTCTGCAGGCGCAGATGCTGTAAAGCCGTAGCCTTGCGGATTGGCCGGACAAGGCCACCTGATACGCCGCCTGATATGCCTACCTGATACGCCGCCTGATACGCATACAGACAGGGCAGAGAGGTTGGACTGCCAGGGTGATGTTTTGGAAAGGCAAAGGGGTCAGGTACCGTGATCTGATGATTCAGGCCGGAAGAAAACAGCATCAGTCGGCAGAATCGGAGGCGGCTGCCAGATAGGCTCCTTTAAGCACCGGTGATGCCACGCTCTCCGCCAGCAGAAGATAGATAAGACGCAACGCCCGTGTCCGTATGGCACGGGCGTTTTCCATTCTGCGCGCAACAAGGGCAGCGCCTTCAAGACTCCGTATGCGCCGGGTAAAGGCTTGCGCCCTGTGCTGCGCCCTGTGTTCCGCGTTTATCTTTGCCAGACCGCTTGCGGCCATGCGGCGCATGGCCCCTTCATCCGACAGGGCATGCTGCATGGCCTTCAGAATGGCAGCGGCGGTGTCCGGTGCGTCCGCAGGATACGTGAGCAGGTCCACCCCGGCAGTGAACAGTTGGTCCTGCCCGTGGCCCACATCCGGGGTCAGCAGGCACGCGCCGCAGCCCAGTGCCTCAAAGACCCGGAAGTTCAGGTCGCCCGCTTCGCAGTGGTTGAGAACCAGCCGCGCCTTGGGGTACAGGTCGCGGTAGTTGCCGCGTGTTACGTGCAGGCCGGGAAACGCGTTTTGCAGCGTACGCATGAGCGCGTGGCGCTTGGGGGTGGTTTCCGGGTGAACCGTCCCCACGAACAGGGCATCCCATCGGGGGGCGTATTGCCCCGGCTGATCCTCGTCCTTGGCAAAGGCGGGCGACCACCATATGCGTTCGCGGGGCAGAAATTCGCCGCACATGCTGTCCAGGTGGTCCCGCAGGCTCATGAGGCAGATATCGAACCCCTGCGCGTATTGCGGATACCAGCTGTGAATGTGGGAGTCCACGCAGTAAAAGACCGTAAGACACGGAAAACGTTCCATACCCACCACGAACGGCGGGCGGCTTTTATCCGCCACCACCACCACGTCCGGTTCCCATCCGGCTATCGTCCTGATTTCGTCCCATCCGAAAACGGCGGTATGCTCAAAATTGTGCGCACATACATCCCAGCCGCAGGCGGAGAGGGCAGAGGAAAAAAACGGGGAACCTATCCAGAACAGTCGTTTCATGGGCATTTCCTTGCGGTGGTGCGCGGCGGGTGTTTGCGTCGCTGCGCAGTGCGCCCTGTTATGGCAGAAGCGGGGCGAATGTTCAACGCCGGCCCTGCCTGCGCTTGCAATCGGCCGGGGAATGGTATCTAATTTAGCCGTTGTTGTCGTTCCCGGCCTGTCCCTGCATATATTCCGACCCGGAAAGGGGACCCTATGTCCATACTGAACCTGAACGCGGCTCTCGCGGGTATGCTGGATAAGCATATCGAAACGTTGGCAAAACGCGAGAACCTTGACCCGGAGACCATCATCCGGGGCATAGAGGGCGGCACCATGGTGCTGCTTGCCAACCCCAACCACAGCAATGTGGCCCCCGTGCTGGTAGGCCAGCCTGCCAGTGTGAAAGTGAACGCGAATATCGGCACATCCCCGCTGAAGAACGATGTCCGCAGCGAGATGGTGAAACTGCAAACAGCCATCAACGCAGGTACGGACACCGTGATGGACCTTTCCATCGGCGGCGATCTGAACGCCATTCGCAAGGAAATGCTGGAAAAGTGCATCCTGCCTCTCGGCACGGTGCCCATGTATGCCGTTGCCCAGAAGTACATTGACGCCGGACGCGACCCTGCGGAGATAGACCCGGAGGATATCTTTGCGGAGATTGAGCATCAGGCGTTGCAGGGCGTGGATTACATGACGGTACACTGCGGTCTGACCCGGCGCGGTGCCGAATTCGCCACCGGCGGCGACCGCGTGATGGGTATCGTCTCGCGCGGCGGGTCTATTCTTGCCCGCTGGATGTTACAGAATGACAAGGAAAATCCGCTTCTTACCGGCTATGACCGTATTCTGGAGATAGCCCGTGCGCATAACGTTACCCTTTCGCTGGGTGACGGGCTGCGCCCCGGTGCCGGGTGCGATGCCGGTGACGCGGCCCAGTGGGAAGAAGTGATGGTGCTGGGGCAGCTTGCCCGGCGCGGCCTTGCCGCAGGCGTGCAGTGCATGATTGAAGGCCCCGGCCACGTTCGCCTTGACGAGGTGGAAACCCAGATACGCGGCATCAAGAAGCTGACCAACGGAGCCCCGCTGTATGTGCTCGGCCCGCTCACCATCGACTGCAGCCCCGGCTATGACCACATTGCCGGAGCCATAGGCGGTGCCGTGGCGGTGCGGGCCGGTGTGGACTTTCTGTGCTATCTCACCCCGGCTGAGCATCTGACCCTGCCCTCCATAGAGGATGTGCATGCCGGGGTAATGGCCTCCAGAATTGCGGCGCAGGCCGGTGAAGCGGCTCTTGGCCGCCCTCATGCCGTGCAGCGTGAAATGGCCATGTCGCGCGCCCGCAAGGCGCTGGACTGGGAAGCCATGCAGACTCTGGCGCTGGACCCGGACATGGTGGAAAAGCGTCGTGAAGAGCACAGCGACAAGCGCGAATGCGCCATGTGCGGCAAGTTCTGCGCGTACAAGATGGTGGAAGAAAACCCTTCCTGCGTGGAATAAGCGGCAGAATGCTGCGG
>CAYRLL010000004.1:28009-49506 GCA_964425115.1 uncultured Desulfovibrio sp. | reverse complement strand
TGAAAGGGATTGCGCGTTGCCCCGAGACTATGGCATGTTCCCATGATGCAGACGTGCGTCCGGCTGTTGTATTCCCATACTCGCGTCCTATCCGCTCAACCACGGGGATGTCATGTACACGAATGATCAGGTGCTTTTCGCCTTCGGCCTTACGGTGCTGGCCGGTCTTTCCACGGGCATCGGGTCTGCCATAGCCTTTCTGACCCGGCAGACCAACACGCGGTTTCTCTCCGTGGCCATGGGGTTTTCCGCAGGGGTCATGTTGTATGTCTCGTTTGTGGAAATATTCGTCAAGGCGCGGGATACACTGGTGCTGGATGTCGGGGAAAACGCAGGTATGTGGGTAACAACGCTGGCGTTTTTCGGGGGCATGGCGCTTATAGCGGCCATTGACAAGATGGTGCCCAGTTATGAGAACCCGCATCAGTTGCATACCATTGAGGAAATGGACGACGGGCAGGCCAACCTGCCCAGAGACAGTGCCCATGATTTCGGCAAACTCAAGCGGATGGGAGTATTTGCGGCACTGGCCATAGCCATTCACAACTTTCCGGAAGGACTTGCCACCTTCACGGCGGCACTTGCCGATCCTTCGCTGGGCGTTGCCATAGCCATAGCCATAGCCATTCACAACATCCCGGAAGGCATTGCCGTTTCCATTCCCATTTTCTACGCCACGGGCAGCCGGAGAAAGGCTTTTCGTTACTCCTTCCTTTCCGGAGTGTCCGAGCCGCTGGGCGCGCTGGTGGGCTACCTGATTCTCATGCCTTTTCTTTCACCGTATGTCATGGGCGTGGTGTTTGCCTCTGTGGCGGGCATTATGGTGTTCATCTCGCTGGATCTGCTGCTTCCGGCGGCACAGGAATATGGTGAACACCACCTGTGTACCTACGGGCTCATCTCCGGCATGGCTGTTATGGCGCTTTCCCTGCTGCTTCTGTAGCAGGATACTGGCCTGCCGCCGCGGTGCTGTTACCCGTTCAGCCCCCGTGCATGGAAGCATGCCGGGGGCTGAACGTTTGTCTGACTACCGTGAAGGATCGGGATTAGCTACAGGAGGTGTGCGTTTACCACGTTCTGCGGTGTTCCTGCCTGAAACGCGGCGATGTTCCGGGCGGTGGTCTGCATGAGAGTCTGCCGTGCGGTGAGGGTTCCCCATGCCAGATGGGGCGTGATGAGGCAGTTGCGCGCTGCCAGCAGCGGGTTGTCGGCAGGCACGGGTTCCACGGCGGTCACATCTGTGCACAGTCCGCCCAGCCTGCCCTGATTCAGGGCGCGTGCCACGGCGTGTTCGTCTATGAGCGGACCGCGTGCCGTGTTGATGAGCACGGCATCCGGCTTCATCACATCTATGAGGCGATCATTGACGAAGCCCCTGTTTTCTTCCGTAAGCGGGCAGTGCAAACTGATGACGTCCGATGCGGCGAACAGTTCCTCCAGTCCGGCAAAGGCGAAGTTTTCATAGCCGGGGTGCGGTTTGGGTCTGGGCACGTACGCCATGACGCGCATGCCGAAGGCAAGGGCTATTTCCGCCACCCGGCGGCTGATGTTGCCAAATCCCACCAGCCCCATTGTTTTGCCTGTCAGCTCCAGTTGCGTGGTGTTCCAGTAGCACCAGTCGGCATTGGCGGTCCATTCGCCCGCGCGGACGCTGGCTGCATGGTCCGTTACCCGCCGGTATGTTTCCAGCAGCATGGCGAACACATGTTGCGCCACCGCATTGGTGCCGTAGCCCGGTACGTTTGAGACGGGAATGCCGCGTTGCGCCGCCGCCCGGATATCCACCACGTCATACCCTGTTGCCAGCACGCCTATGAACCGGAGGTCGGGAAGGGCCTCAATATGTTGTGCGGTCAGTCTGGTTTTATTGGTGAGGAGAATCTGCGCTCCAAGGGCGCGGGGAATAACGTCATCCGGTACGGTGCGGGGGTATACTTCCTGTGTCCCCAGAGCTTCAACGGGGGTCCATGGGTTATCGCCGGGGTTCAGGGTGTGACCGTCCAGAACGATGATGCGCATCTGTCCATTCTCCTTAGAAAAAATAGTATTGCCAATGCGTATTTTTTTCCGCTATGCAAAGGGTTAAGTGTGAGGAAACTATGCTCCGAACATAGTCTTTCGGGTGGTGCGGGTAAAGTGCCAAAAGACGGGGGTGTGTCTTGGGCGCGATGCGATTGTTGGGTGCTTTGTTGCTTGCGGGGCTGTTCGCGTGCGGCGGCGTTGCCCGTGCGGCTGAAGCCCCCGTCATCACTTTCGGCATGTCCGCCGCATTTACCGGACCTTCCAGAGGTCTGGGCATAGAGCTGTACAGAGGGGCCATGGCCTGCTTTGAACAGGTGAATGCCAAGGGCGGAGTGCATGGCCGAAAGCTTGGCATAACGGCTCTTGATGACGGCTACAACCCGCTGCCAACCATTGCCAATACCATCCAGTTCATAGAGCGGGACGATGTGTTCGCCCTGTTCTCCTATGTGGGCACCCCTACGGTCACCCGCATTCTTCCCCTTCTGCTCAAATACCGCAACCGGCACGTCTATCTGCTTTTTCCCTTCACAGGGGCAGAGCCGCACAGAAGTGAGCCGTACAGCGAATTTGTCTTTAATTTGCGTGCCTCCTACATGCAGGAAACGGAAGCCGTGGTGGACAGGCTTGTCGCTCTGGGGCGCAAGCGGATAGGCATTTTCTATCAGGCCGATGCCTACGGACGCGGCGGCTGGGATGGTGTGCGCAGGGCACTTGCCAAGTATGGCCTCAAACCCGTGGCAGATGTTTCCTACCCGCGGGGCAGCGGTACGGAATACTCGTATACGGAACAGGCCCGCCTGCTCCACGAGGCGGAGATTGACGCCGTGGTCTGCATAGGCACCTACGCCTCAGGAGCCGGATTCATCCGCGACCTGCGTGATATGGGCAATACTGCGCTGGCAGCCAGCGTTTCCTTTGCAGATGGTGACAACCTCATCCGTCTGCTTGTGGAAATGGGCGGGGCGGCCGGAGTGGATTATACGGCGGACCTCGTTCATATGCAGGTCGTGCCCTGTTACGAAGACCTCGGGTTGCCCGCCGTGCGTGCCTATCGTGCCGCCATGGACAGCTATTCAGGACTGCTTCCCGCGCATCTGGGCAAGGAAAGCTATCTGCCAAAACGCTACAGCGCGGTGAGTTTTGAGGGCTACATGAACGCCCGCCTTATCGTGGAGATGCTCAGCAGGATGGGAGCCAACCCTGATAAAAGCAAGATTCCCCGGGTGCTGGAGAGCATGACGGAACTGGACGTGGGGCTGGATATGCCGGTGAGTTTCGGCCCGGACAGACATCAGGGACTTGACCGGATATATTTTATGATGCTTTCCGGCGGCAGGCATGTACCCGTTGCGGACTGGGAACGGTGGCGCAGATGATCCGTTCACGCCTCTTCCGCAATACACTCATATTTATAATCATCCTTTTTGGCTTTGTGGCCAACGTAACGGCCCTGTATTCCGCATGGATTCTGTACCACCGGCTGACGGACGAATACGAGAGCAAGGCCGTGGCTATTGCCCGCAGCGTGGCGCAGTCGGAACTGGATATCATCGTCCGTAACGATGCGGCGTCCATCCAGTCCCGCATCGACCAGTATCTGGACCTTGAGGGAGTCTCCTTCGTGCTGGTGACGGATTCGGCGGGCGAGGTTCTGGCCCATACCTTCATTCCCGTCATCCCGCAGACCGTGCTGGACCTCATAGATGATTCCGTGGGGCCGGTGCTCATGGAGGCGCAGCGGGTGCAGAACATAACTCTGACACAGGGGGATGTGCTGTACGTGCGTGTGCCCGTGCTGGCGGGAGCGGGCGGGTTTGTGCATATCGGCATGGACCGTTCCATCATCACCGGTTACATCCTCGCTGCGGTGGTGCGGCAGCACGGGCTGACCATGGTGTTCTTCATCGTCAGCGTTGTCGTTGCCTACCTGTTCATGCGCTCCATATCGCGTCCGCTTTCTGACCTGACGGATTATGCCAATAAGGTGGCGGCACACGATTTTTCCGGTTCCATCAGCATTACCACCAAGGATGAAATAGGGGTGCTTGCCTCCGCCATGCAGTCCATGTCGCGGGACTTGGCAACGCTGATCAACCATCTGGAAGCCGCCGTGGCGGAAAAAACCGGCGAATTGCAGGAAACCGTGGCCTATGTCTCCGCCATTATCAGCAATATTGCAGACGGGTTGCTGGTGGTGGATGCGGAGGGGCATGTAGCACGCACCAATGCCGCGCTGGACGCGATTTTCGGTTGCGAGGTGGGCAGGCTGGAGGGGCTGACGCTGGAAGATGCCTTTACATCGGGCACCTGGGGTGGTGAAGGCAACAGAAGCCTTGTTACGTTGCTGCGGCAGGCGGCCCGGGAGGGGCGTAACCAGCCCGTACGCAGTTACGAGATATTCGGCTGCAGATGTGACGGGGAAATGTTCCCGCTGGAAGTTTCCATGGTCTGCTTTGAGCGGGAAGGCGTGTTCTCCATTATTTGTCTCATGCGTGACAACACCGAGCGCAAGAGAGCGGAAGAGAGCATGCAGAAGGCGCATGACCTGCTGGAGCGCAAGGTGGCGGAACGCACGAGGGAGCTTTCGCGCATGAACTCGCAGCTCATGCTGGAAAATGCGGAGCGGCGTGTGGTGGAACAGGCTCTGCGGCGCACCGAGGAACGGTATCGTTCGATTTTTGAAAACGCCATAGAAGGCATTTTTCAGACCACTCCGGAAGGGCGCTGCATAAACGCCAATCCGGCACTTGCGCGCATTCTCGGGTTTGATGCTCCGGAGCAGCTCATCTCGGGCATTTCCGATGTGGCAAGAGACGTGTATCTCAATCCCGAGGACAGAATCCGCTTTGTGGAAGAGATGAGTGCCCACGGCAGGGTGGTGAACTTCGAATTCCGTGCCCGGCGCAGAAGCGGGGAAGTGATATGGGTTGTGGCCAATGCCCGCAAGGTGACGGACAAGGACGGCAGAACCCTCTATTTTGAGGGCTTTCTCGAAGATATGACCATGCGCAAGGAGGCGCAGGAGCGGCTGGAGCATCAGGCGTTCCACGATCCGCTTACCGGACTTCCCAACCGGCTGCTTTTTCAGGATCATCTGCGCATGGCGCTTTCACGCCACCAGCGGCGTACCCAATATTATTTTGCCGTGCTGTATCTTGATCTGGACCGTTTCAAGATCATCAATGACAGCCTGGGGCATGCCATAGGGGACGAGTTGCTGTGCTATGTGGCTGGCAAGCTGCGGGAATGCGTGCGCGAGGTGGATACGGTTGCCCGTTTCGGCGGAGACGAATTCGCCATCCTGCTGGAAGAAATTTCCGCTCCGCGTGAAGCCGTGCGCATTGCCCGGCGCATACAGGAGATGCTCGGGTCTCCCGTTGATCTGGACGGACACGAGGTGTTCACCTCTGCAAGCATAGGCATTGTGCTGAAAACGTCCGCCTATGCGCATCCGCAGGAGGTTCTGCGTGATGCCGATACCGCCATGTACCGCGCCAAGGAGCTGGGGAAATCGCGTTTCAAGGTGTTTAACCAGCGTATGCACGAGGAAGCGTTACGGCTCATGGCGCTGGAAACGGAACTGCGCCGGGCGGTGGAACGCAGGGAGCTGGAGGTGTGGTACCAGCCCATAGTGGACACTTCGCTGCGGCGCATCTGCGGATTTGAGGCACTGGTGCGCTGGCACCACGAGAGCATGGGGGCTGTTCCGCCTTCAGAGTTTATTGCGCTGGCGGAAGATTCCGGACTCATTACGGAAATCGGGGAATTTGTCCTTGAAGAGGCGGTGCGGAACATAAAACGCTGGAACAGACGGGAGCAGAAGGCACATCATGGCAACCTGTTTGTGAGCGTGAATATTTCCGGCAGGCAGTTCATGCAGCCAGATTTTGCCGGATATGTTGAGCAGCATATACGGAACTGGAATGTAAACCCGGACCTGCTGCGTTTTGAAATAACCGAGAGTATGCTCATGGACCACGGAAGCATGGCTGTGGATACCATCAGCCGGTTGCGCGAGCTGGGCATGCACATGTGCATAGACGACTTCGGAACAGGGTATTCTTCCCTGAGTTACCTGCAGCGCCTTCCGGTGGACACCATCAAGATTGACCGCTCCTTTGTGGCGGAACTGGGTGACGACAAGGAGGGGCGCTCCATCGTGCGCAGTATTCTTTCGCTTGGCTACAGTCTGGGGCTGGATGTGGTGGCGGAAGGGGTGGAAACCCCGGCGCAGGCACAGTTGCTGGGCGAATTCGGATGCCGCTTTTTGCAGGGATTCCTCTATGCTCCGGCACTCCCCGCAGCCGAGGTGGACACCCTGCTCAGTCTGGAAAATCCGTTGGCTTATCTTGCAATGTCATACGAAAAGGGTGACTTCCCCAACGTATCGGGGTTATAGTTTCCTCCGCGTCATGGTTGCCGTGCATGTGCGTGCAGCCTTTTTGTTGTCTGCCGCCTGCACGGCTGCGGCATAATAACTCCCAACCGCTGGAATGGTCTGGTGCGAATTTTTGCCCGTATTGTGCTTATCCTGCTGCTGCTCATCGTGCTTGCTGCGGGGGCGGCGGTCTTTCAGGCGTCCCGTATGCTGGATGCCGCCGCTGTGGCGGCAAGGATAGAGCAGTATCTGACCGCACTCACGGGCACTGAATGCAGGCTGGAAGGCGGAGTGGAAATATCATTTTTCCCGCGACTTGCCGTTACCCTGAACAATCTGGTCATCCTTGAGCCCCGCTCCGGAGAAAGCTCCGTGCAGGCGCCTGAAGGCGTGCTGGCACGGGTGGGCAGGCTCCACGCCGCCGTGGCGTTAAAACCGCTGCTTGACCGTACGCTTGATTTTGAGCGTATCATTCTGGAATCTCCCTCTGTTACGCTGCGCACACTGCCCGATGGAGACATGCCGTGGCGCAGGGTGCTGGACCGCGCGGTTTCTGCGGGTGAGGTGGTCATTTCCGCTGCCGAAGAGAGCACCACGGAAGCAGAGCGGCATGCGCTTGCGGGGGGGCTTGCCATTCGCGGCATTCATCTGGTGGGGATGGATGTGGAAAACGGTCTGTTCGAATGGCGTGATGAATCCGTTGCCGGAACCATGCCCGCCGCCGCGTTGGGCGCAGAAGGGGTGCACAACGGAACATCGGAATCCGGCGTGCACCTGTTCGGAAACGCGACAGCACGTACCACGGACGGCGGGACGCACCTTGGGAACGAAACCGGGATGCAGGAACGCTTTACGGTGGCACCCGTGCTGCGCGAAGCCCCGGCCATGGAGCAGGATACCATTCCCTTTGTCCGGGTTTCCCGCCTGAATATGGAGGTGGATACCAACGGACGCCTGACCTACGAATCCTCCTTTGTTCTGGAAAGCTCGGTGGTGCCTGCGCATGTGGCGGTAACCGCCGGCGGCGAAGTGGTGCAGGAAGAGCATTTTACCGGAGTGCGTTCAGCCACTTCCACAGTGGCATTGAAGGGAAACCTGTATGTAGGGGAGCGGGCGATTCCGCTTTCTGTGCGCACCGCCCTGCGGTTTGATCATGCGGCTGACACCCTGATTGTGGACGGACTGAGCGCAGATATTGACGGTGCCGGAATTGCCGGAGCACTTCAGGTGAACCAGTGCAGTGCTGCGGAGCGCAACCTGGCCGGAGTGGTGGAGGTGCGTAAGCTTAGTCTTCCCTACTGGTTCGGGTTTGGGGAATTTTTGCCCACAAGTCTCCAGCATGCTTTGGATTCTCTGGACGGAACACTGGCGTTGCGGATGGACAGCAAAGGGCTGGTGGTGGATTCGCTCGATGTCTCGCTGCTGGGCATGCAGCTTTCCGGCAAGGGAGCTGTGGAGGACTTTTCGCGTCCCGTCATCTACATAGATGTGGAAGGGACGTTTGTGGACGTAAACAGGATTTTTCCGGAAATTATGGAAAATCCGCCTTCCAGACTGCCGCAGCCTGCCCGGCCCGGCAAGGCCGTGTTTGAGGCAGACATTGAGGAGGATGACAACCCCGATGACGATATCGGGTACGATATCCGTGTTCGCGCCGCCAAGGGAACGGCCCGTTCATTCCAGTTCGGTGATCTGGCCTTCCGGTGCTGGCCCATGCAGGGTGGGGGAACCAATACTTCATACTCCATCGGTTCGTTTTACGGCGGCAAGGTGGAAGCGTTGCTGGGTATCCATGATGTGCTGACGCTGGACCTGAATGTGGCCAATGTGCAGACTGCCGAAGTAAGCCGCCTTGTGACCGGGGAGCCTGTTCTGGGCGGTACGCTTAGCGGCAAGGCGCGGGTGCAGTCCGGCGCGGATACCATATGGGGCATGGTTGCAGGGCTGGAGGGCACGCTGGAGGCAACGTTGCAGAAGGGCTCCATCCAGACCATGGCATTGCGCGACGGGACCAAGCCGCGCCACAATCTGGACTCGTTTTCCGTGACGCTCAAGGGCAAGACACAGCACCCGGACCCGGACAAGGCCACGCGCTATCTGCCATACCACTGGGACATGAAGATGGATTTTGTACCTGCGGGCACGCAGGAGAGGTATGACGTGCAACTGGTCGGCCCGGTGGTCATTGATTCCCGCAGGGCGTTGCCGGTGCAGGTGAAGGACGCTAGGACAACCTTCCGCTGGCAGGGAACGGACGCGCCGTTCGGAAAGACGGTTCCCATTGATTTTTCCCTTACGGGAAGGATGGATCTTGATCTGGAGAAGGAGACCGTGCGGTTTTCGCAGGCTACCGCCTCTGCGCAGCATGTTTCCGCCGTGTGCTCGGTGGAGGGAAGCCAACTGCTGGGATCTGTGCCCGTTTGGGAAGGTTCGCTTGTGACCGATGAGGTTTCTTTGAGGGAGTTTTTGCCCCGGTACGGCAAGGACGTGTGGGACACTGCCGACCCGAGGGCTCTGAACGCCGCCACGTTGCGCACGCGGTTCAGGTCTGAGGGGCGCAGTCTGGTGCTGCGCGACATGGACATGCTGCTTGACCGCACCAAGGTGACGGGGTTTCTTTCTCTGCTGCGGGGAGAAACGCCGACAGTTCGGTTTACCCTGCGGGGCGATTTTCTGGATGCCGACAGGTATATGCCGCCTGCGGACGAGTCGGCCACCCGGCCTGCTGCCTCTCCTCCATGGAAACTGGACTGGATGCACCGTAACGATGTTGCGGGCGAAATTGCGGTTGATCACATCATTTACCGCAATCTTGAATTCTCGGCCCTGAATGCCACGGTCGCTGTTGCCGGAGGCAGAATGCGCGTTTCTCCCCTGCGTGCCGGAATGTACAAGGGCACCGCCACGGGCGAACTGGACGCGGTGGCAAGGGACGGGCTGGATACCCGGGTTGCCGTGCGGCTCAGAAAGATTGATCTGGAACCGGCCGCGTTACGCTTTGCGGGCAATGAGTATGTAGGCGGCACTCTTTCCGCTTCAGTGGACATGCAGGGGCTTTTGCGCAACGGCGACGATATTCCCGGAGCCTTCAGCGGGACATGGGGCTTTGACATCACAAAGGGGCATTACAGCTTCGGCACACGCGCGGACGGTGAACGCAGCCGCACGCCTTTTGACAAGGCATCCGCCTCGGGTGTTATGGAGCGCGGGGTGCTCAAAAATGACGATCTTTCCATGAGTTCCCTGCTCATGAGCATGAGCGGCAAGGGCGTGGTGGACCTTGCCCGCAAGAATCTGGACTACCAGATCAACGTGACCTACGCGGAAGTGCCCACCTTTCCCGTGCGCATTTACGGCAGCTTCAGCGACCCCAAGACCTCCATACGCGGGGCGGAGATCATACCCCGCACCATAGGAAAGCTGGGCGGGGGCATCTTCAACATCTTCCGCCGGGTGATAACCACGCCGTTCAGCGTGCTGGAAACGCTGGGCAATCTGGGGAGCACAAACTCCACCCGTCCCCGCCGGTAGTGCTTTGTAGGATACCGCAACAGGTCAGAGGATGCTGTTCCGGCAGAAGGGGCTGCCAGTCAGCCTGCCAGCTTCCTGCCCATATCCTGCCCACGTCCTGCCCATGTCCTGCCCATGTCCTATCTGGTACGCCAGTTACCCGCCTGTTACCTGCCAGTTACCCGCCAGTTAGCCAGTTAGCTGCTAGTTACCTGCCTGTTGCCTGCCCGTTGCCTGCCTGTCACCTGCGGGCTGCTGCCTTCAGGCAGACCACGTATTCCGGACGCATTGTGCAACAGACTTGATGTGCAAATGTTTGTGCAGTAAAATGCACAAATGTGTGCATGTGCAAGTTTGGGAGGGCCTTCATGTTCCTGTATTGCACAAGAGCGAAGTGCTGTATGTTCACGTTAAGCCCGCGTCATGCCCGCATCATGCGTAATGAGGCAGCGCAGACCGCTGCCTGACGGTGAAATGCGCATATACGGCCGTTTTGTGAAAATCTTGGCACACCTTTTTCATGGCAATATCCGGTTCGCAGAGACGGCTGGCCCTTCCTGCGTTTCGGTATCCCATTCTTCCTACCCGGTGGTGCAATCTCATGGAAGTTGCTGATTCCAACAAGGAGCGGAGTACGCTCATCATTGCGGTCATGACCTTGGTGACCATCGGGCTTTCCCTCATCATTTCCACGGGGCAGACCCTTTCCCGTCAGGAGGAGGCGGGAACATTGCACCTGCAGCTCACGGCGCGTTCCGTGCTGCAGGCGGTGGAAAGCTCTTTGCGTACGGGGCTTTTTGTTGGGCAGGACGCAGGGCTTTTCCGTCCCGGAACCGCCGAATATTTCCGCGAGCTTGAGCGCAGCGGCGAGGTGGTGTTCGTGGGGATTATCGATGAGCGCGGCGGGCGGGTTATTACCTCGCGGGACACCACGCATGAAACAGGCACCATCCTCTTTCCCCCGGACGCACTGACCATCCTGCGCGAGCAGGGCGAATGGTCCGGCAGGGCTGCATACGGGAAACACAAGGTGTATGTGCATGCCCGGCAGACCGTTACCGGCGCTGCCGCAAGGCTTGACGATGCGGGGCACCTGCTGCCCACCTTTCTGGTGGTGGGGCTGGATATGACCAAGCACATGGCGGTGTATCAGGGGTTCCGGCAGAACGCGCTGTTTCAGGCGGCATACATTCTTGCGGCGGCGGTGTTCATCTGGGCGCTGGCAATGGGGCTGCTCAAGCGGCGTGAACTGGCGGGCAAAGCACTGCAGCTGGAGCGTTTTCAGGCCAAGCTGCTGGACAACCTGCCGGACGGGCTGCTCATTGTCAGCCCTGCCAACGTGATACGCGCCGCCAACCCTGCCGCACATTCCATTCTGGATGCCCAAGGCTCCGGGCTTGCCGGGCTGCAGCTTGCGGAACTGCCGGGCAATGTGGGCGAGTGCCTGCTGCAGCCGGAAGAGGGCCCTACGGCCGGATGGCAGCGGCGCACGGCCAAGGGCGCGCATCTGGAAATTCTTTCGGTTCCTCTGCGGGAACACGAGGAAGAGGGCGCGCGGCTGGTTATCATCCGAGACCGCACGCGTATGCGTGAACTGGAAAAGAGCCTTGCCGATGCCGAGAAAATGGCGGCACTGGGCACACTGGCGGCGGGGGTGGCGCATGAGATCAGAAATCCGCTCAGTTCTCTGCGCGGGTTTGCGCAGTATTTTGCCAAAAAATTCAAGGGCAGCAATCCGGACGAAACCTATGCGCAGACCATGATCCGTGAGGCTGACCGGCTGAACCGGGTTATTACCGATCTGCTCTACCTTTCCCGGCCCCGTTCCGTGCAGCCGGAAACCGTGGATCTGCTGCTGCTGGCCGAAGATATAAGCAACCTTGTGCGCATGGATCTGGAAGACAGAGGTGTTTCTCTGGAAATAAGCCTTGAGTCGCAGGAGGTGCTTGCAGATGCCGACCTGCTGAAACAGGCGGTGCTGAACCTTGTGCTTAACAGTCTGGACGCGCTGGGAGAGGCGAAAGGCGATATGCGCTACATACACATTGCCTCTGCCTTTGGTGACGACGGTGTGTGGCTGTTTGTGCGCGACACCGGGCCGGGGATGACCAAGGAACAGAAAGAGCAGGCCTTTGAGCCGTTTTTTACCACAAAAACCAAGGGTACGGGGCTTGGCCTTGCCCTTGTGCACAAGACCATGCGTGAACACGGGGGTAAGGCCCTCATCGAGTCGGAAGTGGGGCGCGGAACAACTGTGGCCCTGTTTTTCCCGGATAAAGATCACGCGGAACAGGAATGGAGCGCATGATGAAGCGATTGCTTGTCATTGACGACGAACCCGGCCTGCGCCTTATGGTGCGTGCTGTGATGGAAGACGCCGGTTGGGAGGTGGAGGAGGCCGGTTCCGGCGAGGATGCCATTGCCTTTCTGACCCATGACACGGTCAGCGTGGTGCTGCTGGATATGCGCATGCCGGGCATGAACGGCAACGAGGCACTGGCCCGCATTCAGGATATCCGCCCCAGTCTGCCGGTCATCATGCTCACGGCGTATGGAACCGTCGGTTCGGCCGTGGAGGCCATGAAGCGGGGCGCATTCGATTATCTATCCAAGCCTGCGGACAACGAAGAACTGGTGGCCGTTCTGGAAAAGGCCTACGAATACGGAAGATTGCTCAATGAAAACGAAAATCTGAAACGTAAACTTGCTGCAGGCGACCCGGCAGAGCGTCTGGTGGGCAGCAGCCCGGCCATGCTCCGTGTGCTGGAGCTTATACGGCAGGCCGGACCTTCCGAAGCCACGGTGCTTATCATGGGGGAGTCCGGCACGGGCAAGGAGCTTATCGCGGAAGCCCTGCACGAGGCGAGCCCCCGTGCAGCCCATGCGCTGGTAAAGGTGAACTGCGCCGCACTGCCGGGCAACCTGCTGGAAAGCGAGTTGTTCGGCTACATGAAGGGAGCCTTTACCGGCGCGGTCAAGGACAAGCCGGGGCGTTTTCAACTGGCGCGCGGGGGAACCCTGTTTCTGGATGAGATAGGGGAGATGCCCGTGGAGTTGCAGGCCAAGCTGTTGCGGGCTTTGCAGGAGCGGGTGGTGGAACCGCTGGGAGCCGTGCGTCCCGTGGATGTGGATGTGCGCATTATTGCCGCGACCAACCGTAATCTGCGGGAAGCCGTGGACAAGGGTGAGTTCCGCGAGGACCTGTTCTTCCGGTTGAACGTGCTGGAGATAGTTTCTCCTGCTCTGCGGCAACGGGCAGACGATATTCCATTGCTTGTGAGCAGGCTGCTTGATAAGCTGAGCAAGAAGAACCGAAAGGATATCCGGACGGTAAGCCCGGACTTTATGCAGGCCCTTATGGCATACCACTGGCCGGGCAATGTCCGGGAGCTGGAAAACGTGCTGGAACGGGCTCTTATCCTTTCCCGGTCAGAAACATTGGGCGTGGAATCATTGCCTGCGCAGTTCGCCAGCATTGTGGAAACGGGCGGGATGGAGCATGGTGCGGAAGCTGCCGTATTTGCGGCGCCGCAGAATGATGTATTTCCGCGTCCTGCGCGCATCCGCCCGAAAACGCTGGATGATGCGGAGCGTCTGGCACTTATGGATGCTCTGGAGGCGCAGGGCGGACACAGGGAACGAACGGCAGATGCACTGGGCATAAGCAGGCGCACTCTGCAGTACAAGCTGCGTAAGTACGGCCTTACCAAGCGTGGCTGAGGCACGGTGCGACCGTGCGTCGTGCGGGCGTGAGGGGCCTGATGCAACTCGTTGTGCACGGTGGACTGGCTGCCCGGTGAGACTGCATCGGCCGGATACGGAACGGTTGGGCGTGAATGTCCCGCAAGCCGGGATGATCGATATGCCGGAAGGAGCAGATATGGAATATCTTGACTACAGGGCGACCTTGAAGCGGTTGATGAACGATGTGGAATTTGTCGGCGAGTTGTACACAACCTTTCTGGATACCTATGATTCGCGGATAAACCATATTCTGGAACTAATGGATTCCGGCTCCTACGATGCACTTTGGAAGGAGGCGCATGGCCTGAAGGGGGCGAGCGGGACCATTAACGCCGCCCGGTTGCAGGCGTGTGCACTGGAGCTGGAGGAAGCTGCCCGCGCGCAGGACGCGGAAGCACTCCGGCTGTTGCGCCCCCGTTTTGCAGAGGTGTGCCATGAAACGGCTGCGCATATCCGGCAGTGGCTTGTTACGTACGGAGATGCCAACGCGCAGGGAAACGCCGGCTGAAACAGAAATGTATTTCAGGTGTCCGGGATTTGTCACACAGGGGGCATAGACTCCTTTTCAGACACCCGGTCAAATCAGTTTCCCATACCTCTTCCTTTGTCCTTGCCCCCCGTGCCCGGGGGGCTTATTCTTTTATAAGGCCAAGAACCCGTTGCGGGCGGAGCGATTGCTAATGCTGCGACAGCGCACGGACAAGACAGGGAGGTGGCCATGAGGGATGAACGGCTTCTTACCATTACCGCCAATTGTACGGGGTGCGGCGCATGTGCCGAACTGCAGCCGGACTATATCGGCTGGGATGAGGGAGAAAGCAGACCCCTGCTGCTCACTGATGTGGCCCCGGATGCCGTGGTGTATGAACTGCAGGCGTTTTGTCCGGAAGACTGTTTTGATTATGAATCGTGAGTACGGCGGGGTGTCAGCGGACATGCAGGGCTGATGCTGTACAGAGGGGCAGAACCGGGAGTGTGTGCTGCGAACCCTGTTGCGATGCAGCCGGACACTGCAGGACCGGGATGCGGCGTATGGTCAGGTGCAGATGACAGCCAGTTTCATAGATTGTGCGGGGCGGACAAGAGTCTGCCCCGTTTTCAGTTGTTGTATCCGGCGGCTGGCATGGCGGATTTGCAGCGAATGCTTTGGGAATTGGGCAGGTGCCCATGAAAAAGTCCGGCTTTGCAGCCGGACCCCGTGTTATTTCCAGTTCTTTCCGTCGTAGCGGAGGATTTCTGTCTGCCAGAGGCGCTTGACCATCTGGAAATCCTGCTGGGCGAGCAGGTGCTTGGCCTCTGCGCGGGCTTCGTAATGCAGCACAGCGTATTTGATGAGGCCGATGAAATTTTTGCCCGTAGCATCGGCGGGCTTTACCTGCACCATGAGCGTATCCGGAGCAAGGTCTTTATATGAGGCAACCCAGCCGCCTTCTTTCTGTTCAATGAGGTGATTGCTGGCCGTGTAGCAGAGCTTGCCGGACATGGACACAAGCCGGGTGAAGGCGAAATCGCGCAGGTTGTCACGCGCTCTTGCGAGGCCGGGGGCCTCTTCAGGTTCTTCAATCGCCGGTGCGGCCTGTTCCGTCTGTCCCGACTGTCCCGTCTGGCCCGTTGCCGACGGCAGCGGCAGACAGGCTTCCGGCGCTGCCGGTGTGGCCTTGTCGCCTGTCTGGGGGGGCAGGGCCGCTGCCTGTGGGGCGGGGGCCTGCTCCGGATTTACTTCAGGCCCTTGAGCGGGGGCAGTGGCCTGATCAGATGTATGGCCGGGTGCCTCTGTGGAGGAGCCGGGCGACTTTTCAACTGCGGTTGCAGGCGGGACAGCCGCCACAGCGGGTTGCACAGCACGTGCCGGGGTTGAAACAGAGAGCAAGAGCACACAGGTAATGGCCGCGATGAACGCGGGCACCGGGGATGGGCTTGTTTTCATAGAGCTCCAATACAATGAAAAAGGCCCGTCAGGCAAGGGCTGACGGGCCTTTTGTTTTTCATCTGCTATTCAAAGGTGATAACAACGCGGCGGTTCAGCCTGCGGCCTTCTTCCGTGGAGTTGTCGTATTCCGGATCACTTTCACCCTTGCCAACGGCTCTGATCCTGTCGGCGCTGATGCCCTTCTGGACAAGGAAGGCGCGGACGGACTGGGCGCGGCGCTCGGACAGGCCCTGGTTGTACACGTCGGTGCCCACGGAGTCGGTATGACCGGTAAGCACCACGGTGCCGGGACGTTCCTGAATGAGCAGGGCGGCTTCGGTGAGGATAGCGGCGGAATCTTCAGTGATGACAGCGCTGTCAAAAGCAAAGTTCACGTTGCGCAGCACGAGTATTTCGTCTTCAGGAGACGGAGCGGGTGCCGGAGCAGGTGCCGGAGCGGGAGCAGACTCTTCCACCACGCGGTAGAAGACGTCCTGCATGAACTTGTCCAGAGCCATCTCGCTGGCAAGCAGTTCGGTACCGTCTGCATAGACGGAGCAGTTGTTCAGCGCAGAAATCTGCTTCAGAACAGCTTCGCCTGCTGCGCTGTCGGCAAAGGAAACCACGTGCAGGCAGATGCCGGGTTCGGCATTGTAGAGGGCGCGGGCTTCTGCAACGGGGTCGGAGCCCTTGTTGGAAACGCCGTCGGAAACCACGATGACTGCGCCTTCACGCTTCATGGTGTGCACGGCGGGCTGCAGCTTCATAAGACCGTCGCCCATGGGGGTGAAGCGGCCACGGATTTCTTCGTTTACGGAAATGCCCATGAGGCCCTTTTCCATGGCCACTGCATCAAAGGCACCCTGTGCAAGGCGTTCCTTGTAGGGAGCAAAGGTGTGCAGCGAGGCGTCATACGGCAGGGCGGGAACCTTTTTGGTTACCTTCACCATCAGATCGCGGGCGAGGACCATTTTGTTTTCACCAGCCTTCGTGTGTTTCATCATCATCGAACCGGAGTGGTCCATGAAGAAGTCAAAGCTGGCGATTTTGGGTTCCATGCGCATGGTGGTCTGCGCGTGCGCAACGGCGGCAAGGCCGAGGAGCGCAATGCATGCGGATAAAAGAAGAATGCGGAAAGTTTTCATGTGCGGTCTCCTTCATGAGAAAAACTAAGAGTGCTGGTTTAGTATAAAAACAAATTTTCCTATCTATACACCAGATTCTCGGTTTATGACAAGCCATATAAAAAGAATCTCTTTCTCCGGCAGGAGGATGCCTGCATCCGTGCCGCAAAGGGCAGTTGTATCAGGCTCCCTGCGCCACCAGAGCGGCGTACAGCGTTTCGTGCTCGGGATACTTGATTCCTTTCCCGCACACGATGATGCTGGGCGAGAGCATGTCTGACCTGGGGTCAGCCAGTTCGCGTATCTCCCAGCGGTTGTCCTCTTTGCCCACCACAAGATCTTTTTTTTCTCTGTGAGCGCGTTTGATGGCGTAGAGGACCGATTCCTTGAACGTCATGGTAGCTCCTCCGATTGTGAATGGATACGCCTGTCTGCATGTGTTGTAAAGAGGCCGGCTACGTCTGTCGGGGAGGTGTGTCCGGCGTTCGGGTTGCGCAGGAGGCGCAGGAGACCTGACTTCGTAAGACGAAAGGCCGCCATTCCCGTCCAGCGGGAATGGCGGCCTTTACCTGCCGGGTGGGCACACCGGCGGACGGGCAAGGGGCAATATCAGGTAAGCAGCATGGCCGCGAACACTTCAAGCAGAATGAGTGCAGCCAGAAAGAAGCCGAAATTCATGGTATCCATCACTATATCCTCAAAATGTGTTTTCATTACGCCCGGATGCGCAGCCTGATTCGGAGAAGCCTCAGCGTTCCCCTTCGGGGACTGCGGGGGCGGAGGTGAGGTTGGTCGCGGCTGCGTTCCAGTTTGTGTTCATGGCGCTTTGCTGCTCCGCGGAAGGATCGGTCACAATAAATGACAGGGCGGTCTTGAAGAAGCGGCGAACAGTGTTGCGCTTGTCCGGTGAGCTTATGGAATAGGCTTTTACCATCGGGAATCTCCTGACCCGCCATGCGGCGGAAGCGGTTGCGGTGAACTCTTTCCGTTCTGTATAGTGAAAATGAAATTCGTTATCAAGCAAAAAAGTTGAAATGGTGAAAATAATCTGAACATCCGGCTCACGGCTGCTGAGAGTGGCATTTATGGATGAGGATAATGTTCAATGTAATCGGATGGATGTGGTGGGCGGGGTGGCGGATGCGGGAGTGTTTGGTCAGACGAGGTCCGATGTGGCCAGATGAGTCCATATAAGGCCCGATGTGGCCCAATGTGGCCCGATGAGAAAGGGTACGGAGGATGCAGAAGGATGCGGTGTTCTGATGCGTGCGCGGCAACAGGGATGCGTGCCCTTGTGCTAGGCATTCGGGCGCAGCGGGGCGTCTCCCACGCCGGGCCAGATGCGCACCATGCCCAGAATGGCGCGCATGGCGGTCCACACACCCGTGGCGAGCCAGACCCACGAAAGGGCAGGCAATCCCTGTTGCGCAGGAGTCATAAAGAGAACTGCCATGCCGCACAGGGCGGAAGCCACCATGCTGTTGCGCAGATACCGGAAGTCTCCTGTGCCCCAGTGTATGCCGTCTGTGGCAAAGGAGAGCGCGTTTACGGGTTGCAGGGCTGCCGCTATGAGCCATGCCTGCGAGAATGCGGCAAGGGCATCTGCCGGGACGAGAAGCCATGCGACGGGGCGCTGAAAAAGCAGCATGCCCGCCGCCATGAGCAGCCCCGTGCCGGTGCTCCACAGGCAGACAGTTGCCGCAACGTGCCGTGCGTGCTGCGTTGTGCCACGCCCCATGAAGTAGGCAATGAGGCTTTGCCCGGTGATGGCAAAGGCATCCAGAAAGAGCGCGGTGAAGAAAAAGAACTGGCGTATGGCCTGATGCGCCGCACCGGACTGCGCCCCCGCCTCCGTGGCTACGCGGGTTGCCAGCAGAAGAAAGGCCAGCACCATGGCGGTGCGCACGAACAGGTCGCCGCCTATGACAATGAGTTTGCGCAGGTCTGCCGGGCGGACATTCCGGGCAATGCCGATGTGCCTGTGCACCAGCAGCACGGCCCATATGGCGCCGAACCACTGGCTTATGGTGGTGGCTATGGCCGCGCCGGAAATGCCCAGAGCAGGAAAGGGGCCAAGCCCGAATATGAGCACCCAGTCCAGCAGGATATTCAGGCCGTTCAGCCCCGCTGCGATGAACAGCGGCGCGCGCATCATCTGCAGGCCGCGCAACGCGCCGAAGCAGGAAAGGGTGAGCAGCACGGCGGGAGCACCGATGAGCCGGTGGTGCATGTAGTCCACGGCCATGGCAAGCATTTCTCCGTCGCCTCCCATGGCGCGGGCGGCGGGCTCCACGAAGACCCATGCCAGCAGGGCCGAAAGGGTGCCCAGCCCCAGCGCCAGCACAAGCGAGGCGGTGAGCACCATGGAGGCCCGGTGACGGTCCTGCGCGCCGAGACAGTTGGCCAGTTCTGTCTGCGTGCCCACGCCGAGAAAGCTGAACACCCAGAACGCGGAGGTGAGCACCATGGTGCCTACGCCCAGAGCGGCCAGATGCTCGGTTCCGAGGCGGGCCACAAAGGCCGTGTCGGCAAGACCGGTGAGGGGCTCTGCAATAAGGGAGACGAGCACCGGCAGCGTCATGGCAAGCAGGGTGCGGCGGGGCGCCCTGAGGTAGGGGTGCTGGTCCGGGGCATGGGTGGACATGGCGCTGACCTTTGGCAACTGCAGTCTGCGGGTTGTGGGGAGAACATTGGCCGTGCCTGTGGGGCATATCGGAAAAGGGCGGCGGCTGGAAGGAGAAATGTTCCCGGCCCTGTATCCGTTTGCTGTGGAATGCGCCGTGGCCGTGTGCCATGCCTGCTGCTAGTTCCGGTCGCACGGGCCGGAAGAACCGCAGACAGGAGTGTACGGATGACGGTATCCACAATGACAACGGTGCATGCCTACGTGGGCGATGGTGTGCAGCAGGAATGGCCGGTGCTGTTTCCCTTTTTCAGCCCGGAGGATGTGCGGGCCATACGCACGGGAGCAGACGGGACGGACGTTCTGCTCGTGTATGGCAGCGATTACACGGTGACGGCTCTGGAGAGCGGCGGGCGCTGCACCTGTCCGCTGGGCAGCGGTGAGCGGCTTACCCTGTTCCTTGATCTGGCCCCGGTGCAGCAGATTGACCTGAGCAATACAGGCATTCTGGCTCCGGAGATCATAGAGCGGGGGTTTGACCGGCTCACGCTCATTGCCCAGCAGCTGAAAGAAGAGGTGGGGCGCTGCGTGCAGACAGGGCGCACCAGCGGGCTTGCGCCGAATGAACTGCTGGCGAGTATTGATGTCAGTGTGGCGGCATGCACGGCGGCGCAGGCGGCATCCGGGCAGAGCGCGGCCGGAGCGGCAACAGCGCGCGACGAGGCGGCGGCTTCGGCCATGGCATCGGCTGCCGCTGCGGCTTCTGTGGCCCTGCCTGTGCCGGATTCCGTTGAATCGGGCCGTGCTCTTGTTGTGGCCCCGGAAGGCGGCTGGACGCTTGGCGGCACGGCGGCTGCGAAAAACGTGGGCACGGGGCCGGGTGACGTGCCGACGAATGCAGATATCACCATCCCTGCTGCATTCAGCGGCAAAACGCAAGCTATTGTCTCAGCACCGCAGGAATTTCTGACTGCATCCGGGCTGGAAGTTTCACTCTCCAGCGCTCTTACTGTTGCCTTTGATGATGGGGAGGGAGGGGCTGTTAAGAGTACGTTTGAGGCAGATAGCATCACACTGCCTTCTTCTGATGCTGCTTACTACATCGCGGTAGAGCAAGATAAGGCTACTGGGGCAAAGAGCTTGGCAGCGTATGCCGGGGAAATGTACCCCGTAACATCTTACGCCCGTTCTACCACACAGGACGACTTCTTCGTCAAAGGCAGCATGGCTTCCGGGTCTATCGCAGCCATGCTTGACAATGATTGGACTGGAGTTGCCACAATTATTAACACTACTTTGACAGCAAGTTCCCAGAATCGAGGGGCTATTGAAGGGGTGATATACAGGAAAAAGCGCAGAGCACCCCTTAAAATGCGCCTGAGTGCAGGAACTGGAGCAGGAACGACCACTTATTACGTTGTAATCGCTGGTTCGAATGATGGAGGCGCAACTTGGGCAGACCTGGTCTGGCATCGTTGCGATGTGAACATCACGGCAGGTTGGATGGCCATTAAGGCCATGCCTGCGAATTACCTGACGATGACATACGAGTATGATCTTATAAAGATCAGCCTGGTGAACGGTGCCACTGCAGGTACAAACCCCGGCATAGTTGAGTTAGACGTGCAAGAAGGGGTGTATGGAGAATCGGACGTGGCGGCGCTCAACTACAACGTGGCAAGTAAACAGTGGGGAGACGGCAAGTACAGGCATATCATTGGAGTGGCTACTGTTGCCACAGGTGCCATCACTACGTTGCGGCAAGCCGCAACGCTGCCCTTTGCCGTGGTTTTGGTAGCGGGGACGAGAGTGCCAAATCCGTGGATATACCTGCCCTACGGAGTTTCACGAATTCCTGATGCGTTCGTAGCACATGGATATTCCACGGGGGACTTTCTGGCACCGATATTGGGTGGGCCGGCAACCTGTTACAGGATAGATTAAGATGCAGATATCATATCAAGACTACGGCGTGGCAGGCACAACCCAGTGGGAACGCACCTACCGGCATCCCGGTGAAGGGTGGATAGAAATGGCAGAGGCGCGCCCCTGTGATTCCGCCCTTGCGCAGGAGGACGGCACATGGCTTGTGCCGCCGGAACCGGACATGCCGCTGAACGTGGCGGATGAGATTGTGGCCGCGCTTCCCACCGCGTACCCGTGGATTTTCGAGCGGCTGGGCTT
>CAYRLL010000004.1:12863-27909 GCA_964425115.1 uncultured Desulfovibrio sp. | reverse complement strand
TTTTTATGGTCGGGATGAAAGGATTCGAACCTTCGATCTCTGCGTCCCGAACGCAGCGCTCTACCAAACTGAGCCACATCCCGTGAGGAGGGGATAACTAGCGTAGCTCACAGATGTTTGCAAGCCTTTTTTCGCGCGTTGCGAAAAAATACTGTTTCTTTTATTGTTGAATAAAGCGTGGTATTCCTTACTATGAAGCGCTGACAAGGCGGGCTCTGCCTTGCGCCGTATGTTGGGGGTTCTGATTTCTCTTCTGCGATTCGTATTCATGTTGCCGTTCATTTCGATGCCTCATCACCGCAATTCACAAGGAGTGAAGGGTGATTACTGTTGTAGTTGTTGATGATTCCGCGTTCATGCGCAAGGCGCTGAGCAGCATGCTTGAAAAAGACCCGGAAATCCGGGTCGTTGCCACCGCCAGAGACGGGCAGGAAGGGCTGGAGCTTATCCGTAAGCACAACCCGGACGTGGTGACCCTTGATATAGAAATGCCGCGTATGGACGGATTGACCGCCCTGCGGCACATTATGATGGAAATGCCCCGTCCCGTGCTTATGGTCAGCTCGCTTACCGTGGAAGGCGCTGAGGCGACGCTGAAGGCACTGGAACTTGGGGCTGTGGATTTTATTCCCAAACAGCTTTCCAAGGTCTCGCTGGATATAGTGAAGATAGAGGAAGACCTGCAGGACAAGGTGAAGCAGATTTCCCGCAGGCGCTTTATGCCCCCCCGTGCTGCGCGTCCCGTGCGCCCCGCAGGGGCGGCAGGCGTTTCTGCAGGCGGTGCCGCTGCCGCCGCAATGCCCCGCATGGTGGCATCGCGGACGGGAAGGCCGCTGCGCGATGTGGTTGCCATAGGCGTTTCCACGGGCGGTCCGCCTGCGGTGCAGAAGGTGCTCTCGCAGTTGCCTGCGGATTTTCCGGCCAGCATCCTCATAGCGCAGCATATGCCTGCGGCGTTTACGGGGCCTTTTGCCAAGCGTCTGGACGGGGTGTGCAAAATCAAGGTGAAGGAAGCTGAGCCGGGCGACAAGGCCATGCCAGGCACTGCCTATGTCGCACCGGGCGGAAAGCATATCCGGCTTGAAATGCGCGGCGGAAGGATGGAAATAATTGTCACTCAGGAGCCTGCGGAGGCATTGTACAAGCCTTCGGCCAACGTACTGATGGAGTCGGTAGGCAATCTGGTCGGCCGGCGCGCCCTCGGAGTTATCCTCACCGGCATGGGAAGCGACGGGGCCGAAGGCATGCGTGTGCTCAAGCAGAAGGGCGGGCGGGCCTTTGCGCAGAGCGATGCCACCTGTGTGGTCTACGGTATGCCCAAGGCTATTGTGGATGCCGGGCTTGCAGACGAGATACATGATATTGACGACATGGCGGAAGCCATTATGGCGGGACTGTACAAATAAAAAAGTACCGCAGTGGCTTGGGGCGCAGTGTTACGAACGTGCAGCAAGGTTGGGGTCCATGTCAGGGCACAATGAGATACTTGCCCAGTTGAGAAGCGACGATCCGGCACAGGTCCGCGAAGCCGCTTTTGCCGCAGGGCAGATGGGATTGGAAGAGGCAATCGCGTTGCTGGCCGAGCATATCCAGAGCGGAAATCTGGGAGTGCAGGAGGCGGCGGACAGGGCTTTGCGCCAGATCGGCGGAGATGTGGTGGTTCAGGCCGTTGTTCCGCTGCTGCGCTCCGATGATGCTCCCATACGCAACATTGCCATGGATATCCTCCGTGACGTGGGTGCGCACGACCTGCAGACCCTCATAGAACTGCTGCACGACAATGACCCCGACATCCGTATCTTCATGGCGGACATTCTGGGCACCTCGGACAATCGTTCGGCCATAGGGCCGCTGTGCGAAGCCCTGCTCCGCGACCCGGAGGTCAATGTCCGGTATCAGGCGGCCGTGAGCCTTGGCGAGCTGGGGTTCCCGGAGGCGGCAGACTGCCTGAACAAGGCCATGAAGGATGAAGAGTGGGTACAGTTTTCCGTTATTGAGGCGCTGGCCAAGATCGGCGCCGACTCTTCCGTGAACGCCCTTGCCCGCGCGCTGGACTCAAGTTCCGACCTTGTGGCTTCCATGATCGTGGAGGCGATGGGCGAGATGGGCAACATCAAGGCCGTGAGCATTCTCATGAAACGGCTGGATTCTTCGCCCGGCCCGCTCAGGAACAAGATAGTCAAGGCCGTGGTGCGGCTTCTGGGCGGTAAATCCCTTAATCTTCTGGCGGATAAGGAGCGGGAGAAGTTCCGTGTATACCTGCTTGCCGCGCTGGAAGATGAAGAGGTGGACGTGCAGGACGCCGCCGTGGCCGGACTGGGCGTGATGGGCGATGAGAAGGCCAGCGCGGCCCTGCTGGAACTGGCTTCCGGGCTGGACGCGGACCGCGACCATGAACGCCTGCTTGCGGTGGTGGAAAGCATAGGGGCCATAGGGTTCAACAACGCGGTGGAGCATGTTGTCCGCACGGGCGAGGAATATCCTGTACGCATTGCCGTGGAAGCCATTTCCCGCATGCAGGACGACAGGGCCAATTCCCTGCTCATGGATGTTTTCTGGGAGAAGAGCCGCGATGAGCAGCGGGCCATTATGCACGTGCTTTCGGAGCATGCGGATGCAGCGGCTCTGCCGTTCTTCCTTAACGTTCTGGACCGCCACAACGACGGCAACGTGCTTAAGGCCGTGCTTTATTATCTGGGAATGCGCGCCCGCGCCAGCGAGCACGGTGACAAGCTGTTTGCCATGCTGGAACACCCCTATGACGATGTGAAGGAAGCCGCGCTGGAAGCCTGCATTGCCCTGAACGACCCCACCATGGTGGCGCGGTTCAGGGATTATTTCCACAGCCCGGACCCGTTGCAGCGCATGATGGCGGTGTATGCTCTGGGTAAGCTGGGGGTGGATGACAACATTGAGGAACTGACCGCCGCCCTTGAGGACGAGGTGCCGGATATCCGCAAGATCGCCATTGAATCCCTGTTCGAGAGCAACACCTGCACTTCCTTTGACAAGCTGGGGCTTGTGGTGCCGCGCCTGCATGACGAGAACCGCGAGGTGCGCCTTGCCCTTGTGGAGCTTATCGGCTCCTGTACCTCGGAAGATGTGGTGCCCTATCTGGTGCAGGCACTGGATGACGAGGACGACTGGGTTGTTGTGCGCGCCATTGAGGCACTGGGCAGACGCGGAGAGCGCAGCGGGGCGGAACACCTTATCAGGCTTCTTGATTCGGAAAGCACGCTGGTCCGGCTGAAGGCGGTGGAGAACCTCGGGGAAATTGGCGGCAAGATGGCGTTCCGCGCCCTGCTTGCGCAGATGGACAGTGATGATCCGGAAGTGCAGATGGCGGCGCAGTCGGCGGCGGAGCGTATCCGCCAGAACGAGGGGGAGGGAGCCTAGATGTCGTCTTTGTTTTCAAAGACCATCACCCTGAAGAAGGAACAGAAGGTCTCCGACGAAGAGTTCCGCCAGCTGCGTGATTTCATTTACGAGCAGTGCGGCATCTATATTGCGGACAACCGTAAGTATCTTATTGAGAACCGGCTCGCCAACCGCCTGAAGGATCTGAACCTGAAGACCTTTGGCGAGTATTACTACTTCCTTAGGTACGATGCGGGCAGGCGGCAGGAACTGAACAAACTGTTCGAGGTGGTGACCACCAACGAGACGAGTTTTTACAGAAACCCGCCCCAGCTGAAAGTGTTTGAAGAGAATGTGCTGCCCCCGCTGCTGGATGACCTGCGCGCCAAAAAGCAGAAGAAGCTGCGCATATGGTCTGCCGGGTGTTCCACAGGGGAAGAGCCGTACACTCTGGCCATGATTCTGCACGACGTGCTCAAGTCGGAGATAGGCTCATGGGACATCAAGATCACGGCAAACGACCTTTCTGAGGCGGTTCTGGCCTCCGCGCGGCGCGGCATTTACACGGAATATGCTCTGCGCACCACGCCCAAGGAGATTGTAACCCGGTATTTCACCCAGCAGGACGCCCTGTACAAGGTGAACGCAGAAGTGAAAAGGCTTGTCGCCTTCGGGCAGATAAATCTGAGCGACAGGGTGCAGCTGAAGAGAATAGAGCGTTCTCATCTGGTGTTCTGCCGCAACGTCATCATCTATTTTGACGATGAAATGAAAAAACAGGTCATCGGCTCGTTTTATGACAACCTGCTTCCGGGCGGCTCCCTGCTCATCGGGCACTCGGAATCCCTGCACAACATTACCAGAGCGTTCAAGCCGGAGCACCATAAAGGTGCCATTGTGTACAGAAAGCTGGAATAATCAGGAGGCCGCATTGCGTTTCGCTGCCAAGCAAGGAACCTGCCATGGCCGGTAAGATTCTGTCTGTAGCCAACCAGAAGGGGGGGGTGGGTAAAACCACCACGGCTCTCACGCTGGCGGCGGCATTGTCCCGGATGGGCAAAAAGGTTCTGGTTGTGGACCTGGACCCCCACGCCTGCGCCTCCGTGCATCTGCGTTACTATCCGGATACGGTGGAGCACACGGCATACGACATCTTCGTCGCGCCTGAAGACAGTTGGCGGGAACTCTGGAAAAAGGTGCGCCACAGGCAGGAAGAACAGACCTTTGACGTGGTGCCCGCTTCCATACGGCTTTCTGAACTGGAGGGCGACCTGCGGGACCGTCCCGGCAAGGGCGGCATACTGAAGATGTCGCTGGCGCTGGTGCAGGATGAGTATGACTATATCATTCTGGACTGCCCGCCTCATCTGGGATTGCTGCAGATCAACGCGCTGGTGGCGTGCGATTTGCTCATTATACCCATTCAGACGGATTTTCTGGCCCTGCACGGGCTGAAGCTGCTTTTCGACAGCATTCGCCTGTTGAACAAGGTGCTGCCGGAGCCGGTGAATTACCGCGCACTGCCCACCATGTTTGACAAGCGTGCCGGAGCCTGCCGCAGGGTTCTGGAACTGCTGGAACGCAAGATGGGCGGCAGGATGTTTTCCACAGTGGTGGGCGTGGACACGAAGTTCCGCGATGCCAGCGCCTACGGCAAGATGGTCTATGATATTGACCCGAACAGTCGCGGGGCAAAGGCGTATGAAAGCCTCGCAAACGAAATAGTGACGCTGCTATGATAAAGACACCGGAAGAGTATTTTCAGGATCAGGAGTTTCAGGTCGTTCCGGATGCCGAGAAGGGCAAGTTCACGCCTGCGGAGCTTGCCTTCATGCAGAAATATCTGGGCATGGATCAGGCCGCAGCCCTGAAGAAGCTGGGATTGGAACCGCCTGCACAGGCTGCTCCCGTGGCCCCCGACACCTCTGCTGGCTCTGCAGCCCGGGCCCCGGAGCAGGCAGAACTGCCGGAAGGCGAAGCCCGCATGGCGGCAGCCGCTCCCCGTTCCGCCCGGTCCGCGCCCGTTATTGAGCGGGAGCCGGATCTTGAGGAGCAGCTCAAACAGGCTTCCGAGCTGCAGCTGGTGAGTTTTTTTGTGGGCACGCAGGAGTTTACCGTGCCTATAATGACCGTGCAGGAAGTGCTGCGGTACATGCCGCCCACACGGCTGCCCACCGCGCCCTCCTTTATTGCCGGGGTCATAAACCTGCGCGGCAGGGTAACTCCGCTGGTGCGGCTGCGTGATCTTCTGAACATTCCCGCCACAGGGGAAGATCAGGATAAGTTCATTGTCGTATGCCGCAGGCACGGATTGCAGATAGGCCTTATGATCGAGACGGTGCACACCATGTACCGGGCAACGCAGGACTCCATCGACTGGGCCATTGAATCGCATCTGGGGGCCAACGTGAACTTTGTGTCCGGGCTTATGAAGTCCGGTGAGAATCTGATAGGCATCATCTCCGTTGACCATATAGTGGATAGCGTTCTGCAGCTTTAGGAGGCCGGAATGAGCAAGCATATTCTGATAGTCGACGACTCCAAGACCGTGCGCAATCTTGTGGCGTTTATAATGAAAAAGGAAGGCTTTAAGGTCACGACGGCTGAAGACGGGCTGGACGGTCTGGAAAAGCTCTATTCCGCTGAACGCATAGATCTTATCATTTCCGACGTGAACATGCCGCGCATGGACGGTTTTACCTTCATAAAGACCGTTCGCGAACAGGAAGCTTACCGCGACCTGCCCATTGTGATGCTTTCCACGGAAGGGCAGGACAAGGATATCCAGATGGGCATGACGCTGGGTGCCAACCTCTATATGGTGAAGCCCGCCCAGCCAGACAAGATGGTAAAAAACGTCAAGATGCTTTTGGGGTAAGCTTTTTGCAAAGGCTGCCGATACGATAGGACACACACTGTTTGCATATGGAACTGAATGATGCGGTTTGAAACCTCTTTACCTGTTTTAGCTGTTTTCCGGCGCCGGAATGAAGTCCGCAACGTAGAGGGTGCGATATGAGCCAAGATTTTATGGATCCTGAAATATTTGCCGACTTCATAGTGGAAGCCAAAGAGCACTTGGAGACCATAGAGCCCAACCTGCTCGAACTGGAGAAGGAACCGGGAAATATTTCGCTGCTCAACGAGATTTTTCGTCCCATGCACTCTCTCAAGGGGGCTTCCGGCTTTCTGGGGCTGAACAAGATTAATATTCTCGCCCATAAGGCGGAGAATATTATGGACGAACTGCGCAAGGGCGACATGAGCGTCACTGCGGAGATTATGGACGTTATCCTTTCCGCCACCGATGCACTGCGGCAGATGATAGATAATCTGGAAACCGAGGGAGGCGAAGGGGATGTTGCCACGGAAGGCATAATGCAAACCCTTGACGCTCTGCTTGCAGGAGAGGGGCAGCCCGCTCCTGCCGCTGCTGCGCCTGCCCGTAAGGAAGCCCCTGCTTCCTCTGCTCCCTCTGTTCCCACTGCTCCCGCGGTGACGCAGGACGTGCAGCCGGAAGCTGTTCCGGCAGCCGCCGTTCCGGCAGAGGTCGTTGCCTCCGCTGTGCTGGAAGAAGGAACCCCCTACACCCTGACCGCCTTTGGCGAGGGGCATCTGCGCGACTTCGTGGAAGAAGCGCGCGACATGACGGAAAATCTCAGCTCCGGTCTGCTGGAACTGGAAAAGAACCCGCACGAACAGGGCGAACTGGTCAACGACCTGTTCCGGTATTTCCACAACCTCAAGGGCAACAGCGGCATCATTGGCTTTAACGAACTGAACGGCCTGACCCACGAGGCGGAAACCCTGCTCAACAGGGCCCGCAAGGGAGAGATGGCTATCTCTCAGGGGCTTATTGACCTGCTCCTTTTCGTGGTGGACATCATTGAAAGCCTTGTCGCCAAGATTGATCCTTCCACCGGCAGCGTGACGCCGCTGATTATTACCGATGCGGTTGCCCTGCTGCAACGCGCCGTGAACGAGGGGGTTATTGAAGCCCCTGTGCGCGGCAGGGCGGAGGCAGCGGAAGTGCAGGCAGTGGCAGATGTTCCGGCGGATGTTCCGGCGGAAGCATCGGCGGATGCCACGGCCCCCGCACAGGCGGCGGGCGGCGGCCTTGACGATGACGATGTGGAGCTTTTCATCACGACCATCACCCAGCAGAAAGCCGCCATTGCGCTGGCCATGGGCGAACTGGAAAAGGATGCCTCGCAGCGTGATTATGTGGACGCGCTGTACCGCAGCCTGACCACGGCGCAGAATTCCTGCGGCTACATGGGGTTTGACGGCATAAAGGTGCACGCGGAGCGCACTGCCGGACTGGTGGACAACGCCCGCAGCAGCGATCTGGACTTCAGTCTTCTGCTTCCCATCCTTTCGCAGGAAGTGGAAATTCTCTTCGATATGGTGGGGGAAGAGCTTGAGAAGCTGGGAGGCAATAAGGAACGCCTTTCCGGTGCCCCAGTTGCCGTGGGTGCCCCCCCGGCAAAGGAACCCGCCCCTGCGCCCAAGCCTGCGCCGCCCGCCGCGCCTGCCGCTCCCAAGCCTGCGGTTGCTCCGGCATCTCAGCCCGCGGCCAAGCCTGCGGCAAAGCCCGCAGCCGCCAAGCCCGCAGCCAAACCTGCCGCCAAGCCCGCGCAGGCCGCTGCGCCAGCGGCTCCCGCCGCACCGGCCGCACCGGCAGGCGATCAGAGTAAATCCAAATCTTCATCCACCATACGTGTGGATCATGAAAAGCTGGACCACCTGATGAACCTCATCGGGGAGTTGATCATCAACCGCAACCGCTACACCATGCTCGCCCGCCATCTGGAAAGCGGGCAGGATGTGGATGTGGCCGATGTGGCGCAGTCGCTGACAGAAACCACCTATGCCATGGCGCGCATTTCCGATGATCTTCAGGATACCATCATGAAGGTGCGCATGGTGCCCGTTTCTTCCGTTTTCTCGCGGTTTCCCCGGTTGGTACGCGACCTTTCCCGCAAGAGCGGCAAGGAAGTGGACCTGATTATGGAAGGTGAGGAGACGGAACTGGATAAGAGCGTGGTGGAGGTTATCGGCGACCCGCTGGTGCACCTTATCCGTAACGCCATGGACCACGGCGTGGAGTCCGAAGACGTGCGCATTGCCGCAGGCAAGCCGCCCAAGGGCAAGGTGTGGCTGCGCGCCTACCATCGCGGCAACTCGGTGGCCATTGAAATCGAGGACGACGGCAAGGGCATAGACCCTGAAAAAATGCGTGAGGTCGCCATCCGCAAGGGGGTTATCTCGGCGGAAGAAGCCAGAAACCTGGATGACCGGGAAGCCATGGAGCTTATTTTTGCGCCGGGGTTCTCTTCTGCGGAGACCATTACCGATATTTCGGGACGCGGCGTGGGCATGGACGTGGTGCGTACCAATATCAAGAACCTGAAAGGCAGCGTGAACATTTCTTCAGAGATAGGCAAGGGCACTCGTTTCACGCTCTCGCTGCCGCTCACCCTGGCTATCATTGATGCGCTGATGGTGAATGTGGCCGGAGAGAATTATGCCATTCCGCTGGATGCCGTTTCAGAAACCACCAAGATCGAGGCACGCCGCCTTACCGATGTGAACGGACGCAAGGCCGTGACGTTGCGCGGTGAAGTGCTGGGCATAGTGAACATGGCGGAACTGCTGGAACTGCCCCAGCCGGACACGCGGCCGGAAGTGCTCTCTGTAGTGGTCATTCACGATAACCAGCGTCGTCTGGGCATTGTGGTGGACAGGCTGCATGAGCGTCAGGAAATTGTTATCAAACCGCTGGGAGAGTATCTGGGCGATGTGAAGGGGATTTCCGGAGCCACCATCATGGGGGACGGCTCGGTCATTCTTATTCTCGACCCGCACGAGATATATCTGCTTGCCACCTCCAAGGCGATGTAGCCAGCATCTCACCTGCATATCAAAGAAAAGGCCGGGAACAGTCCCGGCCTCAGGTAGCTGACAAACCGTGTTTTTCGAAAAAACGGATTTCCGTAAAGCCGAGTAATAAGTCAAAAAACGGATTTATCTCGCTAATGCGGGGTGCAGGGGGCTCAGCTCCCTGCCCGCCGGAGGCGAAAAAAAACTCAAAGAACTCTTTGTCATCATGCTGAGGCCGGGAACAGTCCCGGCCTTTTTTATTTTCATAACGCGTTACTTGGCGCCGCTGCATCCGCCGCATCCGCCCGGAGACCCGCATCCGCCGGGGCGGATAACCGGTCGCTTGGGAATGGGCTTTTTAAGTTTGGGCATGGGAACGTTTTCCATCTTGGCTCCGCCGCCGCGCAGCAGGCTGCCGGGGACCCTGTTGGTTCCGCTGCCGGGAAGGGGGCTGTGTGCGCTGAGGCGGCGTTCCGTATCCGTGCTGCCGCAGGCGGGGCAGGTTTCGCCGCCGGTGGAGTCGGGATGTGCCAGTTCTTCAAACTGTCCGCCGCAGGCGCGGCATTCAAAATCGTATAACGGCATGGAAGCTCCTTGCGTATGGTTTTGATGTGAGGGAGATAACCATTCCCTTGCGGCATGGCAACCGGGGATATTGGTCTTGCCGGGGCAGATATGCGGTGCGCCGCTGCCGGAAACAGGCCCGCACTGCAGGTGGCGGCAGACGCGGCGTTTCCGCCCGGCTTATTTCCGCTTGCGCGCGCCTATGACGTTGGGCAGGGGCCTTTCTGCCTGCACGCCGCCCCAGAAGTCGCTGGCATATCTGCCTGTCCATGTGCGGCGGATGCTGCCAGCCTGAATATGCAGGCTTGCCTGCGGGCCGCCTTCCACATACATGGCCTTTTCAATGCGCAGCGGCAGATCCAGAAGCATGCGGGTAAGGTTGTACACGGTAAGCGGGGTGCGGCAATGGATGAACAGCAGGTTGCCCTGCGCGTCCAAAGCCACGGCGGCTATTGAGAAGGCGTTGCCGTCCTCCGGCCACAAGGGCAGGCGCGCGGCGTTGAACATGCGGAAGTTCTGCACCACAACAGCATAGCGGTCTATCAGGGTGTTCCAGTCGTCCGTCTGCCTGTCCAGCAGGGTGGCGGAAGGCATTTCGCCTTCTGAAAGCAGGATTGGATCATCAGAATGCGGGGGAGATTCTCCGGTGTCCTCATCGGCGGACAGCTCCTTTTCGCGGAAGAATACCCGGCCGTCCGGAAACGGCGAGGCGACAAAGAAGGAGCCGAAGCGTTTGTGGATGAAGTCGTTGTTCACATGTTCGCCGTTACGCATGTAGCCGGTGCTGGTTTTTGCATCCGGCAGGTACATGGAGGCGTTTATGACGGCGGAGAGCCCGAACCGTGAAGCCCATTGGAAAGGGGAGAGCGAATGGCCCTGCTCCGAGTGTGCCAGCAGGATAAACTCGTAGTGGCGCGGGTCGATGCGCAGTATGACCAGCGGGTTGTCCAGTCCCGTGACTTGGGATGAGGCCCGGGTGGCCGTTTGTCCGGGGGGGGGGCCGCCGCTCCGGTCTGAAGGCATTCCGGCCGGAGTATCGGCAATGACCATGGAGGCGTTGGCGGAAGGGGGGGTGAAAATGGCGAATGTTGCAATATCCAGCCCGTCGTCCAGTCTCTGCCACAGCCCCGCGGCAAGAGCCGGCTCCGCAGGCGTAAAGAGCAGCACGCAGAGCATGCCGGCAGCAAGTATGCTTGCAGATATGGTACGCAGAGGGTTTTTCATGGCATGCAGTGAGCTTGGGGTGTTCCGTCCTGCCGTTGTGCTGTTGCGTTCTTACGGCGTTTCGGGTGCTTGCCGCACCGGTTTATCATGTCGGGCTATCTAACCGATATCGCGCTTGAGAAAGAGAAAGAAGCATGCAGCCGCGGCGAACAGAAACACCATAGCCACCATGCCGGACTGCAGGAGCAGGGCGCACAGCCCCACGGTGATGAATACGTAGGGAACCACCCATATCATGAGCTTGCGAAGCCGCAGGGCCAGTTTGTCATCATACGGACGGGAAAGGGCTGTCGCCGCAATGCAGGTGACAACCACCAGAAGCAGTATCTGCCAGAAATACATGTTGTTCTCGATGCTGTAATGTATGGGGTGTACCATGCGGTACGCTACGCAGCCCGTGCAGGCGCGGGCTGCGCTGATGCCGTTATCTCACAGAGGAGGTACATCTCCGGGGGGCTAAAGTCCAGCAGGGGGGAAAATCCCTTGCAAAAATCAATGTAACCGGATATTGACGTATCAAGTTTTCTTGATATATAAAAATTTCCGTGGCGCCGCAAGGCGTCAGCCGCCCGGAGGCGGCGTATCGGGATGACAGATTGCCAACAGACAAGGAGCCTCCCTTGAAGATTATCGACCTTATGGCTGCCCGTACCAGCCCATTTTATTCTCTGGAATTCTTTCCGCCCAAGGAACGTGAAAACTGGCCGGGCTTCTTCCGCACAGTGGAACGGCTGAAGGCTCTTGATCCCCTTTTCGCTTCCGTTACCTACGGCGCAGGAGGCTCCACGCAGGACAATACGCTGGAGATTACGGCGCACATTAAGAACGCAATAGGCATAGAACCTATGGCCCACCTTACCTGCGTGGGCGCGGACGGTGAGAAAATACGTGATTTTCTGGATAAGCTCCGCGCTGCCGGAGTGCACAACGTGCTCGCGTTGCGCGGCGATGCCCCCCGGGGGGTGGAGATTGACTGGAGCACGCAGGAGTTCCGCTACGCGTCCGATCTGGTGACCTTTGTGCGCGACTGCTGCCCTGATTTCGGCATAAGCGTGGCCGGGTATCCCGCAGCGCATCCGGAATCGCTCACGTTCAGCGATGATCTGGCATACACCAAGGTCAAACTGGATGCAGGCAGTGATTTTGTGGTTACCCAGCTGTTCTTTGACGTGCGGGAGTATTTCAATTTTGTGGCCCAACTGCGGGCCGCAGGCGTGAACAAGCCCGTGCTGCCCGGCATTCTGCCCATTCAGAGCCTTGGCTCCATACGCCGCATTCTCACGCTGTGCGGAGCAAATATTCCCGGCAAGCTCTATCTTGCGCTGGAAGAGGCCAATGAAAAGGGCGGCGACGAGGCGGTGAAGGAAGCGGGGCTGGAATTTGCCGCACAGCAGATTCGTCGTCTTGTGGACGGCGGTGCCCCCGGCATTCATCTGTACACGCTGAACAAGGCCGACATGTGCCTTGAGATTGCGGAGCGCGTGGGTCTGTAGCCTGCCGGTATGGCCGGTATGGCCGGGAATGGCCAACGGCCTGTGCCAGAGGCTTATGCCAGACGGATCATGCCATATGGCCCGTGCCATATGGATTGCATAGTCGGATTATGCCATGTGGCCTGTGCCAGAGGCTTATGCCAGACGGCCCGTGCCAGACGGGTCGTGCCATGTAGCCCGTGCCATATGGTTTGCACAGTCGGATTGTGCAGCAGGTATATGCAGCCGGTATGCGCAGCCGGTTTGTGGCAGGCGGGGTGCCGTTCGTTATTGCAAAGGCGTCAGCATCCCATGCCGCGTATGGTTGATAAGAGCGCGCCCCCGTGCCGTGTGGCAGCGGGGGCGTGTTTTCTTATGCGGTGGTCAGCCTTGTGAGGGCGTGTCGAAACGCACCACGATATCCTCGTATGCCTTGCGCCACTTGGGTTCGGGCCGGGTTTCCCCGGGACGGAAATACCCTACGGCCATGAGCAGCGGTATCCAGTATCTATCTGCGGGGATGCCGAATTCGCGCATGACGCCATCGTGGTTGAAGCCGTCCATGGGGTGGGTGTCCAGACCGAGGCTGCTTGCGGCATACATGAGCGACATGGCGAAGAAGGCGGTGTTTTTCACACCAAAGGCCAGTTCCGTATCACGGCTTGTTCCGTAGAGCTTGCGGCAGGCGCCGTAGAACCATTCCCGCTGTTCCTCCTTCATGGAGCCTGCGGCGAGCATTTCCGAAAAGTTGCGCTCCAGAGTAGGGTGTCCCTTTTCCCAGCCTTTTGTATCGGCCAGCACAATGAGCACCACGGGAGCTTCGCTCACCTTGGGCTGGTTCATGGCAACCTTGCGGAGCCGCAGTTTTTCTTCCTGCCCGCGCAACACAATCAGGTTCCACGGCTGCAGGTTGAAGCCGGAAGGGGCATTGGCAGCCATGTGTACCACCTGCTCCAGCAGTGCGGGCGGGACATCGCGTTCCGTATCGAAAAAGTTGACGGCGCGCCGCCGTGCGAGGATGTCTGAAAAATCCATGGTCGTTTCTCCGTCGTTCGGGTTGCTTTCAGGTTCTTTGGCACCGCGCAGGCAGAAACACCCGTTGCGGTGCTGAGTGAAGCTCCGGGGTCTCCTCACGGAGGGAGCGCGGCACTGCCGGACTGTTATGAACAGGCACGGCTCCCGCTATCGTCCTCCCGGAATAGTTATGCTTCTGTAGCCGGAAAGAGATAGTGCTCAGCAGGATACACCTGATGCCGGAAGAATAACAATGGATTTCGTTTCGTCCTCAGCCGTGCGCTATGGCCTTATGCGCAATCCTGTTGTACCATCAGCACCATGAATATCATGAGTGCCGCAGAGACTCGCGGCTGCAGGAACAAGGAGAGAGGAAGGAGTGTTCCGTCTCCCCTCCCTCCGGCAGCGTGCGTCAGGTATTCCCGCATCACATGGGCGGGATGCCTGGTCATGCTTTTGCTGTTGCCGGTTCTGGCGTCGTGCATAACGGCGCCTATAGAAGAGGTGCGGGAACAGCGTTACAGCAGTATGCAGAACGTGGTGCTGCTTTCCATAGATGAAATTGAAAGTAACCTTGTGTTCTACCATGCCCGCTGCGGCAACGGGCACTGGATGAAGCCCGGAAAACCCGGTGAACCCCGTCAGATGGTGTGGGGAGAGTGGGAAAACGCCCGCCGGTTCCGGGTGGACGCCTGGCTTGATTTTCACCCCATGGAGGCTGGGCGGACGCAGGTGACCGCTTACGCCAATGCCGCCAGCGGCGGCATTGTGAATGAGTACATGGGTATTATCGTAGACCCAACTGTCTGCCGCTGACGACAACGCGGACATGTGGCTGCCCCGTCAGGGGCATTCTTCAGGATGTGACGGAGACCGGAAAGGCGGTCCGCAGCAATGGCGGGCGCGCCTTTTTTATTTGGGCAGGGCGATGAGCGCCCACGGCAGATGCCGTTGCTGGTGCTGTTCCGCCATGTCTATTATGTACCGCGCACCGGATACGTTGAGCACACGCGGCATGACCAGCGGTTTTTTCTCGGCAGTCATGAGCTGATACCCCGCCCCGTCGGCCTCTGCTATGCGCAGTATCTCCTGCCCCACGGAATACTTGTTCCACTGCATCCAGCACAGCATGAGAAGGAGCACGGAGGTTGCGATGGTGCCCGTAAGCCCCAATATTCCCCCCACACGGCGCAGGCGCAGGATGAACATATACAGCAGGATGCACGAGAGGAGCATAAGCCCCCAGTCGTTTCCGATAAGCAGTCTGAATTCCGTAAACGTCATGGACTAAACCTTTTTTATAAGCGTATCCCGGCGTGGTGGATGTGTGCCGCCGTACAGCCGGGTGTGGTTGCGGAAAGGTAATTGTTACCAGCGTGGCAGGTTTGCCAGCCGGGAGCCATGCTCCCGTATGCGTGAAGGCATGATGCCCCTTGCGCCAGCGCACCCTAACGGGGATGCCGTGGCAAAGCAAGTGTGCGCCGCAAGTATGTGCTTTGGGCGCATACCGTATCTCGTAACGGAAAAGGGCC
>CAYRLL010000004.1:1638-12763 GCA_964425115.1 uncultured Desulfovibrio sp. | reverse complement strand
TGCGCCGCAAGTATGTGCTTTGGGCGCATACCGTATCTCGTAACGGAAAAGGGCCGCCCCGCATGGAGACGGCCCCTGAATGGCATATCCGGGAACAGGACTATTGTGCGGCTCCGGCTGCGCGGGCAGCTTCTTCTGCCGCGCGGGTGGCGGTCTGCGCTGCATCAGCCGCTGCTTCGGCCGCTGCCTTGGCGGCTTCCGCAGCCTTGGCTGCAAGCTCCTGCAACTGTTCCACGGTAAGCGGGGCTTGTGCCGCTTCCGCTGCCTCATGCGCAGCGGCTTCTTCCTTCACGGCGTCTTCCCCGGCGGGAGCGGCGGCATCAGCCGGATGGTCATGACCTTCCGTCATGTCGTGCTTGTGGTCTGCTTCCCCGGCATGGCCGTGGGCGGCGTGGTCTTCATCGCCGTGACCTGCCATGGCTTCCATGGCGCGTGCGGGGTTTTCCTCAACTTCTTTGAGGATGGCGAGGGGTCTGTCTTCCTTGAGCCACTGCACGCGGCCGGTTTCCACCTCGTACATGGCACCCACAACCTTCACCTTGCCGCTCTTGACCAGTTCGCGGGTGCTGGGGCTGCGCATGAACAGATCGGTGATAGACTGCCACACGTTCTGCTCCGTAGCCTGCGGTACCAGTGCCTTGCCTTTGAGCCCGGTGTGCTTCTTGGTCCGTTCCACGGCGGGAATGATGGAGGAAACAAGGCCGGGGATGTTGCGTTCCAGTTCGTGTCCGTGGCCTTCCACGGCTTCGGTCACGGCGGTCACGGCACCGCACTGCGTATGGCCAAGAACCACCAGCAGCGGAGTGTTGACGTGGGAAAGACCGTATTCGATGGAGCCGGCTTCGTTCCCCTGCACCACGTTGCCCGCCACGCGGACCACAAAGATATCCATGACCCCTGCGTCAAAAATGCGTTCTACAGGCACGCGGGAGTCAGAACAGGAGAGCACGGTGGCAAAGGCGTGGTCGCCCTGACTTTCCTTGCCTGCCTGCTCAAGGCGCTTGGCATCGGTGCGGGGGTGTTCCGCATCGCCCTTGGCAAAGCGTTCATTGCCTTCCTTGAGCAGCTTCAGCGAAAGCTCGGGGGTGCGTTTGTCCTTGGTCTGCACCTTGGTTCCGCTGTCACTGCAGGTTGTCACAAAGAGCAGAACAGCCAGGAAAAGTGCGGCAAGGATGATGAGGTTACGTTTGGAAATGGAAGACATGCGTTTCTCCTCTAAGACGTGTTCTTCGGAAAGGGCTTCGGACAAAGGCGGGGCTTCCCGCCGGGGGCGCTCCTCTTTCCCATGGGAGTAAGGTGCGCTGGTATTACACAGTATTCACAAGTCTGTGACGATTAGCAACGAAATTGTGCCCGTTTGCCCGCAAAGTTTCCGCGCCGTTATTCCTCGTGAAAAATCTGTCTGTCCGTGCCCAGATATGCCTCCACACCGTGGAAAAAGGTGTTCAGCAGCTTTGAGCGGTATTTGTCCTTGTGCACCACGGCGTGGAAGTGGCGGATCAGGCGGATGTTCTTCAGGTGCACCCGGAACAGCTCGCCGTATTCCAGTTCACGCTGGATGGCGAAGGGCGAAAGGCAGCTCAGGGTGTCCGAGTTCTGCAGAACGCGCTTGATGGAAACCGTATGGTGCATTTGCAGCGTAATACGCATTCTGTCCATGTAGCTGCCGAGGTAGGCGTCGAATGTGTCGCGGGAGCCTGCTCCCGGTTCGCGCAGTATCCACTTTTTCTGCAGCAGTTCCTCTATGTGATACGGGCCTTTTTTGGCAAAGATCTCGTCACTGGAAACAACGAACAGTTCGTCTTGGCAAAGGCGGGTGGATTCCAGCACCGGGTTGTCGATTTCAGTCTCCACCAGCCCTATGTCTATGGTGCCATCCTCCAGACCGTCCGCTATGTCGTGCGGATTGGTGAACACCGTTTCCACTGTGGCGTGGGGGTAACGGTCTTCGAATTCAAAGAGTATCTGTGGCAGAATGTAGTCGGCAATGGTGGACGATGCCCCCACCACCAGCACGCCGGTCATGTTGTCACCCTCAAAGGTGCGCAGAACCTGCCCCAGATTGTGCATGGCGGGTTCCAGCTGACGCAGGAAGGTGCGTCCGTGCGGATTAAGGGCGAGTCTCCTGCTCAGGCGGTCAAAGAGCTGCACGCCCAGATCCTGTTCCAGCCCTTTCAGGGCAACGGAAACGGCGGACTGGGTGAGGAAGTGCTCTTTGGCTACCTGTGAGATGTTCGGGTTTTTCGCAAGGGAGATGAACAGCTCCAACTGGCGAAGATTCATACTGCCTCCGGGCGGATGAAAAGAATGTGGGAGTGTGAAGTATAAGCCGGAGTCATCATTCTGGCAACATTTGATGAATTTCCTGAATGGATGCGCGGCTGGCGCACAAAACAGGAACGCCGCTACGGCATGAACCGTAACGGCGTCCGCTCGGGACCGGCATGGTGCGCCGCCTGTCCCGTGGTCCGGCGTAATCCGAATCCGTTAGTTCTTCATGAAGTAGCGGATGAAGCCGCGTTCGCGCTTCTCGGCGCTTTCGCTCCTGAACTGGAGATACAGCACGGTGCATCCGGCTACTGCGGTTGCGAGCACAATGGCTGCGAAGATAACACGCTGACCTGCGTCATAGCTGCCCACGATGAGATCCTGAATGGTGAACATAACGAGCATGAGCAGGGACATGAGTGCAAAAGACATGATAAGACTCCTGATAGGGTGTATTGTTTCTGTTGTCCGCGCGGCGTAGTGCCGTATGGCGCGGGCAACGGTATTGTTGCAAAGACTGGGGCGTTACAGGCCGGATACGTTCCGGGCGTTGCCCTTTCCGGTGCGGACGGGACCAGGCAACTGGAAACGCAGTGTGCCATGGATAATACGTACCGCACGCGGATTGTGAAAAAATGCTCTTGTGTTGTTAGTCTGCATGCGCTGTCGCGTCTGTATGCACTTTGCGGAATACATCCGGGGTGCTTTCCGGTGACGCAGGGCTGCGGAGATGCTGGCTATCTATCGTGAGGAAGGGGTATTTCACACATTTTGTGAAATGCTTTTCCAGTTCACGATACCGTGCCGATAACCAAGTACAGGGTATCGGGCGAAGAGTTGCAACGGCACTGCATATTGCTGGGTGGCGTTGCGGTGTGAAGCGAACATACGCCAGTTTGCGGAATGCGCAAACGAGAAATTTTCATGTCGTTCATAAGTAAAATTGATTATTCAACCGGTCGGGCGACCTTGCCATGGCTGCTGCGCCTGCTTATCTTACACTTCGGCCCGATGCCTGTTTTTCGTCCCGGGGCGTGGTGCGGGCGGTTCCGGGAAATGCAGGTGCCCATAGCCGTTCCGGGTGTTCTATCGGTGCGGTTGAGACAAACGGAACGGTACGTCCCGCCTGTAACCATGGCTGTAAGCAAGGAATGCTGCTGTGCGCCCGATACTCCCGGGGAACGTGTACGGGAGAGCCTTGCACCATACCCTTCATACTTCATCACACTCCATCCGTGGGAGGACTCATGCGATCCATCCGGATAGCCCTGCTGATCATGCTTGCCCTGTTTGCCGTATCTCCGGCGCACGCGTTTTTCGGCATGTTTTCCAAATATGCCGAGGTAAAGGCAGAAAACGGCCTTGTGTCCATTCCGCTTGCGGACATTGCAGAAGGCAAGGCGCAGCACTACCGCTTTGCCCACGGCGGCAAGGAAGTGAAGTTTTTCCTGCTTAAAACCCCGGACGGGGTTGTGCGCGCCGCCTTTGACGCCTGCGATGTCTGCTTTCATTCCAAGAAAGGATACACGCAGGATAAGGATTTCATGATCTGCAACAACTGCGGCATGCGCTTCCACTCATCGCGCATAGGCGATGTGGAGGGCGGCTGCAACCCTGCCCCCCTGCCGCGCAGCATTAAGGATGGCAGCGTGGTCATGAGCGTGGAAGACCTGATGACCGGGCAGAGGTTCTTCTGATGAATATTCTGACCATCCCGCTGCGGACCATGCGCAAGAAGTGGCTGAAGACGCTTCTTGTCTTTGTGGTGTTTGGCCTGAGCGTGGTGTCCATTGTCTCGCTCAACTATGTTTCCATGGTGGTGGGCGAGTCGCTGGAAAAGAAACTCACCGCCTTTGGAGCCAACATCCTTGTCACCCCCAAGAGTGAAAAGCTGACCGTAAGCTACGGCGGCTTTTCCATGGGCGACATGGTTATGGGTGTTACCGCCCTGCGCGAACAGGACGTGGAGGAGCGGGTTCTTTCCATCGGGCATAGCGACCGCATAAGCGTTGTGGCTCCCAAGCTGGTGGCCATGACCCGGGTGCGCGACGTGGCGGTGGGCATAATCGGGGTACGTTTTGCGCGGGAAGAGGTGCTCAAGGGCTACTGGGCCATTGAGGGCGGTTTTCCCGAAAGGGCAGATGGTATTCTTGCAGGCGCAAAGGCGGCACAGAAGCTGGACATAGGCGTGGGAGATACCATTGATCTTGGCGGATACAGCGCCCATGTTTCCGGCGTCATAGCGCCTACCGGCGGGGATGACGATTCGGTGCTGTTTGCGGACCTCGGCTTTGTACAGCAGGTCTTCTCTCGCCCCGGCGAGGTCAGTTTTGTGGAGATAGCGGCCCTGTGCGCGGGCTGCCCCATAGAGGATATTGTTGACCAGCTGGTTGAAGCCCTGCCGGAAACAGAGGTGCAGGCCCTGCAATCCATAGTCAAGCAGCGCATGTATGCCATGCATTTTGTGGAGCATCTCATCCTCACGGTGAGCCTTGTCATCCTGTTCATTGCCTGCTGCATGGTGGGTGCCACCATGCTCGCCTCGGTAAACGAGCGCGTGCGCGAAATAGGCCTTTTGCGCTCGCTCGGGTTTTCCCGCCGGGGGGTGTTCGGCATCTTCTGCTTCGAGGCTGTGTTCATAGGCATGGCAGCGGGGGTGCTGGGGTATCTGGGCGGCTTTGCCCTGAGCCTCAAGGTGCTGGCGTTGATGGACATGGCGGGCGAAGCGGCCCTGAGCATGCATCCCGGCCATCTGGCCCTGACCTGCCTGCTTGTGGTGGGCGTTTCCGTGCTTGCGGCCTTTTTCCCTTCGTGGAAGGCGGCCTCCATAGAACCTTCCACCGCGCTCATTTCCCTGTGAGGACCTCATGCTTGAAGCCGTGAACATTACCAAGGATTTTCAATCGGAAGGGGTTGTCACTTCTGCCCTGCGCGGGGTGAACCTTTCTCTTGCCGCCGGAGAGTTTGTGAGCATTGTCGGGCGCTCCGGCTCCGGCAAGACCACCTTTCTGAACGTGCTTGCCACGCTGCTGGCACCGGACAGCGGACAGATTCTGTACCGCGGGGAAGATGTCACCACCTTTTCTCCGGCGCGGCTGAACAGTCTGCGCAACCGCGACTTTGCCGTTGTTTTTCAGTTCCATTACCTGTTGCCGTATCTTACGGCGCGCGAGAATGTGCTGCTGCCCTTTATGAGCGGGTTGCGCGCGGTGAGCACCGCTGCCCGCGAACGGGCGGAAGAATGCCTGCGGCGGGTGGGGCTGGGCGACAAAGGCAGCAAGCTGCCCGGACACCTTTCCGGCGGCGAGCAGCAGCGTGTGGCCATTGCCCGCGCGCTGGTCAAGGAATCTACCGTGCTCTTTGCCGATGAACCGACGGGGAATCTGGATAAGACCACCGGGGAATCCATCATGGAACTGCTGGCAGACCTGAAGAGGGACGGCCTGTCCATCGTCATGGTCACGCACGATGAATCCTACGCCCGCAGGGCTGACCGGATTGTGCGCATGGCAGACGGTGCGCTGGTGGAATAAAGCTGGGCCATTCTGAAAAGAGAAAGGGCTGCGGAGCGGTGTGCTTCGCAGCCCTTATGTTTTGGGGGGCTGTGGGGCTGTGCGGGTCAGGCCTTGCCGGGCTGTGCGGGCAGCGGGTCCGCCTTGCGGAACAGGGAGCGCAACCTGCGCTGGGCGGCATCCAGATACATGTAATACACGGGCGTGAAGTAGAGCGTGAGCAGTTGCGAGAGCAGCAGGCCGCCCACAACGGCAAGGCCCAGAGGCCTGCGGGCGTCTGCCCCCGCGCCTATGCCCAGAGCGATGGGCAGCGTACCCATAAGCGCGGCCATGGTGGTCATCATGATGGGCCGGAAGCGTATGAGCGCGCCTTCGCAAATGGCCCTGCGCGCGTCAAGGTTGCGGGTGCGCTGCGCTTCCAGCGCGAAGTCTATCATCATAATGGCGTTCTTCTTCACTATGCCTATGAGCATGATTATGCCCACGAATCCGTACAGGTTCAGGTCCACGTTAAAAATCATGAGCGTGAGCAGGGCACCCACCCCTGCCGAGGGAAGCCCGGAAAGGATGGTGAGGGGGTGGATGAAACTTTCGTACAGAATGCCCAGCACCAGATAGATGACCAGAACGGATACGCCCAGCAGCATGGCGAGGCCCTTCATGGAATCCTGAAACGCCTGCGCTTCCCCCTGAAAGGTGGTGGAGATGCTGGCGGGCACCACCTCTGCGGCCACGGCTTCCACCTGCGCAACCGCAGACCCCAGCGAAACGCCGGGCCGCAGGTTGAAGGAGATGGTGGCAGAAGGCAACTGCCCGGAATGGTTTATGGAAAGAGGGCCAACGCCCATTCTGCGTTCCATGAGCGTGTCCATGGGAATGAGCTTGCCGTCGCCGGACCGCACATGCAGGAAGGAGAGGGCGTCCGGGTTGGCCTGATACTCAGGGGCAAGCTCCATGAGAACGCGGTAGGTGTCATTGGCCGCATAGATGCTTGAGACGCGCCGGTTGCCGAAGGAGGTGGCAAGGGCATCTTCTATCTGATAGGCGCTCACGCCCAGCGCAGCCGCCTTGTCTCGGTGGATGAGGAGCTGCAGTTCCGGGTTGGTGAGTTCCATGTCGGAACTTACGTCCTGCAGGTCGGGCATCACAGCCAGACGCGCCTCCAGCTGGGCGGCGGAGCGGTACAGTTCTTCCGTGTTGGGACTTTGCAGGGTGAATTGATACTGCCCCTTGCTGGAGCGTCCGCCGATGTTGATGGCGGGCGGGTTTTGCAGATAGACCTGCACGCCGGGCACCTGCGAAAGGCTTCTGCGCAGCCGTTGCAGCACCTGTTCCGCCGTTTCCTTGCGTTCCGCGTGGGGCTTGAGGTTTATCATCAGCCGTCCCGCGTTGCTTGCGGCGTTGGGCCCGCCCGCACCCGCCACGGACATGTAGCCCGCCACGGCCTTATCCTCGTCCAGCACGGCCATCAGTTCCTTCTGGCGGCGCACCAGTGTGTCAAAGGCTATGCCTTCTTCATAGACAAGCGATGCCTGCAGGCGCCCCGTATCTTCCTTGGGCAGGAACCCCTTGGGGATAACCACGAACATCCATGCGGTAACCCCCACCAGAAGGATGGAAAAACCCATGGTCAGCGCATGGTGGCGCACGCACCAGTTGAGCGTAACCTCATAGAGCCGGTGCCATGCGTTGAACATGGCTTCCATGGCGTTGTAGAACCTGCCGTGGCGTTCCGTTCCCTTATGCTGCCGCAGGATGAGGTTGCACAGCATGGGGGTGAGCGTGAGCGAAACCACGCCGGAGATGAGGATGGCGGCAGAGATGGTAACCGCGAATTCGTGGAACAGCCTGCCCACCACGCCCCCCATGAACAGCACGGGAATGAACACGGCAGCAAGGGAAATGGTCATGGAAACAATGGTAAAGGCAATCTCGCGTGAGCCGTCCATGACTGCGGCGCGGATGGTTTTGCCCATTTCCTGATGCCGGACAATGTTTTCCAGCATGACGATGGCGTCGTCCACCACAAAACCTACGGAGAGGGTCAGCGCCATGAGCGAGATGTTGTTCAGGCTGAAGCCCATGTAATACATGACGCCGAAGGTGCCCACTATGGACATGGGCAGCGCAAGCCCCGGAATGATGGTGGCGGAAACCTTGCGCAGGAACATGAAGATGACCATGATGACCAGGCAGATGGTCAACACCAGCGTGAACTTTACGTCATCCACCGATTCCTTGATGGATTGGGAACGGTCATACAGCACCTCAAGGCTTGCGGCGGCGGGCAGCATTTCGCGGAATTCCGGCAGCAGGGCGCGGATGGCGTCTACCACCTCCACGGTATTGGTGCCGGGCTGCCGCTGCACGGCAAGCACCATGCCCGGCGTGCCGCTGTGCCAGTTGAGGCGGCGCACGTTTTCCACGCTGTCCTGCACCAGTGCCACTTCGCCGAGCCGCACGGGCGAACCGTTGCGCCATGCCACAATGAGCGGGCGGTAGGCATCGGCGTTGAGCAGCTGTCCCGACGAACGCACCGTGTATTCGCGCGCATCGCCGGTAATGGTGCCCACGGGCAGGTTCACGTTGCTGGTGCGTATGGCGTTTGCCACCTCGTCCACGCCAATTTCGCGCGATGCCAGCGCCTCCGGATTCAACTGGATGCGCACGGCGTATTTCTTGGAGCCGTATACCTGCACCTGCGCCACGCCGTTTACCATGGAGAGGCGCTGCGCCATCATGCCTTCCGCATATTCGTTCACATCGGAAAGCCGCATGGTGGGCGAGGAGATGGCAAGGTACAGAATGGGAAAGTCCGCCGGGTTCACCTTGCGGAAGGTGGGGGGAGAATCCATATCCTCCGGCAGGTTGCGCGAGGCGGCGGTTATGGCCGACTGCACGTCCAGCGCGGCGGCGTCTATGTTCTTTTCCAGCGAAAACTGCATGGTTATGCGCGTGCTGCCCATGGAACTGACCGAGGTCATGGAATCCAGTCCCGCAATGGTGGAAAATTGTTTTTCCAGCGGCGTGGCAACGGCGGAGGCCATGGTTTCCGGGCTTGCGCCGGAAAGGCTGGCGCTGACCTCAATGGTGGGAAAATCCACATTGGGCAGGTCGTTCACCGGCAGGCGTGAATAGGCCATGATGCCGGAAAAGAGGATGCCGAGCATGAGCAGGGTGGTCATGACCGGCCGGTTGACGAATATGGCGGACGGATTCATGGCTATTCACCCTTGCCCGCGGCAGGGAGTGGTTGCTGCCCGGCTTGCGGAGTCTGAGTGGACTGCGGGGACTGGGGGGCAGCACCGGGTTGCGGGCGTACCTCCACGGTCATGCCGGGGGCAAGGCGCACCTGCCCGTCCAGCACCACCCGCTCGCCAACGGCAAGCCCGGAGGCGAGAACGGTATTTTTTCCGGAGAGAAAGTCTACGGTTATCTGGCGCGCCTCTGCCTTGTTATCCGGGGTGATCACGTAAACGTAGGAGCCCTGAATACCGTCCAGCACCGCAGAGGTGGGAATGAGCAGGGCATCCGGCTTTTCCCGCAGCACCAGGCCCACACGGACAAACTGGCCGGGCCACAGGCGTTTTTCTGCATTGTCAAACTGTGCGCGCAGGCGGATGGTGCCTGTGGTCGTATCCACGGCGTTATCCATGGCGGAAAGGAAGCCGCGCACCGGCTCGCGGGTCTGGCCTGATTGGGAGGGCTGGCCAGAAGGGGAAGACTGGCCGGATGGGGAGGACTGGCCCGAAAGAGCATCGGATGATGCCGGGGTAGCTTCCACAGGAACGCTCCCCGAACGCTGCATGTCCAGCACCTCGGTCAGGTACCGTTCCGGCAGGGCAAACGAGACGGAAACAGGGTCCAATTGGTTAATGATGCACAGGGTGCGTTCGTCGTTGGCCTTGATGACGTTGCCTTCCGTTACCTGAATCATGCCCACGTTGCCGGATATGGGGGCCTTGATGACCGTATAGGCAAGGTCCAGACGCGCCCGTTCCAGCGTGGCAAGGTTCAGCTGGATGTCGCTTTCCAGCGATTTGGCCTCGGCGTAGGTCTTGTCATACTGCTCCTGCGCCACGGCGTTAATTTTGCTGAGCTGCGCATAGCGTTCCAGATCCTTGGCAGCCTTGGCAAGCTGCACCCGGTTGCGTTCCAGCCGTGCCTGCGCCTCGCGGATGGTCAGTTCAAAGGGGCGCGGGTCCAGCCTGAAGAGCAGGTCTCCCTCGCGCACGCTCTGGCCGTCGCGCACACGTTGCTCGACTATGGTTCCGCCCACCTGCGTCTTGATCTGCACGGTTGCCTGCGGCTGCACGTTGCCCACGGCGGTTACGACCAGCGGTGTTGCCTGCTGCATCACCTCGGCCACGGTCACGGGAACCGCCGGTACCGCTTTGGGCTGCGCGGGCTTGTTTTCACCGTTTCCGCAACCGGCAGCAAGGAGTACGGCAAACAGGAGTGCTGCCGCAGTAAAAAACGACGGGCGGCGCAGGGAGGCTAGGGGGAAAGGTGTGGTCACTCTGATTCTCCGATAGAGAAGGGGATGGAAATTGGTCTGGACAATAACCGGAAAATGATTGTCAAAACGGGAGGGATAGTCAACGCCAATCCGGCGGCTGCATAAAATTGATACACACGTTGCAGCCTGAAGGCTCAGGCGGGGTGCCGCGCGGCGGGTGAGCCTGACTGCTCACAGATTGCCCACAGGCCCGAAAGCGTGCAGAAGCGGGCGGAAGCAGCAGGAGTCGGGCGGAAATTGGCGGAATTTGGCGCAAGGGGCGCGATTACGGCACGCCAGCATGCGGAAAATATTCAGGATTGACTCACGCAGAGACATGCGAGAAGACGTGAGCGGGCCGCAGCAATCGCATGGCCTGTTCAATGGTTTGCATAACGCGAGGTAAGGCATGATCACGGACACCTTGGCACATTGGCGGCGGTATCCTCTGGGAGAGGCGTGGGAAAAGGCGTTTACCTTTCTGGAAGGGGTGTCGCCGGATATCTCCGCCGGACGGTATGCCATTGACGGAGACGATATCTTTGCGGAAGTGGCGGAGTATGTTCCTGTTCCGGACGGTGCCAAGCCGTACGAAGCGCACAGGGTGTATATGGATGTGCAGTTTCTTCTGGCGGGCCGGGAATGGCTGCTGCACGCCCCGCTGAACACGCTGCGGCTGCGTCAGCCGTATAATGCGGAGCGGGACTTCGCGTTGTTCGAGGTGCCCGCCCAGGCTGGCGCAAGGGTTCCCCTTGGCGGGGGCATGTTTGCCGCCCTGTATCCGCAGGACGGACATTGCCCCGGTATTGAACGGCCTGCTGAACCGGTTACCGAACCTGTTGCCGGA
>CAYRLL010000004.1:0-1538 GCA_964425115.1 uncultured Desulfovibrio sp. | reverse complement strand
TACGGGCAGGGCAGCCCGTGAAAAAGGTGGTGGTAAAGATACGCGTAGCCCTGCTCACCGGAATGGAGGCTGGCATTTAGCGGATTGCCCGCCGCCGCCCTGTGTTCCGTCCCGATGCTTCCCAATGCGTCCTGATTCGTCCAGGCCCGCTCAGACCCGTTCAGGCCCGTTCAGACCCGCCCATACGTCCTGATCCGCCCTGATCCGACCAGACCCGCCTAGGCCCGTCCAGACCAGCCCGGTCCCGCCATGTCCTGTTTTATTCAGCGGTTACGGGAAGTGCGATGTCGAAGGGACAGACCTGTCAGAAGCCGGAAGCCTTTGGCGGGCACGATTCCTGCCGCAGAGGAAGCCGGATGTGGAATCGCGTTCCCTTGCCCACTTCGGAGGTAACGTCAATTTCGCCGCAGTGGCGGCTGATGACCTCATGGGCGTAGAACAGGCCTATGCCCGTACCCACAGCGCCTTTGGAGGAAAAGAACATGGTGAACATGTTCTGGCGGGTTTCCGGGTCCAGTCCCACGCCGTTGTCCTCTATTTCAAAATGGGCGTACCCTTCGTTGCGCCATGCCCGCAGATGCACGGCGTGGTCTGTCTTGCTCCTGTCGTACAGGCAGGCGTCCACGGCATTATCCAGAATGTTGGTTATGGCAGATGTCAGGATTCCGGCGTCCGCCTCCAGCGTGCCGCTGGCCTTTTCCGTATCCACGTAAAGAGGAATGCCGTGGGATAGTGCCTTGTGGCGCACCGCATCAGCCTGCTTTTCGGCAAAGCTGCGCAGGTCCGTTACGCCCAGTTCCAGCTCTCTGGCCTTGGCGAAGTCCAGAATATCCAGCGACATCTTGCGCAGCGTGGCCAGCTTTCCCTGTACCTGCGCCCAACCGGCGGCGATGCGCTCCATGTCGTTTTTGCGCAGGCCCGCCTCCACATTGTAGGCACCGCCGTCAATGGCCATGAGCAGGCCCTTCATGCCGTGAGACATGGAGCCGAGCATAATGCCCAGCGTGGCGAGGTGCCCCTGCAACTGGCGGATCATGGTGATGTCTGCGGAAAGCTCTATCACATGGGAGATGCTGCCGTCTTCGTCATGCACCGGCGCTGTCTGCACCAGAATGTTGCAGGGCGTCCCCTTCTGCGTGGAAACCTGCATCTCGGCCTGATGGGATTGCCCGTCCTCGAATGTCTTCAGAATGGGGCACTCCATGCACGGTTCGGAACGGCGCTTCAGAATCTCATAGCAGTGCCCCCCCTCGGCGTAGGGGAAGTGTTCCTTGAACAGCCTGTTGGCGTCCACTATGCGCAGGTCTTTGTCCTGCACGGTGATAAAGCAGGGGGCTTCGTCAAAAAGTTTGCGGTACTGCCGCTGCGCACGCAGGAGCTTCTGCTGCTGTTCTTCCACCTCGGAAACGTCTACGGCGATTTCCAGCACGAGGTCCTGGTCCTTTGACGGACCGCCCACCGGAAAAGTGTAGATAAGTGCGGGAAGTTCCTCGCCCGTGGCTGTGAAAATGGGTTCGCACCGCTTGCAGGCATGGCCG
>CAYRLL010000003.1:53425-57577 GCA_964425115.1 uncultured Desulfovibrio sp. | reverse complement strand
ACGACGCCTCCCCCTACTTGGACATCCCCCCCGGCGACCGGGGCTACGGCGCCGGCAAGATCATTCCCGCCGACCTGCCGCCGGAAAAGCTCACCGTTCCCGGCAGGACCGCCCCGCACACAGCCACCCCCGAGAAGCAGTAAGGAGAACGCCCCATGTCCCGCAGACTTCATCTGGAAATCTTCCGCTACAACCCGCTGGACCCGGACTCCGTGCCGCGCATGCAGTCGTTTTACGTAAATGAATATGATTCCATGACCCTGTTCATCGCCCTGAACCGCATCCGCGAGGAGCAGGACCCCGGCGTGCAGTTCGACTTCTGCTGCCGCGCGGGCATCTGCGGCTCGTGCGGCATGGTCATCAACGGCCGTCCCGGCCTTGCCTGCCACACCCAGACCCGCGACCTGCCGGACCACATCGTGCTGCACCCGCTGCCCGTGTTCAAGCTCATCGGCGACCTGTCGGTGGATACGGGCACATGGTTCCGCAACGTGGGCAAGCGCATAGAGGCGTGGGTGCACACGGATGACACCGCCTTCAACCCCGCCGCCGAAGAATCGCGCATGGAAAACGCGCTGGCCGAACAGATATTCGAACTGGACCGCTGTGTGGAATGCGGCTGCTGCATCGCGGCATGCGGCACGGCCCGCATGCGTGAAGACTTCATGGGTGCCGCCACCATAAACCGCGTGGCCCGGTTCTACATAGACCCCCGTGACAAGCGCAGCGATGACGACTACTACGATGTCATCGGCAACGACGAGGGCGTGTTCGGCTGCATGGGGCTTCTGGGCTGCGAGGACGTGTGCCCAAAAAAAATTCCCCTGCAGGACCAGCTCGGCATCATGCGCCGCATGCTGGCGCTGAACTCGGTCAAGGGCATCCTGCCCAAGGGCATACTGGACAGGCTGAGGCACAAAGGCTGCTGCCATGAGAAACATTGAGGCAAGAGAAATTCATGAAGCCGTGGTCGGTCTGGTCACTCAGGCCGCCCGGCATCTTCCGCCGGACGTGAATCAGGCCCTCGCCGCCGCGCTGGCGCGTGAGGAATCGGACTCCGCCCGCGAAATACTGGGCCAGCTTCTGGAAAACGCGGAACTTGCGGCCCGCACGGGGCTGCCCCTGTGTCAGGATACGGGCGTGGGCGTCTTCTTCGTGGAACTGGGGGCAGATGTCCGCGTGCAGGGCGTCCTGCCGGAAATCATCAACGCCGCCATGGTGGAAGGGTACGCAAAGGGCCTGCTGCGCAAGTCCCTGTGCCACCCCCTCACCCGCAGGAACACGGGCGATAACAGCCCCGCCGCCATCCATGTGGACATAGTGCCCGGCGACAGGCTTACCATCATGCACATGGCCAAGGGCGGCGGGTCGGAAAACATGTCGCGCTGCACCATGCTCACCCCGGCGCAGGGCTGGGCAGGCATCAAGGATTTCGTGGTGCGCCGCATGGCAGAGGCGGGACCGAACCCCTGCCCGCCCACCATCGTGGGCGTGGGCATCGGCGGCACCTTCGACATGGCCCCCGCACTGGCCAAAAAGGCCCTGTTCCGGCCTGTGGGCGTCCGCAACCCGGACCCGGAAATAGCCGCCATGGAGCTGGAACTGCTGGACGCCGTCAACAATCTGGGTATAGGTCCCATGGGACTGGGCGGCAGAACGACCAGCCTTGACGTCAAGATAGAGATGCGCCCCTGCCACATCGCCAGCCTGCCGCTGGCTGTGAACGTGCAGTGCCATTCCTCGCGCGTCCGGGAGGTTGTCCTGTGATGGCCGCGTATATTCCCGGCCGTATTCCCGCCGCGTATCCGGCACCGGAGGTGTAGTTTATGGCAACCTACTCCCTTACCGCCCCCCTGCGGGACGAAGACCTGCGCAAACTGCGGGCGGGCGATGTGGTGCGGCTTTCCGGCACCGTCTACACAGCGCGGGACGCCGCCCACAAACGGCTGTGCGAGCAGCTGGACAACAACGAAGAGCCGCCCTTCCCCCTGCAGGGCGCGGTCATCTACTATGTGGGGCCAAGCCCCGCGCCCGAAGGCAGGCCCATAGGTTCCGCCGGGCCCACCACCAGCTACCGCATGGATACCTACGCCCCGCGCCTGCACGCACTGGGCGTCAAGGCCAGCATCGGCAAGGGCAAACGCAGTCAGGCCGTGCGCGATGCCCTGCGGGAGCACACGGGGGTCTATTTCGGTGCCACGGGCGGTGCGGGCGCGCTGCTGTCGCAGTGCATCACCGGGGCAGAGGTCATCGCTTACGCGGACCTCGGCCCGGAAGCCGTCCGCAGGCTCACCGTTCAGGACTTTCCGCTGCTTGTGGTCAATGATTCCCACGGCAACGAACTTTACGCCAAACCCAACTACGACCTGTAGCGGAGCATTCCGCGCAGCACAGGAGAATCCCATGGCCCTGTATACCAAAGAAGAGGCGCTGGATTACCACCGCCTGCCCCGCCGCGGCAAGGTGGAGGTGGTTCCCGTAAAGCCCTGCAACACCCAGAAAGACCTTTCCATGGCCTATTCCCCCGGCGTGGCGGAAGCGTGCATGGCCATCCATGCCGACCCCTCGCTGGTGGATGTCTACACCGGCCGCTCCAACCTTGTCGGCGTGGTGTCAGACGGCACGGCGGTGCTGGGCCTCGGCAACATCGGCCCCAAGGCGGGCAAGCCGGTCATGGAGGGCAAGGGCGTCCTCTTCAAAACCTTCTGCGATATTGACGTGTTCGACATAAACCTCGCCGTAAAGAGCGCGGACCAGCTTATAGAGATCGTCAAGGCCATGGAGCCCACCTTCGGCGGCATCAATCTGGAAGACATCAAGGCACCGGAATGCTTCTATATTGAAGAGACCCTCAAGCGCGAGATGAGCATCCCCGTGTTCCATGACGACCAGCACGGCACGGCGGTCATCTCCGGCGCGGGCATCATCAACGCCTGCGAAATAACCAACCGCCGCATAGAAGACCTCAAGGTCGTGGTGGTGGGTGCCGGTGCGGCGGGCATTGCCTGCGCCAACTTCTACGTACAGCTCGGCGTGGACCGCAAAAACATCTTCATGTTCGACTCCAAGGGCCTTATCCACAAGGGCCGCGAGGCCATGAACAAGTACAAGGCCGCCTTCGCGCAGGACAAGGACCACGGCTCGCTGGCCGACTGCCTCAAGGGCGCGGACTGCTTCCTCGGCCTGTCTGTCAAGGACCTGCTGAACAAAGACATGGTACAGTCTATGGCCAAAGACCCCATCATCTTCGCCATGGCCAACCCCAATCCGGAAATCCCCTACCCCGCCGCCAAGGAAGCCAGCCCCAACTGCATCATGGGCACCGGGCGTTCAGACTTCCCCAATCAGGTGAACAACGTCTCCGGCTTCCCCTACATCTTCCGGGGCGCGCTGGACGTGCAGGCCACAGAGATCAACGAAGCCATGAAGATAGCCGCCGCCAGATCGCTCGCCGCCCTTGCCAAGGAACCCGTGCCCAGCGAGATATGCGATGCCTACGGCGTGAAGGAGCTTTCGTTCGGCGTGGACTACGTCATTCCCAAGCCGCTGGATGCCCGCATACTGGAATGGGAAGTGCCCGCCGTGGCCAAGGCGGCCATGGAGACAGGCGTTGCCCGCAGCCCCATTGCCGATCTGGAAGCCTACACCGCCTCCCTCAAGGAGCGCGTGGCCGCCTCCCGCAAACGCATCAATGCCTACGTGAAGAGCTACGGCTTCGAATTCTAAGCCCCGACCCCACGCCGTGGTCACAGCAAGGCCATAGCCCGGTTCAGATGCTATCCAGACGGCCCGCCGGCAGCACCGGCGGGCCGTTCCGCATAATGGCAAAGATTTTTTGAGTTTTTTCGCCTCCGGAGCGCAGCAAAATTCTCCCTGCTTACACCCTCTTACGCGCCCTATTCCCCCCGGCGGCGAAAAATGGTACCCATCACCATCAATCATGCGGGAAGACTGGCCTTTGCAGGCCGTTCACTATATCATGGCTTCCGCACGAAATTTCACCTCGCGGCGGCCTGCCCGCCGTGTACGGAGGCGTTCTGCCGCAGGTCTTCCGGATGCAGTCCGGCAGTCATAAGGCGCACGGGCAGGCGCACGGGCGGGCGCACACAGCCTCACACGGGCTCACACGGGCTCACACGGGCGCACACGGGC
>CAYRLL010000003.1:36381-53415 GCA_964425115.1 uncultured Desulfovibrio sp. | reverse complement strand
GCGTTCTGCCGCAGGTCTTCCGGATGCAGTCCGGCAGTCATAAGGCGCACGGGCGGACGCACACAGACTCACACGGGCTCACACGGGCGCACACGGGCAGCCGCAGCCCCATACGGACAAACGCAACCGCAGCACGCGACAGACCAACCAGCCCATGCGGCACAACGCATTCCCAGAACCTCAACAGGACAACCCCATGGCAAACACCATCCTCAAAAAAGAGCGGCTCATCCCCGGCCAGACCAGCAAGCTGGTCATCCACGCGCCGCACATTGCGGCAAAGGCCAAGCCGGGCAACTTTGTCATCCTGCGCGTGAATGAAAAGGGCGAACGCATCCCCCTGACCATAGCGGACACCGACAAGGAAAACGGCACCATCACCATCGTCTATCTGGTTCTGGGAAAAAGCACCGCCCTGCTGGAAGAACTGAACGAGGGCGATGCCATCCTCGACCTGTGCGGCCCGCTGGGCAAAGCCACCCACATCCGCACCGGCGGCACCATCATCTGTGTGGGCGGCGGCACGGGCATAGCCGCCATGCACCACATCGCCAAGGGGCACCATGAGGCGGGCAACCACGTGGTCGCCATCATCGGCGCACGCAGCAAAGACCTGCTGCTCTTCGAAAAGGAACTCAAAAGCTTCTGTCCGGAAGTGCTCATCTCCACGGACGACGGCAGCTACGGCCACAAGGGCCTTGTGACCGAACTGCTGAAGGACCGGCTGGAAAAAGACACCACCGTCACCGAGGTGGTGGCCGTGGGCCCCGTGCCCATGATGGCAGCCGTGGCCCGCACCACCGAGCCGTTCGGCGTGTACACCACGGTAAGCCTGAACTCCATCATGGTGGACGGCGTGGGCATGTGCGGTGCCTGCCGCGTCACCGTGGGCGGCGAAACCAGATTCGCCTGCGTAGACGGCCCGGAATTCGACGGCCACAAGGTGGATTTCGCGGAACTGCGGCAGCGGCTGGCGGCCTTTTCGCCCATGGAGAAGCAATCGTACGAACATCACTGCAGGTGCAAGTGCAATGACAAAAAGTAGGAAGGAAACCGCCCCCCGCGTTCCCATGCCCAACCAGCCCGCCGATGAGCGCAGGCGCAATTTTGATGAAGTGGCGCTGGGCTACACCAAGGAAATGGCCATGCAGGAGGCCCGCCGCTGCCTCCAGTGCAAAAAGCCCAAGTGTGTGAAGGGCTGCCCGGTGGAGGTGCCCATTCCCCAGTTCATCGCCGAACTTGCCAAGGGCGATGTGGAAAAGGCCTATCAGGTCATCAAATCCACCAACAGCCTTCCCGCCGTGTGCGGCCGCGTCTGTCCGCAGGAAATACAGTGCGAAGGAGCCTGCATTCTCGGCGTCAAGGCGGAACCCGTTGCCATAGGGCGTCTGGAACGCTTCGTGGCAGACGAATACATGCACATGGACGCCTGCGACCTCATCACCGCAAAGCCGGAATGCCCCCTCATCGACGAAGAAAAAAAGGTGGCCTGCATCGGTTCCGGCCCCTCCAGCCTTACTGCCGCAGGCTATCTGGCCTCGCGCGGCTGCAAGGTCACGGTGTTCGAGGCGCTGCATGAGGTGGGCGGCGTGCTGGTCTACGGCATTCCGGAATTCCGCCTCCCCAAGGAAAAGATCGTCGCCAAGGAAGTGAACGCCCTGCGTGAGCTGGAAGTGGAGTTCGTCACCAACTTCGTGGGCGGCAAAACCTTCAGCATTCAGGACCTGTTCGATCAGGGCTACAAGGCGGTCTTCATAGGCGTGGGCGCGGGGCTTCCCAAGTTCCTGCGCATTCCGGGAGAAAACTTCAACGGCGTGTTCTCCGCCAACGAATACCTCACCCGCGTCAACCTTGGCCGCGCCTACGACTTCCCCAATTACGACACCCCCATCATCCGGGGACGCAAGGTCACGGTCTACGGCGGCGGCAACGTGGCCATGGATGCCGCCCGCACCGCCCAGCGCCTTGGGGCGGAATCGGTGCACATCGTCTACCGCCGCACGGCGGACGCCATGCCCGCGCGGCATGAAGAGATAGAGCACGCCGTGGAAGAAGGCATCCATCTGGAAGTGCTTGCCAATCCTGTGGAATTCAGGGGCGATGAACGCGGCTGCCTCACCTCCGTGCTGTTGCAACGCATGGAACTGGGCGAACCGGACGCCTCCGGCAGGCGCTCGCCCAAGCCCATTCCCGGCGACACCTACGAACTGGAAACCGACCTTGCCGTCATTGCCGTGGGCACCAACCCCAACCCCGTGCTGCTGGAAAACGAGCCGGACCTCAAGCTCAACAAATGGGGCTACATACAGGCGGACGAGACCACGGGCGAAACATCCATCCCCAATGTCTTCGCGGGCGGCGATATCGTTACCGGCGCAGCCACGGTCATCCTCGCCATGGGCGCAGGTCGCCGCGCCGCACGGGAAATTGCCCGCCGCTTCGGCATTCCCGAATAGCGCGACAAGGGCCATGAAGGGGCATGAAGGGAGCGTTCTGTCCCTTCATGCCCCATACAGAAAGCAGAACATGCACGGCCCTTCGCAGGTTTGGAAGCATTTACTCCCCGCATTGCCATTTTTCGTGCGATTTTCAGCAAAACAGGGTATGGACAGTACTGGCGTTCCTGCGGTCCCGCCGCACCGCCTCGTGTGCGGAACTTGAAAACGCAGCCACATACACCACGGCGCCCGCCAGTCTTCGGCATCCGCGCCAACGACGCACTACCGGAGCATCCACGCATGTCGGATACCAGCAAGCCCAAATCCCTGCCCAAGCATTCCGGCCCCTCCTTCAAGGACCAGGTGGCCGACCTGCTGCCGGAAGGCGGCAACCTGAATCTGTGCCTCACCTGCGGAGCCTGTTCCGCAGGCTGTCCCGCCACCGGGCTGGAAGGCATGGACCCCCGCAAGTTCCTGCGCATGGCCTCCCTCGGCATGGACGAGGAACTCACGTCCACCCCGTGGGTGTGGATGTGCACCATGTGCACCCGCTGCGTGCATGTATGCCCCATGCGCATAAACATTCCCCAGCTGGTCTACCACGCCCGCAAAAGCTGGCCGGAAGAGAATAAGCCGCGCGGCATAGTGAACTCCTGCACGCAGGCCTTCAAGAACGAAGGCTTCAGCGCCATGGGCGCAAGTTCAGACGATTTCCGCTTCGTGGTGGAAGACATGCTGGAAGAGGTGCGCGAGAACCAGCCCGGGCAGGAAAACCTGCAGGCCCACATGGACAGGCACGGGGCCGAATACTTCCTCAACCAGAATTCCCGCGAGCCGGTGACCGAACCGGACGAAATGGTCCCCCTGTGGAAAATCCTGAACACGGCGGGCTGCGACTGGACTTACGGCTCCGTGGGCTGGGCGGCAGAAAATTACTGCCTCTTCGCCGCAGACGATGAACGGTGGGAGGCCATGGTCCGCGCCAAGATAAAGGCGGTGGAGGACCTTGGCTGCAAATACTGGCTGAACACGGAGTGAGGCCACGAACTGTACGCAGTCCGGTTCGGACTGGAAAAATTCAAGATCAAGACAGACGTTCAGATAGAATCCATCATCCGCCTCTACGCGCGCTGGGTGCGCGAAGGCAAGCTGCCCGTAAACTCCGACTGGAACAAGGACAACATCAAATTCACCGTGCAGGACCCCTGCCAGCTGGTGCGTAAAACCTACGGAGACCCCGTGGCAGATGACCTCCGCTTCGTGGTCAAGGCGGTGGTGGGCGAAGAAAACTTCATAGACATGTGGCCCAACAAGTCCAACAATTACTGCTGCGGCGGCGGGGGCGGATTCCTGCAATCCGGCTTCCCGGAAGCCCGCCGCTACTACGGCAAGCGCAAGGATGAGCAGATTCGCAACACGGGCGCGCCCTACGTCATCGCGCCCTGCCACAACTGCCACTCGCAGATTCACGACCTGTCGGAATTCTACGGCGGCGGCTACCATGTGGTGCATCTGTGGACCCTCATCGCCCTGTCGTTGGGCATGCTCGGTGAGAACGAGCGGGAGTATCTGGGCGCGGACCTGTGCGACTGCGGGCTGTGCGAGACAGACGGCGAATAATCCCACGAACACGCTACCCACGCGGAGAGAAAGCCATGATCGCAGCAAACAATGAAACTCCGGCCCCCCGGCACACCAAAGCCGCAGGCAATGCGGTGCAGGGCGCCGTCATGGTGGTGGGCGGCGGTATAGCGGGCATGCAGTCTGCGCTGGACCTCGCCAACGCCGGATTCAAAGTCTATCTGGTGGAGCGCAGCCCCGGCATCGGCGGCATGATGGCGCAACTTGCCAAAACATACCCCACCAACGACTGCGCCCTCTGAATACTCTCACCCAAGCTGGTGGAGTGCGGTCGGCACTTGAACATAGAACTTCTGCCCCTCACCGAGGTGCGGAAGGTGGAAGGCGAGGAAGGCGACATGACCGTGCACCTGCGGCAGTCGCCCCGGTATGTTGACCCGGAAAAGTGCATCGCCTGCGGCGAATGCGCGCGCAAGTGTCCCAAAAAGGTGCCGGATGCCTTCAATGCGGGCCTGAACACCCGCAAGGCGGCCTATATCCTCTATGACCAGACCGTGCCGCTCAAGTACGCGCTGGACGCGGAGCACTGCATCTACCTGCAGAAGGGCAAGTGCGGCGCGTGCGCCAAGGTCTGCCCGGCAGACGCCATCCGCTTTGACGATGCCCCGCGTGACCTGACCGTGCGCGTCGGCTCGGTGGTGCTCGCCCCCGGCACGGCAGTCTTCAACCCCGCCCCCTACGACAGTTACGCCTACTCTCGCATCCCGGATGTCATCACCAGTCTGGAATTCGAACGCCTGCTTTCCGCCTCCGGCCCCTGTCAGGGGCATGTGCGGCGACCTTCAGACGCCACGGAACCCAGACGCATCGCATGGCTGCAATGCGTGGGCTCACGCGCCAACAACCGCTGCGACAACGATTACTGCTCCAGCGTCTGCTGCATGTACGCGCTCAAGCAGGCACTGGTCACGGCAGACCACGCGCATGGGCCGGAACACGGGCAGGCCATCTTCTTCATGGACGTGCGCGCCCACAACAAGAGCTTTGAGGAATATTACCAGCAGGCGCAGCGCAAGGGCGTGCGCACTCTCAGGGCGCGCCCCCACTCCCTGCTTCCCGGCGAGAACAACCGGGGAGTGGAGGTCAGCTACGTGGACGAGGCAGGCAACGCCCACACGGAAACCTTCGATCTCATGGTCCTTTCCGTGGGGCTGGAAGCCCCGCCGGAAGCAAGGCGGCTGGCAGACCTGTTCCGCATAGATCTGGACCGCTGGAACTTTGCCGCGACCGATCCCTTCGACCCCGTGCGCACCTCGCGCAACGGCGTGTATGTGTGCGGCGGCTTTCAGGAGCCCAAAGATATCCCCGGCTCCGTCATGGAAGCCAGCGCGGCCGCCGGTGCCGCCACCGCCGCCCTTGCCCCCGCGCGCGGCACGCAGGCAGCGGAACGCGCCCTGCCCCCGCAGACAGATGTGCAGGGCGAACCTCCCCGCATAGGCGTGTTCGTCTGCGCCTGCGGCATAAACATCTCCGGCGTCATAGACGTGCACGCCCTTGCGGACTTCGCAGCCACCCTGCCCGGCGTGGTGTACACAGACAACAACATGTTCTCCTGCTCGCAGGATACGCAGGTGCTCATTGCAGAGGCCATCCGCACCCACCGCCTCAACCGCGTGGTGGTGGCGGCCTGCACCCCGCGCACCCACGAACCGCTGTTCCGCGACACGCTGGAATCCGCAGGGCTGAACAAATACCTCTTCGTCATGGCAAACATCCGCAACCACGGCGCATGGGTGCATGCGTCAGACCCGCAGGCCGCCACGCGCAAGGCCATGGATCAGGTGCATATGGCCGTGGCCAGCGCACGCCATCTGGCCCCGCTGCGCGAGGTGGAACTGGGCGTCACCCCGGCGGCATTGGTGGCAGGCGGCGGTGTGGCGGGCATGACCGCCGCGCTGACCATTGCCGGTCAGGGCTTTCAGGTGCACCTTGTGGAACGCCGCCTGGTGCTGGGCGGAAACGCCCGCAGGCTGCGCGTGGCCAGGGGCAACCATCCCGTGGCCCCCTACCTCGCCCAGCTGGAAGCCAGCGTCCGCGCCCATGAACACATCACCCTGCATCTGGAATCGGAAATAACGGCCATAGACGGGTTTGTCGGCAACTTCGTCACCAGCCTGCGCAGCGGCGCGCAGGAAACAACGCAGGTCCGGCACGGCGCGGTGGTGCTGGCAACGGGCGGACGCGGGCTGGAACCGGAAGGGCTCTACGGCTACGGCACCCATCCGAACATCATGACCCACCAGCGCATAGATGCCGGATTCATGGACGGCAGCCTGAACCCCGCCCGCCTCAATACGGCGGTGTTCATCCAGTGTGTCGGTTCGCGTGAGCCGCACCGCCCCTACTGCTCGCGCGTGTGCTGTACTCACACGGTGGAAAGCGCGCTCCATATCAAGCAGGAAAACCCGGATGCCCGGGTCATCGTCCTCTACCGCGACATGCGCACCTACGGCCAGCGCGAGCTGCTCTACAAGGCGGCGCGTGAGGCAGGCGTCATCTTCTCCCGCTTCTCGCTGGAACACCGGCCGCAGGTGGCCGTGCGCGACAATGCCATCAGCGTCACCTTCCGCGACCATGTGCTCCAGCAGGACCTTACCGTGGAAGCGGACCTGCTGGGCCTCGCCTCCGCCATCATCGCCCCGGAAGACAACCCCCCGGCCCACATGGTCAAGGCCCCGGTCAGCGACGAAGGCTGGCTGGTGGAAGCCCACGCCAAACTGCGCCCGGTAGATTCCGTCACAGACGGCGTCTTCATCGCAGGGCTGGCCCAGTACCCCAAACCGCTGGAAGAAGCCGTCACGCAGGCACGCGCCGCAGCCGCGCGCGCCACGGCAGTGCTCTGCCGCACGCACATGACGCTGGCGGGCACCGTGGCTGTCATCAACAAACGCAAATGCGTGGGCTGCGCGGTGTGCTGGCAGGTCTGCCCCTACAACGCCATCGCCCCGGATGATACGAACCGCGCCGAGGTCAACCCCGCCCTGTGCAAGGGCTGCGGGCTGTGCGTCGCCGCCTGCCGCTCGGGTGCGCCCGACCTGCAAGGATTCACCACACGCGACATCATGGCGCAGGTATCCGCCATGCTCGGATAGGAGAAAGGCATGAAAGAACCGGTTCCGTTCCAACCCCGTATCGTGGCCTTTTTCTGCCACTGGTGTTCTTACGGCGCGGCAGACCTTGCCGGAGTCAGCCGTCTGGAATACCCGGCAGATTTCCGTGCCGTGCGCATTCCCTGCACCGGCAGCATGAGCCCCAAATACATCCTGCACGCCCTGCGGCAGGGCGCGGACGGCGTGTGGGTTTCCGGCTGTCACCCCGGCGACTGTCACTACGCCACCGGCAACCTGCACGCCCGCAGGCGGCTGGAGCTGCTCAAAAACATGCTGGCCTACATCGGCATAGAAGAAGGCCGCATCCATTTTTCATGGATCTCCTCGGCAGAGGCGCAAAAATTCCAGCAGATGGCCATTTCCGTGGTGGAATCGGTGCGCACGCTCGGCCCGAACACCCGTCTGGTCAAAAGCATCCGCGATAACGCCATTCCGCCCATCCCGCCCTTCGCCGGCAGTAACGGATACGCGGAAAACGGCTACGCCCGCGGCGGTGCGCAAACCACCTCCGGCAATGCCGCAGGCGGCAGGGAGGAACGGTCATGATGCACCAGCGCACACAGGCCATCCGCGCCGCCGCCCGCAAACTCCTTGCACAAGGCAGGGTGGATGTGGTCATAGGCTACACGCAGGGCACCATTCCCCTGCGCGCCCAGCCGTATCTGGCCTACACACCGGAAGAATGCGACAGGCTCATCTGGAGCAGCTTCTGCGGCGGCAACCTTGCCACCTTCGCCTCCGGGCGCACAGACCGCGTTGCCGTGGTGGCGCAGGGCTGCGTTTCGCGCAACCTGAACGGCCTCATCCACGAAAAACGCCTCCGGCGCGAAAACCTGTATGTCATCGGCGTGCCCTGTCTGGGCATGCTGGACCAGCGCAAGGTGGAGACCAAAACCGCCGGACGCATCGTGGCAACGCTGGAAAGCGACCCCGAAGAGGACATGGGCGAAATAACGGTCAGCGGCTGCGATGCCGCGGGCGAGTGCTTCACCGAACGCCTCAAGCGGCGCGATGTCAAACGCGACAACTGCTACACCTGCATGCACCGCAACCCGGTCATCGCGGACGAGATGGTGGCGGAGCCCGTAACCGAGACAGCCGGGGGCGACATTAACGCCGTTGCCGCCCCGTGGGAGCGGTTCGATGCCGAACGCCGCTGGTCGGAGTTCACCAAAACCTTCGAGGACTGCATCCGCTGCTACGCCTGCCGCGACATCTGCCCCCTGTGCTACTGCACCACCTGCTTCACAGACGAATCAGACCCGCAGTGGTGCGGCAAAACGCAGGACCCGGCAGACGTGCAGAGCTTCCACATCCTGCGCGCCTTCCACTGCGCGGGGCGCTGCACCGACTGCGGCGCGTGCGAAACAGCCTGCCCGCAGGGCATCCGCATGCGCCGCCTGACCAGCAAACTGGAAAAGGACGTGCGCACCCTGTGGGGGCACGACCCCGGCATGGACAGCGAGGCGGAACCGCCCCTGTCCACCTACCGCCCGGACGATCCCCAAGAGCACTTCAAATAGGAGGCAACCATGCGACACCGTATACTCAGCAAGGACAGCCTCGCCGGATTTCTGGAAGAACTGCGGGCAGAATACACCGTTTTCGCCCCCCGGCAGGACACCAAGGTGCCCAGCAAAACCGTATGGAAGGAACTGCAGCAGAGCGATGTGCCGGATTTCCGCTTCGTGAACACCGACATGTCGCCCAAGCATTTCATGTTTCCGCAAAGCGAATGCATGATGCGGTATGAAGACCCCGCAGCCCCCGTGCTCGCCCCCGTGGAGCAGGACAGCCGGAAGAGGCTGCTCCTGAACGTGCGCCCCTGCGATGCACGGGCCCTTGCCTTCATGGACACCGTGTTCTGTCAGGACCAGCGCACCAGTGATGCCTACTGGCAGGAAAAACGCAACCGCACTGTCATGGTGGGGCTTGCCTGCAACAATCCCTGCCCCACCTGTTTCTGCCATCAGGCAAACAGCGGCCCGCACGATGAAACAGGGCTGGACCTGCTGCTGGTGGACCTCGGCAACCGCCTGCTGGCAAAGCCCCTCACGGAGGCGGGCAAGTCCATGGCTGCCGGGCTGCCCGATGCGGAGGAAGAAGATATCCGGCGGGGCAACGAACTCATGCAGCGCGCCCACGAGGCCATGCCCCCGGTCATCGCCACAGACAATCTGGAACACCGCACCCTGCTGGAACTCTACAACCTGCCCTACTGGAAGCGGGTGTGCGAAACCTGCATAAACTGCGGCACCTGCACCTTTGTGTGCCCCACCTGCCACTGCTTCGACATTCAGGACGAAACATCGCCCGATGGCGGCAGGGGCCGCCGCGTGCGCAACTGGGATTTCTGCATGGCCCCGCTGTTCACCCTGCACACCTCCGGGCACAACCCGCGCGGCGAAAAGGCGGCACGGGTGCGCCAGCGGTTCATGCACAAATACAAATACATCCCCATGCGCCAACCGGCAGAGGTGGGCTGCGTGGGCTGCGGCCGCTGCGTGCGGCTGTGCCCCGTAAACATAGACATCCGCGATGTCATAAACGCCATGAATCAGGGCTGATGCCGTAAGGCATCCGTCATATTTTCACAGCCCGTGCGGCACAGGTGGCCGCAGGCTCGGTTTCCGCAGGCCGCAAGCGCGCCGGGAGCAGTTTACAGCAACGCAGCAGATTGCCGTTTCCAACGGCCTGAAAGGGTACAAAGACCATGCTGAACCCCTACCTCCCCTACCCCGTCCGCATTGCAGAGGTGCGCACGGAAACAGAGGACAAGACCCTGCGCACCTACGCGCTGGACTTCCTGCACGAACGCGATGCGGCAGCCTTCGCCTATCGCCCCGGCCAGTTTGCGGAACTTTCCGTGGCCGGAGCGGGAGAGGTCCCCATCGGCATTGCCTCCAGCCCCACGGAAGGCACCCGCCTGCTCTTCACCGTCTTCCGCGCGGGCGCGGTCACATCGCGCCTGCACCAGATGCGCGAAGGCGACCTCATGGGCGTGCGCGGTCCGCTGGGCAACGGGTTCCCGCTGGAATCGCATGAGGGAAAGAACATCCTCATCGTGGCGGGCGGTTATGCCGTCACCACACTCCGGTCGGTCATGGTCTGGCTGCAACACCCGCAAAACCGTTCCCGCTTCGGCGAAGTGGATTTCGTCTACGGCGCGCGCACGCCGGGAATGCTGCTGTACCGGGATGAAATGAACGCATGGTCGCACACCGCCGGGGTGCGCTGCCACATCACCGTGGATAAGGAAGCCCCCGGATGGACAGGCCTTACCGGGTTCGTGCCCGCCGTGGTGGAACAGCTGGCTCCAAACCCGCATAACGCCATCGCGCTGGTTTGCGGCCCCCCCGCCATGATCCGGTTCACCCAGCCCGTTCTCGATGCCCGGGGCTGGCAGGGCGACCAGATTTTCCTCTCGCTGGAAAACCGCATGAAGTGCGGCATAGGCATCTGCGGCCGCTGCAACGTGGGGCATCAGTATGTCTGCAAGGACGGCCCCGTGTTCAGCAAGGCCGAGCTGGACCTGCTGCCTGCGGAGTATTAGCGGCACGGCTGCGCTTTTCTGCTGTCCACGAGCCTTCCGGATTCCCTGAACGGAGGCTCTTTTCTGCAAACAAAGACGGACCGGCGCAAACCGGTCCGTCTTTTCATCCAAATACCCCTTCTCTCTACTGCCCTTCCAGCTCCGCGATAAGCTTTTTCAGCTCCCCGGCCTGCTCGCTCAATTCGGCAACGGCGCGGGAGGCTTCGCGCATGGCGTCCGCCGTCTCGCTGGATATGCGGTTCACGTCCTCTATGGAGTTGCTTATCTCCTCAGTGGCGGAAGACTGCTGCTCCGCCGCCGTGGCTATGGCGCGCACCTGATCAGACGCCTTGAGGGAAAACGAAACGATGCGCCCGAGCAGCTCCTCGGCCTTGCCCATGCCCTCCATGGACTGGGCAAGCACGCCCTTGTTCTTGTCCATGCCGCCAAGGGTTTCCCGCACCGCCTGCTGTATGGCAGAAATAGACTGCCCCACTTCCTTGGTGGCGGTCATGGTCTTTTCCGCCAGCTTGCGCACCTCATCCGCCACCACGGCAAATCCGCGCCCGGCGTCTCCGGCACGGGCAGCCTCAATGGCCGCGTTCAGGGCCAGCAGGTTGGTCTGGTCGGCAATATCCTCAATGGTCTGGGCAATCATGCCTATGCCGTCCGCCTTGCGGCTCAGTTCCTCAACCGAACCGTACACGGTCATAAACCCGTTATTCACCGCGCCCACATCGCGCAGCACCACGGAAAACTGCTCAGCCCCCGCCTGCGCCGCCTGCCGCGATTCTTCGGAAAGCGTTGCCGTTGCTTCGGCATTGCGGGCAATCTCCATAACGGAAGCACTCATCTCCTCCATGGCAGATGCTGTTTCCGCCACCCGTTCCGACTGCGCCTCCGCCCCACGGCTGGATTCGTCAATCTGGGCAGAAAGTTCCGTGGACGCAGAAGAAACAACCTCCACCACGCCCTGCAGACGCTGGGCTGCCGCGTGCATCCCCTCGCGCTTGGCGCTCTCTGCCTTGCGGGTGGCCTCTTCCGCCACGGCCCGTGCGCTTTCCGCAGCCTGCGCGCTGGCGCGGGCTTCCTGCGCCTGCATTTCCGCTTCGTGCATCTTTTCCTTGAGCGAAGCCACCATGGAAACCATGGCCCCGCGCAGCACGCCGAATTCGCTATGGAAGCTGCCCTGAATGGACGCATCCAGATTCCCGTCCGCCACGGCCCGCGAAAAACCGGAAAGCGCCAGTATGGGCCGTATAACCATGGCATTCAGCACCACCAAAATCACGCCCGCCAGCAGCAGCAAGGCGGCAATAACCCCTGCCGTGGTCCACGTGTTGGCCTGCATCAGCGCATTGGCCTGTGCAAAAAGTTCCGGTGCGGGCACGGCAATGCCCAGTCCCATGCCCGTCTGTGTCACGCTGTAAAAGACCAGATGCTCCACGCCCTCAATCTGCGTCGTAAACTGGGTGCTCTGCCCGCGCCCAAGATTCATCAGCCCCCTGTCTGCCTCCATGGAAAAGGGCAGGCTGGAAACCGGCTTGAGCAGGCGCGCATTATCGGCGGGATAGGCCGCAATAAGCCCGTAGCGCGTGTCCACGGCAAAGGCCAGCGACGACTCCGTAACGCGTATGTCGCCCACCACGCGCCGCAGATCCTCCATGCTCACATCCAGCGTAGACATGCCCGCAACGGCCCCGTCCGGCCCGTAGAGGATACCCCCCACGGTAATCATGAGCGCGTTGGTCCCTTCGGAATCCTGATACGGCGCAGACCAGTAAACCCGCGCGTCCCTGCGCTGCCTGCGGTTCCAGTCGGCGGGAATGGCCTGCGTGTACCAGTCCTGCTTGTGGTAATCGTACTCTGCCGTATTGTAATCCATGGTAAAGGCTATCTTGCCGCTGTCCCAGTAGGCATAGGGGCCGTAATACCGCCTGTCTTCAAAAAATACGTTGGGCTCAAACCACAGCCCGCTGCCCACCGCCGTGGGATACTTGGCCACTGCGGACTCAAGGAAGTCCCGCACCTGCGCCTCTATGTCCTCACCCGTGGCCTGCCGCACGCGCAGAAGGGCCTCTCCCGCCGTGGCAATGCTGTCCGCCGCATCCTGCATCACCGCCATGTAGGTATTAATTTTCTCGGCTTCCGTCTCTATGCGGCTTTCCACGGCCCGTTTCGTCTCTTCCACATATCTGGCTTCCATTTCGCGCACATTGCCGAGCAGAATCACATATCCCGCCAGCGAAACCACAATGGTCACGGCGATAAGCGCCAGCACCTTGTACCGAACCGACATATTCATACCTGTTCCCCCTTGCCTATGTTCCTTTCTCCCACCGAACCCCATAAGCCCGGTGCCGCACCGCGCATACTGTAAAGATTATGCCCGTTGTGTCGCAACGCCGTTACGCGCCACGGGCAACCACTCTATCGCTCTTTTCGGCATTTTCCAAATTATTATGAGTAATCCCGAATAGGTCTGACCAATCTCCTGTCATAATCCCCTGCCGGAACTTTTTTCACCCCCTCGGGACAATATACCCCCATAGGGTATATTGTCCCATCGTGAGGATGTGCACATCCGACACAATACCCCCAAGGGGTACTGTGTCGTTACCCTGCAGGTAGCGCTGTCGGGGGCACGCAAAAGCCCGGAAGCACATTGCCTTAACCGGTGTGTCAGGATAGTGTGGTATGTAACCACTTACGCACATCACGGCCCACAGCTCAGGCTGCACCGGACAGAGCGTCCGCCATGGCAACCTTCCGGCAAGGCGAGCTTCCGGCAGCAAAACCATCCGGCAGACCGGCACAACACCCGCCTGCCGCACACCCCGCCCGCCCGCAGGGGCCACAGGCATACAGAGCAACTGTTCAGCCAAACAGTATCGATAAACAACGCAGACGACAACCGGAGGAGGTTCCATGCAACACACAGACAGGAGAACAACACCGCGCCTGCTCATTCTCGGCGCATCCTGCTTCCTGCTGGCCGTGCTCATGGTCGCGGGACAAGCCCCCCGTGCGGGGGCGTCGGAAGAGGGGTACAAGACCTACGGCGCGGAACAGGCGCGCAAGGTCTCGCGCGAGGTAAAACGCTGGATCACCACAGACCACAGCAAACACCCCGTGCTGCAGCAGGAGTTCACCACGCCGGAAGAAGTAACCAAGGCCTGCCTCACCTGCCACAACGAGGCCGCTTTGCAGGTGCACAACACCATCCACTGGATGTGGATAGACCCGGCAGATACCGAGCGCAAGATGGGCAAAAACGGCCTTACACTCAACAACTTCTGTATCTCCATCCATTCCAACCAGCCGCGCTGCACCTCGTGCCACGCAGGCTACGGGTTCAAGGACGCCAGCTTCGACTTTTCCAGTCAGGAAAAGGTGGACTGTCTCGTCTGTCACGACACCACCGAAACCTACAAAAAATTTCCCACCATGGCGGGGTATCCGGTTTCCGAACCTACCCCCTTTGAAAAAGAAACCTTCCTGCCGCCCAACTACCGCGTCATCGCCGGTGCTGTGGGGCGTCCGGACCGCGACAACTGCGGCAACTGCCACTTCTACGGCGGTGGCGGCGACGGCGTGAAGCACGGCGACCTCGATTCCTCCATGCTCAAGCCCAGCCGCGATCTGGACGTGCACATGAACGCAGAAGGCGCCAACTTCTCCTGCCAGCGGTGCCACACCACAGAGGCGCATTTCATCGCCGGGCGCAGCTACAAGCAGCCCGCCTATACCGAACGCACCAGCCTCATCGAGGACGACCTCGTGAAGCGCATCTCCTGCGAATCCTGCCACACAGACAAGCCCCACAAAGCAGGTCACAAGGCCAACGACCATACAGACAAGGTCGCCTGCCAGACCTGCCACATCCCCGCCTACGCGCGCGTTCTGCCCGTGAAGATGGAATGGGACTGGTCGCAGGCGGGCAAGATGAAGGAAGGCAAGCCCTACACGGTCATGGGCGAGCTCGGCAGGTCCACCTACGATTCCAAGAAGGGTTCCTTCGTCTGGGAAAACAACGTCAGGCCTGAATACATGTGGTACAACGGGCGCATGGACTTCATGCTCGCCACAGACACCATAGACCCCGGGCAGGTCATCCGGCTGAACAGCGTGCAGGGCAGCAGAAACGACCCGTCAGCCCGCATTTTCCCCATCCGCGTGCACCGGGGCAAGCAGCCCTACGACACGGTACACAAAACCATGGCCATCCCGCATCTCTTCGGCAAGGACGACAACGCCTACTGGAAAACCTACGACTGGAACAAGGCCCTCACGGCAGGCATGGCCGCCGCAGGCCTCCCCTACAGCGGCGAATATGACTTTGTGTCCACAGAATATCACTATCCCATCACCCACATGGTTGCGCCCAAGGAAAAATCGCTGCAATGCGGCGACTGCCACTCCAGAGACGGCAGGCTGGCCACCCTTGCGGGCTTCTACATGCCCGGCAGAGACGGCAACACTCCCCTGAACACCATGGGCTGGATGGCGGTGCTGGCCGCGCTGGCGGGCGTGCTCGGCCACGGCCTGCTGCGCATGGTTTCCCGCCGCAAGCAGGATTAGGAGGCATTCATGTCAGCAAAACGACTCTATCTCTACACACGGTTCGAGCGGTTCTGGCACTGGGCGCAGACCCTGCTCATTCTGGTACTGCTGGTCACGGGATTCGAAATCCACGGCTCATATACCCTGCTGGGGTTTGAGCAGGCCTTTACCGTGCACAACTTCTGCGCATGGACATGGCTTGTCCTGTACGCCTTCATCGTGTTCTGGATGGCCACCACCGGAGAATGGAAGCACTATGTGCCCACCTTCGTTAAGATGTTCGAGGTCATCCGCTTCTACGCCGTGGGCATCTTCAAGGGCGAACCGCACCCCGTTCCCAAGTCGGAGCGCGTCAAGCACAACCCCTTGCAGCGCATCACCTATCTGGGTCTTGTGTCGCTGCTGGTTCCCTTCCAGATGATAACGGGCTTTCTGTACTATTATTACAACCAGTGGCCCGCCATGGGGTGGAACTGGGCGCTTGAGCCTGTCGCGGTGCTGCACACGCTGGGAGCCTTCGGCTTTCTGGTCTTCGTCATCGTGCATGTGTACATGACCACCACGGGGCACACCATCGGGGCGCATATCAAGGCCATGTTCACCGGGTACGAAGAGCTGGAACCCGACCCGCACGGCAAGGCGCGGGATGAAGAGCCGCGCCAGTATCACGTGTAAGTCGTGCGCGTACCCTTGTGCCCGCCTCGTGCACGGACCTGTAACGATGGCTGGCAACAAACAAGAATAGGCGAGAATTGGCGGGAATAGGCGAGAACAAAACGCCCACAACAAACGGCCCGGAAACGCATGCGTTTCCGGGCCTCAACATGATGACAAAGAATTTTTTTTGACTCTCTTCCGTCCCCGGCGGGCAGGGCCAAGCGGACCATGCTGCCATGGGCGACCGCAAAACTGTCAGCGCACCCTGCCCCGCACCACGCACGTGCCCTGCGCCGTCCGGTTGGGCTGATACACGAACTCCATCTCCTTAAAATACACCCCGCCGCAGCCGGGGCGGGTGGTCCAGTTCTTCAGCCAGCGCGTCACGCGCTTCTCGCTGTCCAGACTGGGAGTATGAAAATACTGCACCGGGCGGGTATACACGGTCTTGCTGTCCAGTTCCGCAAACATGTCGGCCAGCAGGTTTATCTGCCGCCACAGCGTCATGTTTCCGGCATCCGCGCCTTCGCTGCCGGTCAGCGCGGCCTCGGACTGCCCGGAAAACACATCGTAGATGCGAAAATGCGGCAATCCCTGCTGAACGGGAATAAGCACCCCGTCCATACCGCCCACGCAGGCCACGCCGCCCACGTCTGGCACACAGGCAGCGGGCGTTGCGGCAGCATTCCCGGCACCACCTCCGGCACCTTCCCCGCCACTTTGCCCGGCCCCTCGCCCTCCACAGTGCGGAGGCAGCGCGGAACCAAACGCCGCAAGCACCCGGTCACGCACCATGCGCAACTCCGCCGCAAGATGGTCCAGACCGGGCACAACCACTCCCTCCGGCGAAATGAACTCTTCCGTGACGGCATCCCACAGGATGCGCGTCCCCAAATACCGGGCGCAGTGCATGGTTCCGCCAAGGTGCCCGCCACGGGCAAGGCGAAAGGCCTCCACATCGTCGGCATAACGCATCTGCCGCAGAGAGCTTTTCGCCATGGAAGCTATAAGCATGAACGATATCCTTATCAGGCAGTTATGAACGTCATCCCCGCAGGGCCGTCCCGCGCGGAACCCGCACCGCAGCAGGCCC
>CAYRLL010000003.1:33987-36281 GCA_964425115.1 uncultured Desulfovibrio sp. | reverse complement strand
CTGCTAGCCCTTGTAGCCTATCATGCGCAAAAATCCCTTGCGCTTGGCCACATCCTCTTCCGTTTCCACCCCTGCGGGCGAAAACCCGTCAATCACGCCCATCACGCCGCGCCCCTGCTCGGTCTGCGCCACCACAACCTGCAACGGATTGGCCGTGCAGCAGAACAGGCGCACCACCTCGGGCACGTTCAGCAGCACGTTTTTGATGTTGATGGGAAACATGTCGCGCATGAAGATGAAAAAGGTATGTCCCGCCCCCACGGCAAGGGCGTTGCGCGTTGCCAGTTCCACCAGAGCCTCGTCCGTACCGCTGGTGCGTACCAGCCGCTCGCCGGAAGCCTCACAGAAGGCGATGCCGAACTTTGCTCCGGGCACGGTGCCCACAATGGCCTCATGCACATCTTCCACGGTCTTGATGAAATGCGACTGCCCGAACACCAGATTCAACGCATCCGGGTTCTCAACGGCTACGAGCGAAAATTCCATATACCCTCCCATACGACGGCGATACCGCCGTTACGTGTTAGTGTGTGCATCGCTGGGCGCTGCCGGTTCTGGCAACCGGAAGACCGGAGGTGCCATGTAGCCAGCCATGTTGCCAGCCATGTTGCCCGCGTTGCGCAAAAACCGCAAGAGCCGCATGGGGGCTGCCCGCCCTTGCCTCACCCCGCACCCCATGCATCCGCACAGCCTCTGTGCGTCCATGCTCCACCTGCGCAGAACAAAACACCCGGCAGGTTCACCCTGAACAAATCATCATTCCTGTTCCCTCTCTGCTCAAAATCAGGCAGAATGTCACCATCCGTACCCGCAACAAACCGTGGCATAACAAACCGTAGCACAACAGGCCGCCGCCCGGAAAACGGCGTATGCTGCCACGGAACGGTACCGTCCTCACCGGCGGCAGCGGGCAGGACAAACCGCCGCCCGCCCATGCGCACAAACCGCAAGGAGTTTCATTCCATGGAGATTCTGGACATCATCAAAAGCCGCGACCCCCACGAGCGGGAATTCCATCAGGCCGTGAGCGAGGTTGCGGAATCCATCAAACCCATTCTGGACCGCAATCCGGAATACCGCAGCGCCCGCATCCTTGAGCGCATTGTGGAGCCGGAACGGGTCATCCTCTTCCGCGTGCCGTGGGTGGACGACCAAGGCAACGTGCACGTCAACCGGGGCTACCGCGTAGAAATGAACAGCGCCATCGGCCCGTACAAGGGCGGGTTGCGGTTCCATCCCTCGGTGAATCTGGGCATCCTCAAATTCCTTGCCTTTGAGCAGGTGTTCAAAAACGCCCTTACCACGCTGCCCATGGGCGGCGGCAAAGGCGGCTCCGACTTCGACCCCAAGGGCAAAACCCCCATGGAAATCCAGCGCTTCTGCCAGAGCTTCATGGTCGAACTCTCCCGCCACATCGGGCCGGATACCGATATCCCTGCGGGCGATATCGGCGTGGGCGGGCGCGAAATAGGCTACATGTTCGGCATGTACAAGCGGCTGCGCAACGAATTTACGGGCGTGCTCACCGGCAAACGCCTCAACTGGGGCGGCAGCCTCATCCGCCCGGAAGCCACAGGCTACGGCGCGGTCTATTTTGCCGCAGAAATGCTGAATGAAGAGGGCAGGTCTCTGCAAGGCACCACCAGCCTTGTTTCAGGCTCCGGCAACGTGGCACAGTTCACCATGGAAAAGCTCATCGAACTGGGCAGCAGACCCGTCACCTTCTCAGACTCTTCCGGCTACATCTACGATGAAAAAGGCGTAGACCGCGACAAGCTCAACTTCCTCATGCACCTGAAGAATGTCCGCTTCGGCAGGGTGCGCGAATACGCCGAGCAATACCCCGAGGCCGTATACACCCCCGTGGACCCCGCCAAGGACCACAACCCCCTGTGGGACCACAAGGCAGACTGCGCCTTCCCCTGCGCCACCCAGAACGAGATCAACGCGGCAGACGCGGCAAACCTTGTCCGCAACGGCGTGCGCGTGGTCTCGGAAGGGGCAAACATGCCCACCGTGCCGGAAGGGGTGGATATCTTCCTCGATTCCCACCTGCTCTACGGTCCCGGCAAGGCAGCCAACGCAGGCGGCGTGTCCGTCTCCGGGCTTGAAATGACCCAGAACTCCATGCGCATGTCGTGGACCCGGGAAGAGGTGGACCAACGCCTGCGCCTCATCATGCGCACCATCCACCGCATCTGCCGCGACACGGCAGAGCAGTATGGCACCCCGCGTAACTACGTGAACGGCGCAAACATAGCAGGATTCGTCAAGGTGGCAGATGCCATGCTTGA
>CAYRLL010000003.1:26503-33887 GCA_964425115.1 uncultured Desulfovibrio sp. | reverse complement strand
CAACGTGCCTCAGCCCATTGCCATCATGGTGCCGTGCATTTGCATGACAACATGATGGCATTTCTCACATACGTTTTGTCATACATTATAGCGGCAAAACGATGACAAAACGGCACTCATCACGGACACATTCCGTCAACTTCCGCATGGCGGAAGCAGGAAACAAGGTGGTCGTTCACCAGCCCCGCCGCCTGCAGATGCGCATACACGGTGGTGGTTCCCACAAACTTGAACCCGTGCCGCTTCAGGTCTTTGGCAACAGCATCAGAAAGCGGCGTGCTGGGCGGCACATCTTCCATGCGCTGCCATGCGTTGCGCACAGGTCGCCCGTCCACGAACCGCCACAGATAGTCGGTAAAGCTGCCGTAGCGTTCCCGCATCTCCAGAAAACGCCCGGCATTGTTTATGGCAGCCTCAATCTTCAGCCGGTTGCGGATAATGCCGGTGTCCTGCATCAGCCGCAGCACATCCTCCTGAGAAAACCTTGCCACCTGCTCAGGATCAAATCCGGCAAAGGCTGCGCGGTATCCTTCCCGGCGTTTCAATATGGTCAGCCAGCTCAGCCCGGCCTGCGCGCTTTCCAGTGTCAGAAAGGCGAAGTGGGTCGTATCGTCATGCACGGGCACACCCCACTCCGTGTCATGGTAGCGGGTCATTATCTCCGGTGCCGCCGCCCACGGGCAGCGGATTCGCTCTGTCGTCATGATCCCTCCTGTTTTGCGTTGCGCAGCCGCCCGCCCAACCGCTCGCGGAATAGCCCGTGTAATCGCCCGTGAACCACTCGTACAGCCATCCGTGCAGCCGCCCGTGAGACGCCCGTGAGCCGCCCGTGCAGCCGCCCGTGAGCCGCCCATGCAACCATGTGCATCCGCTCTTGCGGCCAAGCAAACTCAAACCGCAACCCGTTCCGCAATATACCATGCACCGTAGCACAATCCGCCCGCCTGCGGAACACCACAAAGGGCGGACGCCCCGCAGGACGCCCGCCCCAGATGAACGGTTCACCAGCCAAACTTTACCGTAACCGGACAACCGATTTACCGTGCAGCCGTTCTACCGGACATCCGGCTCTGGCTACTTGCCGCCTTCCCGCTTCAGATCCCGTATCAGCGCGGTCAGCTCGCCTGTCTGGGCAGAAAGATCGCGCAGGGCATCGGTGGTCTCTTCCACATTGGAGGCGGTTTCCATGGCAATGGTGTTTATCTCTTCAATGGCGCTGGTAATCTCTTCCGATGCGGCAGACTGCTCCTCCGCTGCCGTGGCAATGGACTGAATCTGCCCTGCGGAATCCACGGTGCCCTTCACTATCTCCGTAAGCGCCTCGCCGGAGGTATTGGCAAGCTCCGTGGCCCGCTCCAGATCCTTCACCGCGCTCTTCATGGCAGCCACGTTGTTCGCCGCCACCTTCTGTATGGACTGGATAGAGGCTCCCACCTCCTGCGTGGCGTGCATGGTCTTTTCCGCCAGCTTGCGCACCTCGTCCGCCACCACGGCAAATCCCCGCCCCGCCTCGCCCGCACGGGCAGCCTCAATGGCGGCGTTCAGTGCCAGCAGGTTGGTCTGGTCCGCAATGTCGGAAATCACGGTCATAATGTTGCCTATGGCCTTGGCCTGCTCATCCAGCTGGGCCATGTCCGCGTTCAGGGCTTCAGCCTGCTGCTGGGTGGAATTCATGGCCTTGATGGACTGGTCCACCACCCGCGCCCCTTCCTGTGCCTTGTCGCGCACAGCCGACCCCTGATCCGCCGCATTCCCGGCGTTCTGGGCCACTTCCAGCACGGTGGCGTTCATCTCTTCCATTGCGGTTGCGGTTGTCTGAATGCGGTCACGTTGCGTTTCCGTGCCGCTGCGTATGCGGTCCGTCTTGCTGGATATCTCCTTGGTGGCCTGCGAAATGGCGGCAACCACAGCCTCCAGCTGCGTGGCGGCATGCAGCAGCCCTTCCGCCCTCGCACGCTGCGCCTGATCCAGCGCCTGCCGGGCCTGTGCCGTGGCGTCCACAGCCACACGCGCCTTTTCTTCCGCCTCTTCGGTCTTGCGGGTAATCTCCCGCATATTCTCATCCAGCTTCTGCGCGGTGCTGTTCAGTGAGGTGAATATCTGGCCCACCTCATCCTGCGATGCTACCGCAAGCTTGCGGTCGTATCTGCCGGCCGCAATATCATTCAGGAAGCCCACCACGGTCCGCAGCGGGCGGGCGGTGGTCCGTTCCACAAATATCCATATGAACAGCGCCATGATCAAAAGGCTTACAAAGCCGATAACCATAAGCCGCGTCAGGGTTTCATACACAGGCGCCATTATTTCCGCCTGCTCCTTCAGCCCTATCAGCTTCCACTTGGTATCGGGCGATGTGAGTATAACGCCCAGATATTCTTTGCCGTCCACCATAACCGTGGCATCGCCCTCTCCCTTGCGGAACAGAAGGTCAAGATGGGTTCCGGCCACCTCGCCCACGGTCTTGAAGTTGTAGTCCGGGTGCCTCGGGTCGGCCAGAATCACGCCGTCGTCCTGTATGAGCACCATATAGCCCGTATCGCCAAGGCGGATGGCCTGCACAAGGTCCGTCAGTTCCTTCAGCGAAATGTCCACACCCACGCAGCCTATGACCTTGCCACCGCGCTTCACCACGCGCATCACGCTGGTCACGGCCTCTCCCGTTGTGGAGCGGTAGGCTTTGGAAACAGATGCCGCGTCCGGGGTCTGCATGGCTTCCTTATACCAGGGGCGGGCGCGCGGGTCATATCCGGCAGGCATCTCGCTCTCCACAAGAGCGCTCACAAACGCTCCCTTTTCCGTGCCCACAAAAACCTCCACGTAGGCAGGATGCGTCTTCTGCACAGCGCTGAAAATATCCACCACCGCCTGTCCCACCGGGTCGTCCGGGTCGGGCTGCGCCTTGCGTTTGGCCGTGGTGCCCACGTGCGAGGTGGTTATCTCGTCTATGCGCAGCGTAACGGGAAAAGCGGCCAGCATGTTCGCGTTCTTCTTGCTTTCCTCAAGGAACAGGGAGATGGCGGTATCCACCTGCCCCAGTTCCCCTTTCATGGCTCCCATACTGGTCCGCACCGACTGGTTGCTCACCGTGATGGAAACCGTGGTCACAATGCCCACCATCATCAGCGTGGCAACAGCCAAAAGTCCCGCGACTATCTTGAGTTTGATCGAGCGGTTCATGCTCCCCTCCTGAGGGTTCTTCCATGCCTTGCGTGCCACACCGGCACCCCGCGCCGGAGTCCCTTCCGGTCCTCCGTGCTGCCTGTCCAGCCTTCCGCTCTGCCGGATTCTCCCGGTCACACATCTGTGCGCAACCGCCAACCCCGCATACTGCCCCCGCATTTTTCCCTTACAAACTGTACCACATCGCATCAGGAAAATGCACCTGCGCATCAAAAAATAATAATGCCGCAACCTAACGTTCACACAACAAAAAAGGGCCGACATCCGCATGCCGGCCCTGTATTTGCTGCGCAAACACTCATAAATCGTATATATAACCCTGAAAAACACCTTTCCCTGCGGAAATGCATCTTTCGTCAACGCATACCCGGAAGAAGAACAATGCCTCTTCACCTTCTCTCCATCTCGAAACTGCTTTCAAAAGGAGAAAAGATATATAAAAACAGTTTATCCGCTCATACTTGTGACGGTGCGCTAAAAGGAAACCGTATGCAGCTTCTGCCCGCCGCGTTGCACGGTCCTGTAGTACTGCACGTCCGGGTAGCCGAACATCATGGCGTAGCCCGCCGTATGGTTCTCCGGCACGCCCAGCCTGCCCTTCATTTCCGGCAGCACCTGCGTGAACACCCATTTGGCAAATCCGCACCATACCGTTCCCAGCCCCAGCGCCGCCGCCATAATCTCAAAGTAGCTCAGGGCGATCATGGGGTCCGCTTCCGGTGCGGCGGAATCTGCGGGAGCCGTCACCCACAGCAGGTGAGGCGCCCCACGGAAGAGAAGGTCCACCTTCCGCGTATTCCACAGCTTGGCCGTGGTGCCGAAGAATTCAAACCCCGCCGGCAGCCCGCTGCCCTTGACCAGTCCGTCAATCCCGGCATAGGTGGCTTCGCGTATGGCCTGCATGGTGGCCATATCGTCCACAACGGTAAACTGCAGATTCATCGCATTCTTGCCGGTAGGAGCGTTGCGGGCCACGTCCATAAGCCGCTCCAGCACGGCCCTGTCCACGTTTTCCTGCCGGTACCGGCGCACGGACCGCCGGGACTTCAGCAACATCTCCACCTCATCCGCCGTGGGCAGGTTGCCCGCAATGTCCATGCTGTCTTCGGGCTTTTTGCCCAGTATGGACACCGCCCCCGTGGGACAGACCACCATGCAGTGCTGGCAGCCTATACACTGCGATTCCTTGGCTGCCGGAATCTCCGGCACGCCGTTGTCCATGGAAATAATGCCCATCACACAGTCCTTGGCACACTCACCGCACTGAATGCAGGCGCTTTCATCCACGCGAAAATCGATCATTTATGCTCTCCTGTAAGCCTGCGGGCTGCGCCCGTGGCCTGTGATGTCAGTCCCCGCCCGATACGGCCAGGGTAAGAACGGGATAAGAATGGGATAAGGATACGGCCGGGCATGCCGGGCATGCCAATCATGATTGTGCGCCCGGTCAACAGGGCAATCATAACACCTGCATTCAAAAAAGGAAGAAGGCACCGCAAAGTGCCTTAGCAACCGCAGCACAACCCGCCTTCACGGAAGGGCCGCGCATATCCTGCTCCCGTGCCAACCGCCTCACATCGTTTTACGCACGCAGCCCACCCGCGCCATGCGGCCCCTCTTTTCGTCCCGTTCCATGCGCCTGACATTATGCGTCTGGCATCATGCGTCTGGCATTATGCGTCTGGCATCATACGGTCAGCATCATGCGGCTGACACCATGCGGTCAACACAACCCGCGTCATACAGCCCGCGCAACCCGTTCCATGCGGCCGGCATTATGCGGCACATTATCTGCCGGTCTGCACCCCGGCCCGCTCAAGACGGGCAAACAGGGCTTTCTCCAGCGTGGTTCCCGGTATCTCCAGCCCGCAGTCCTGCCCGGCCCGGCAGTCCTGATGCGCATACTGCACGCGCACGCAGGGCACATGCATACGGATAAGCCGCTCAAGGCGGATGGGCGTTCCCAGAAGAATCACATCACAGGGCACCGCACGTATGCTGGCTTCCAGATCGGCAAGCTGCCTGCCGGAATATCCCATGGCGGGCAGGCACCACCCGATATGCGGGTGCGCCGCAAAGGTGGCGGCTATGCTGCCCTTCGCATACGGGCGCGGGTCCACCACCTGTGCTCCGTGCTGCAATGCGGCCACCTGCGCCGCGCCGTAGGCCATCTCACCGTGGGTCAGGGTGGGGCCGTCTTCCACCAGCAGAACACGCCTGCCCCGCAGTTCCTGCGGATTTTCCACACTCACCACAGACTGCGCCAGCACCAGCTCCGCGCCGGGGGCACATTCCCGCACCGAATCCGCCACACGCGCCACGGCAGAAGGCAACGCCCCGTTCACCTTGTTGATGACGGCTATATCCGCCATGCGCAGGTTCGTCTCTCCGGGGTGGTAACTGCGCTCATGCCCCGCCCGCAGCGGGTCCAGCACCGTGATATGCACCGTGGGGCGGATAAAGGGGGTGTCGTTGTTGCCTCCGTCCCACACCAGCACATCGGCTTCCGCTTCCGCCGCCTTGAGGATGCGCCCGTAGTCCACCCCCGCGAACACGGTCAGCCCCTGCTCGATATGCCGCTCGTACTCTTCGCGCTCTTCAATGGTGCAGTCTGCGGCGTCCATGTCCTCAAAGCTGGCAAACCGCTGCACTGCCTGCCGTTCCAGATCGCCATAGGGCATGGGATGCCGGATTACGGCAGGATTCAGCCCGCGTTCGCGCAGCAGTGCACACACATGCCGGGTAACGGGCGACTTCCCGCACCCCGTGCGCACCGCACACACGGCCACCACAGGCTTTCCGGCCCGCAGCATGGTCCGTTCCGGGGCCAGCAGCAAAAAATCCGCGCCGCAGGCATTCACCAGCGAGGCGCGTCGCATCACGGTTTGGTGGGAAACATCACTGTAAGAAAAAATCACCGTGTCCGCCCCGTGCTTGCGGATAAGCGCGGGCAGCCGGTCCTCTGCCACCACGGGAATGCCTTCGGGATACCCCTCCCCGGCAAGCGCGGCGGGATAACAGCGACCGTCTATGTCCGGTATCTGCGTAGCGGTAAAGGCCACCACGCGAAACTCGGGCCTGTCACGGAACAGCATGTTGAAGTTATGAAAATCGCGTCCCGCCGCTCCCATGATGATGACCGTACGCATGTGTCTCTCCTGCGTCTGCTGCTCATTTTGCGGGCCGTTCAAGCCGCAAGGATACCTGTCCGCAGGCAACGCCGCCGCCCGTTATGCCTGCTGCACTGTTACGCCTGCTGCGCTGCTACGCCCGTTCCGCATGTTCGCGGCTACCTGCCTGAAAGGTGCCGTCCGCCACGCGGTACACCGCCGCGTCCGGCACGGCCCTGCACAGGGTTTCCGCCGCCTGCGGATGGCACGTGAAGTACAAAATCTGGTTGTGCCGCGCCAGTTCCCCCAAAGCCTCGGCGGTACGCGCCGCGCGTCCGGGGTCAAAGTTGACCAGAATATCATCCATGACCACGGGCAGCGGCTCCCCCTGCGCCGAATGACTCAGAATATACCCCAGCCGCAGCGAAAGAAACAACTGCTCCTGCGTTCCCCGGCTCAGTTGTTTCTGGTCCCGCACCTCTCCGCCCGCCGTAACCGCACGGATGGCGCTGTCATCCAGACTGGCATGCAGCCCGGAATACGCCCCGCCGGTAATGGTGCGGAAAAACCCGCTGGCATGGCGGATAACACCGGGCTGCTGCTCCGCCTCAAAATTCCTCTTGGCTTCCAGAACAAGATGCCGGGCAAGGGCCAGCCGCGCCCACTGGCGGCTGAGCACGCGGATATCCTCACGCACCGCCTGTTCACGCCCCCGCAGTTCCGCCATCTTCCCGGCGGAGACAAGGCCCTCCAACCGTGCGGAAAGATCGCTCACCTGCTGCCGCAACCCGTTCTCGCGGGCCTCGTCCTCTTCCATCTGTGCCGCCAGTTCCGCCACCCGGGCCTCCATATCCTCACGCCGGACAGCAGCAAGACGCCGCGCCAGCCCGTCAAGCGCGCTGACGCCCTCCCCCGCACCGTGCGCCGCCGCGCCCTCTCCCCGGGCAGCATCCGGCTGTACAGGCAGCGACCCCAACGCCATACCAAGAGCCATACCGGATGCCGGGCCAGCCACCGGACCAGTCACCGGACCAGTCACCGGGCCAGAATCCATACCGGCTGCCATGTCTGATGCAGAACCTGATGCTGAATTT
>CAYRLL010000003.1:20154-26403 GCA_964425115.1 uncultured Desulfovibrio sp. | reverse complement strand
GGCCTGCCGGACTTTCTGGGCTATCATAAGTATCAGGACGTTCAGGATTGTCAGGATTGTCCAAACCATCCGCACCCTGCGAACCTTCCGCATGGTCCGAACCTTCCGGCCCCTCCGAACCTTCCGAACCTTCCGAACCGCCAGCCCACTGACCCGCCCTGTACCCGCCGTACCCATCTTGCGGCGTAAAGGCCGCGCCGCCCAGTGCCAGAAGCTCCAGCCTGCGCTCCTCCAGAACGGCACACTGCGCGGCAAGCCCCTGTTCGGCCTCCTGCGCTCCGGGCAGTTCCCGCCGCAGGGTCGCCTCCTCCGCCTGTGCCGTGCGCGCCGCCACCAGTGCCTGCACCAGCGCATCCACCCCGGCAAGCCGCTCTTCATGCCCTGCCATACCACGGCCCTGCGCACCGCCGGGAAGCAGGACCAGCAAATCTTCCAGTCTCTTCCGAAAATCTTCCACCCCGGCCTCAAGGGCCGCAGCCTTGCCATGCAGGGCATCCAGCGCGTCCAGCTGCGCCACGCAGCCGGATATGGTCTCCAGCGCAGCCTGCGCCGTAGCTGGGCTCAAGGTTTCCGCAAGCCCCCTCCCGGCCAGCCATCCGCGCCATTCCCGCTCCACATCCGCACACGCCGCAGCAGCAGCCCGGCAGCGTTCCCGGGCCTCTTCCAGCGCCTGCTCCCGGCGTGTCAGCAGGGCGCTACGTTCCCGCAGGGCCTCTTCCGCACGGGCCCGCTCCTTTTCCGATTCGCGCGCTGCCTTGGCCGCATCCAGCACCCGCACCGTCTCCCGCAGCACGTCCGCATCCGTCATGCCGTCCCCGGCACCTTCCAGCCCCATGTCCGCCAGCAGGGTCCGGGCCATGGCAACGTAAGCCCCCACGGTCTCATGCAACCCCGCCAGCTCTTCCGCCTGCATGTCCAGCGTGTGCAGCCGTGCGCGTATCCCCTCCACCCGGTCAAAAATAGAAAGCGCCGCCTCCGGCGTGGCGGTTGCGGGCAGCGCAAGCTCGCGGGCACGCACAGCCCATGCCTGACGGGCAAGGTCGCGCTCGTTGCGGGCAGCATCCACGGCACGCGCCGCGGCCTCTGCCTGTTCCTCCGCGCGGACCGCCTCTGCCTCCGTCTCCGCTATGGCCCGCTCCACCTGCTCGCGCGCATGCACCTCATCCCGCAGCAGATCAATCTCTATCTCGGCCCGCTCCAGTGCGGCGTCATCGGGCACATCGTCATACGATACGTCATACGAAACGCCTGACGTTCTGCTCGACATATTGCCCGGCATATTGCCCGACATACGGCCCTGTATACTGTCAGGCACTTCGCCACGTGCCTCATCCGCAACACTTCCGGCCGCGAATCCTGCGGACTCTGCAGGCTCTGCGGCCCCTGCGACACCATAGCCCCGCACGGCCCCCCGCATTCCGCTGCCTATACCGGCCTTCATTGCCAGTGCACGGGCCTGCTCGACCAGCCTTCCGGCTTCTGCCCGCAACTGTTCCAGCCGCTCCTCAGCGGCAACGCCCCGGCCTGCACCAACTCCGCCTGCACGCTCTGCCGGGCCTGCATCCATTGCCTGACCAGATCCAGACTGCCCTAGCCGCCCATACAGCCACATGGCCGCTCCGGACGCCGCGCCGAGCACACAGGCCGCCAGCAGGCCATATCCCATGGTCATCACGCCTTGACCGCCGTTCCAGCCGGGCCACCACGCCGGTGCGGAAAGCAATACCCCGCCCGCAATGCCGCAAAGCGCAGCCGCCCCCATCACCACGGCAAACACCGCTTTCATGCCACCGCTGCCCCCGGCTGCCGCCTGCTCCATGGCCTCCTCCGCGGCCTGCATACCGGCAAGCGCCAGACGCACCCCTTCCAGCTTGCGCACCACAGGACGCAGGGTGCGCAATGCGTCCTTCCGCTCCTGCATGGTCTGCCGTGTCACTCCCCGCGTAAAGCGGTTCAATTCAGCCCGGCGCACCTCCAGCCGCTCCCGCAGCGGCGCAACCCGTCCGGCGGCCAACTTGCGTGCGGCTTCGGCATCGCGCAGTTCCTGCTCGGCTCCGGCAAGAGTTCTTCCTGCCCACGCCACAGATTCTCTGGCGGAAAACGAGGTATCCAGCGCACGGATATGCCCGCGCCGCCAATCCGGCACCAGCCCCGCAATATCCGCGTCCAGTTCCCGTCCGGCAATGACATGAGCCTGTTCCCTGCGCGGCAGTTCTTCCCGCAAGGTCTGCACATGTTCCCGGCGCGCCGCCAGCGTTTCCAGCAACGCTTCTTCCCCAACGGGCCGCCCGCCTCCCAGGCGCTGCACCAGCGCCGCAGCCTCCGCGTACGCGGCACGGGCTTCCGCCGCATCGCGCTCGCAAACCTGCAAGGCTTCGCCCGCCGCAGCCTCTGCTGCGGCAGCCTCTGTCATGCGCTGCCCGAACTGTGCTATACGCTCGCGGGTGAATACCGAACGGTCAAATCCGCGTATACGTTCCGCGTCCCAGCCCGCGCCCAACTCCTCTCCGGCACGGCGCACCTCTGCCCGGCGGGCTGCCTCTTCACGCCGCAAATCCGATAACTGTTCGACAAGCTCCCGATACCGCCCCTTCTCCCCGGCCAGCGTGTCAATCTCTGCCTGCCGTTCCAGCAGCGGCCTGTGGCGTTCCATCCCCAGCGCTTCGAAAGCCGTTGCCAAGCGTTGCACCCGGCTCCGCGCCGTCTCATATTCGCGCCCCCGTTCATCCAACTGCCCGCGCAGGCTTTCCAGACGTTCCACGCCCTCATTCGGAAAGCTATCGACAACTGGCGATATAGTGGCAAGCTCGCCTTCCAATGCCCGCATACGCCCAAGCTGCTCCCACAGGGCAAGCTGCCGCTCCATGGCGTTCCGCTCTGCCTGCCGCCTGCCGCGCTCGGTCCGCAGCCGCGCCAGCTCAACCTGAACCGCCTCCCGTTGTGCCGATGCCTCCTCGTATGCGGCAAGCGCACTGCCCCCTGTCCGCAGTTCTGCCTGAACAGCTTCCAGCTCTTTCAGCTTCAGGTTCAGGGGCTGCTTCTGCCCGCGCTCCAGAAACAGCGCGTCCATGGCTTTGCTCATGCCGCCCAGCACCTGCCCCACGGGTCTTGTCGCCGTGCCGAAGCTGGCACCATACAGGGCATGGCGCACCTTCTCGTCATCCAACGAATCAAAAACCTGCAATTCGGAAAGAGAAAACCCGTACACGGAGCGATACACCTCCCGTGTCGTGCCCCCCAGCAGGGTGTCCAGCAGCGCACTGTCCAGCCGCTCGCCGTCCGGACGCAGCAGCACGGGAGTGCCTCCGCGCACACCGGGTCGCCGTTCCAGCCGCAGGGTGCCGTGCCTGCGTGTTTCCAGCAGCAGGCTGCCGCCGGGGTCGCCTCCCCGCAGCGGGGGATACAGAGCATCCTTCACAAACCCGTAGAGCATACCCCGGAAAAAGCCCAGACAGGTGGATTTGCCCGCCTCGTTGTCACCGAGAAACACCGTCACGCCGTCCGGCAGTCCGCTCACGCTCTGGTCAGCGAAAATTCCGAACCCGCCTATGCCGAAGGTCCGTATGATCATTACTCAACCTCCAGCATGTCCATGCACAGCAGTTCCGCCTCTTCCAGCAACGCCGCCATCTCTTCCGCATCGGGCGGCTCCACCGCCTTACGCAGCCGTGCCTTGCCAAACAGAGCTTCCAGCGCTGGCTGGGCTGCCTCCATCCCCGGCTCGCCGCGCAAAGACGCCGCCACCCGCAAGGCTTCTCCCAACAGGTCGGAACGGCGGCGCAGTGCCTCCAAGTCGTGCGCCGGGCGGCAGGCAAGCTCCATGTCCTTTATCCATACAAAAGGACGTTCTTGCGCCCACGTCTCCCGCAGGCGTTCCAGCAACGTGTCCGCTGCACCGGGCTTGCGAAGGGTGGCATCCAGCACGCCGCGTCCCCGCAGGCGCAGGCGCAGCACCACGCCTTCCACCTCCGGCACCGGCATGCGTTCGCCGTCCGCACCACGCAGCCACGGCAATCCCGCATGTGCCTCCATCTCCGAACTCTCCGCCTGCCCTTCTCTGCCGTCCGCACCCGCCCTGTCCTCTTCGGCATACCGGCAGCGGTCCGCTGCGGCTGCCGCAATTTCGTTCAGGGCGTTGTCCAGCGCGTCCTCTGTCTCATAGCGGGCAATATCCACCTCTTCCGTCAACCACACCACAGATGCCAGCTGCTGATACGCAAGGGAAACAGCTCCGTCCCGGCTCACTTCCGCCACTACGCAGCCGTGTGCGCCCCCTTCGTTTATGTGCAGTCCCTGCGGACTGCCGGGGTACACCACATACGGGCCGCGGCTGACCACCTGCGGCTGATGGATATGCCCGAGCGCCCAGTAATCAAGGCCGGATTCCCGCAATTCCCGCATGGTTGCAGGAGCATACACATCCGACGCCGCCACGGCGTCCAGCGTGCAGTGCAGCACTCCTATCTGAAAGGCGTCATGCAGCGAGCGTGAAAATTTGCGGGCCAGCGAACGGCGTTCCTTGTCCGTCCAGTGGCTCACGCCGTGCACCACGGCGGCAGGGGCATCGGGCGGGGATATGGCGAAGAATTCCGGCGTATCAGCCCTGAACACGGTCACGTTGTCCGGCAGGCGGATGGAAGCGGACTGTCTGGAGAGCGGGTCGTGGTTGCCGTGGGCGATAAACACGGGCACCCCCGCCTTTGCAAGCCTCTCGCACCCGTCCCGCAGGGCAAGGCGGGCCTTCAGGCTGCCTTCCTCAAAATTATGGATATCGCCCGCCAGCAGCACAAAATCCGGACGCAGGGCGCAGCCCAGATCCACCAGACGTGAAAAGGCCGTAAACGTTGCCTTGCTCAGCACCGTGCGCACGGATTCAGGCACTTCGGATGAAAGCCCCCGGAACGCGGCATCCAGATGCAGGTCCGCCGCGTGAATGAACCGCAACGGCCGGTCCTTCTGCGAAGATGCGCTCAGGGCTCCGCCGGAAGCGGACAGCCCGCCATACAGGCCGGATGTGCCGGAATCATGTGCCACAGCAGGCCCGGCGTCCGGCCCGGCGTCCGGTTCGACATCCGGTGCGACGTCCGGTGCAACGTCCGGTACGGCACTTAGCCCAATATTCGTGGCAGCATGGGGCGCAATCTCATACTGGGAAGGAGTGCCCGGATCACTTGCGACACTGTATTCGGGGCCGGTTCGGGAGTCACGGCGACCCCCCGGAGAGGATGCGTTCATAGGAGCTTTTCACATGCTGAAGGGTTGTCACAAGGTCAGCAGACTCGCAGCCGCGGGAACCCCCGTCTGTGGGGGCAGCAGACGCACCCTAGCACAAACCGCCGCCGACTTGAATGGGCAAAAGCCACCACTCCTGTGTGCGGGGACAACGCATACGTACCGCCGAAAAAAATTCCGCAGGAACGCGGAAAGGGGGTTGGCCTGTAAGGCCGCATAGAGACTGGTACAACCGGAGGAGCACGAGAGGCAGGATGAAGCCCAATTAGGCCCAATGAAACCGGACGAAAATTGGACGAAACCGGGAAAGCCCGGATACGGCCCAAATACGGCCCGGATACGGTGATACGGCCCGATATGGCCCTATATAGTCGGACAGGGCAGAATAGGGTAAGGAGAACCGATCAGGATTCCGGGGTCACAACCATACCCGTATGCAGATTGCGGGCTATGACCTGATGGATGGCGTCCGCCACAGCCATGGCCGTGGCCTGATCCTGCTGGAACACGTTCTTGCCCGCCTCCACCCGGACCCGGGTCACCGTGTCCGTGATGCGGTGCAGCTCCACGGTAACGGGGTATTCCGTGGTCTTGGCGTGGAACACATCGCCTTCCTTCACGCCTTCCACATTATCCACGCCTATGGACATTTCGTGCAGGGCGGCATGAGTGGCCCGGTACACACACCAATAAGGCTGCACGTAAGAGCGTTCCACCACATCTTCCATGGTGCTTTTCGCCGTGGTCACGCCTGCTGCGGCAATACCCACAGCGGCCACAACGCAGCCGGACTGCAACGGCATAAGCCCCAGCAGCAGAAGAAACAGCATGCGTTTCATCCATGACATACGCGAAACCCGGGCTCCCGTATCAGCAATTACCGCCGTACCTTCATGCCCCGGTCCCCCTTCCGCAAACATGACGTACCTGCCGCGCAAAACGCGGTCCTGCTCCAGTGTGGGTGACGATAGCAACACACTCAATATCCGTCAATGGGAAGTCCGTCAGGAATCCGGC
>CAYRLL010000003.1:9142-20054 GCA_964425115.1 uncultured Desulfovibrio sp. | reverse complement strand
CAGGCATGCCGGGCATACCCGGCAACGCCATATGCCACGCATGCAGCAACATGCCCTGCGCACAGGCGGGACCACCGTACTTCCGGTCTCCCATAATGGGATGCCCCTGTCCGGCAAGCTGCACCCGTATCTGATGTGTTCTGCCGGTGTGCAGCCACACGGCCACCAAAGAGCAATCCTTTCCCGGCTTCACGGAATACACCGTGCACGATGCCTCCCTGCCCTGCTCCGTGCCCGCAACCCTGACCACGCGCTCGCCGCTTCCGGCAACGCGTTTGTCCAGCCGGTCTTCCAGCCGCACAGGCTCGCTTGGCAGCCACGTTCCGCGCACCCACGCAAGATACACCTTGCGCAGCCCGCCTCCCTGCCGGAAAAGCTCATGCAACGCCCGCAGCCGCCTGTATTCCGTAGCTACCAGCAGCAGGCCGGAGGTATCCTTGTCCAGCCGGTGCGCGGGGGCGGGCATGAAGGGCGCACCGGCAAAACACCGCGCCAGCCGGACCGTAACGGCATCCGCATGCCCCGTCCCCGGCTGTACCGGCAGTCCGGCGGGCTTGCGCAACACCAGCAGGCCGGGAGCGTTTCCCGCCAGTTCCAGCCCCTCCCGGGCAAGGCGTGCGGCCACATCATCCGGGTTCAGTCCTTCCCCCGCCCCGCAGGACACAGGGGATGCGGGCGCAGCGGCAGCAGGAGCACCGGCTCCGCCGGAAACACCGGGGGGAGCAGGCGTGGCAGGGGAATACGGGGAATGCGGAGCTGCAGGTGTACCGGGTGTGCCGGGTGTATGGGGTGTATGGGACGCCGCAGGCTGGCTGAACGTACCATACGCAACATCACACGGCGGCACACGCACCACATCCCCGGCAGCCAGCCTGTCATACGCTTTGGCGCGCCCCTTGTTCACGCGCACCTGTCCTGTACGCAGCCAGCGCATGACAGCAGACTGCGGAATGCCGCCCAGCCTGCGTTGCAGAAACTGCAGCAGCTTTTGCCCTGCCTCTTCCTGCGTAACCGTTATGTGCCGTACCGTTCCCATATCCTGTCCCCTGACGGGCATTCCCGTACCATGTGTCGCCTGAAGCGACACATGCAAAAGCCCGGTGAAGTGGGCTGCGCTCGCTTCACCGGGCCGGTTTGCCGGATGCAAAACCGCGTGTACGCGGCCCGCCCTATTCCTCGTCGCTGAATTCCCGGTGTGCTTCGGTTGCCCCGGTCTGCGAAAGATCCAGCGGGAAGGCAAGCAGCATGGTCTTGCGCTGCTTGAACCCTACATTGCCGGGGTGGGTGTTTATGCACACTACAAGGTCCTTGATACCATCGTTATTCAGGTCCTTGATGTCATAGCCCACAACGCTGCCCTTGATGCGGCGGGTTTTCCACTGCAGCCCCAGCCCCACGCCATCCCAGTAGAGGGAGTGGATTTCGCCCTGCGGATAGAAACGGTAGTTGTCAAAGAACTGCGCCGCCACGGAGATGGGCTTGTTCACAATAAGCTCGTGCCGTCCTTCCTTGTCCAGATCCACCGTCAGCATGGGCATGGGTATGTAATACTTGGAACCCATCAGGTAAGAATCCTTGCCAAAGGAACCGAACGATTGGTCCTGCACAAGCCCGATGGAAGCACCGGAGTAACTCTCAGGTGTTTCCGCCAGACGTGCCAGCTTTTCCGAGAACACGCGCAGGCGTTCGCCGGAGGGTTCCACCATGACAAACTTGGCGTCTTCGCTCTTGCTCGGGGGCAGCCACACAAAGTTGTACACGTTGGCACCGGGGGGCAGGGTTACTCTGCGTCCCTTTTCATACGTGCCGCCCATGGGCATCATCTCGTGCACGGGTTCGCGCCACATGTCGTTCCCGCGCGACGTTTCCTGCCCGATGAGCACAGGCATGTAGTCGGGGGGCATGCGCACCACGTTCAGAAGGTACTTTATCTTGTCCGCCACCACGGAGAGCGCGTTGTTCTGGAAATTGAGGATAAAGGAATACGGAGCCTGCACCGTGTCCACGGCGCTGACCACTATTTCCATAATACCGTCGCGGTTCAGGTCCACCGTACGCACGGTGAGCAGCGTAAAGCGCATGGGAGCGGAATAGCTGGCAAGAGGTTCCAGCCTGCCGTTGGTGAAGGAATACACCTGCACTTCCCGCTCGGTGAGCAGAATCACCTCGTTCTTGCCGTTGCCGTTCAGGTCTTCCACCGCCATACCGTGGGCGGCGATGCTCAGGGTATTGGAACGCAGGCGGTTGCCTTCTTCAGAATCGCCAGCATAACGGAACTGCGGGTTCAGGAACACCTGCTGGTCCTGCGTGAGCTGGTTCTGCTGAATCACGGGGTTCATCTGGTTCACCATGTTCGGCTGAGCCACATCCGCCGCGGCATCCGCGCGCTTGAACACTTCGCTGTTAATGGCTTCCGCAAGGTTGCGCAGGGTGGGGATCATCTGGTCCACCTTGCTGCTGGCAGAACGCGGCCAGCTTGTGCCGTCGCTGCCCACCACATGCACGTCAACGGAACTTTCATCACCGATGATGGTGGTGGAACCGTATACAAGATAGTCCACGCCCACCTTCTGCAGCGCGGTCGCAGCCTCAGCTGACGAGGCGGGCACAGCTATGCCTTCGTATGCAGACTGGTCCACCGCCACAAAATGGTCCTTCCAGTACAGCCGGGAGGTAAGCATCTGCGGAATGGCACGCTCAAGGTGCTTGTACGATGCCGGACCATTCACCTGAAAGGGAAGCACCGCAAAGGTTTTTGCCCCGTCAGCCAGAGCCGAAACGACGCCCGCCGCCAGCAGCAGGCAGGTCAGGACTGCCGTACGCACGAAAACTCGCATACCGTCTCCTTGAAAATAATGGGTAAAACGGCTTTTATAGCCGGAAAGCTCATATCCAGATGCCATCCATAATACCTCTTGCCCGTTCAGGCAACCATGAGGTACAGCCGCACGACCCTGAAAACAGGCAAAAAGTACGAGGAACCGCACCGTGACCGCACAGAAACGCCACCGCAAACCCGCCGTATCTCCCCGGAGCGGAAAACCCGCCCCGCCGCAACCGGCCCGTTCGTTCCGTCTGGTGTGCGATGCAGCCATGCGCCCGCTGGTGGAAGACCTGCTCCGCGCGCAGGGCTACGATTTTGTGCCGGAACCCTTTTCCCCGTGGTGCCGCAGGCTGATACACGAGCCAAAACCGCTGGGGTCCAGCCTGGCGGCCTTTTTCGGCCTCATCTACATTCAGGACCGCTCCTCCATGCTGCCTCCCCTTGCGCTCAACCCCGCCCCCGGCAGCGCCGTGCTGGACATGTGCGCCAGCCCCGGCAGCAAAACCGGCTTTCTGGGCCAGCTGGTAGGGCCGCAGGGGTTTGTCATGGGCAACGAGCCAAACCATACCCGCCTTGCCACCCTGCGCCAGAATCTTTTCACTCTCAACCTGCTGCACACAGCCACCTGCTCATACGGCGGCGAGGCATTGCCCCTGCCCTGCGGCATGTGGGACCAGATTCAGCTCGACCCGCCATGCAGCGGATGGGGCACCGTGGAACGCCACCCGGACGTGCTCAAGCTGTGGCAGGGCGACAAGGTCAAGCCTCTGATGGGTATCCAGCGCAAACTGCTGGAAGAGGCAGCGCGCCTGCTGGCTCCCGGCGGCAGGGTGGTTTTTTCCACCTGCACCACAAATGTTCAGGAAAACGAAGAGCAGGTGCTCTGGGCGCGGGAAACACTGGGACTGGAGACAGACCCCATCGCCCCGTTCGCAGGTTTCACCTTCGAAGAGCCTTATCTGAACGGATGCGAAGGCACCCTCCGGGTAGACCCGCAGGCATCCGATGCACAGGGCTTCTTCATAGCCGCCTTCCGCAAGCCGCAATCCGCTCCCGTACCGGAACCCGGCACCGAATGTGAGCCGGGACTTGCTGCAGATATCCTGCCCCGCCACCACCTCGCCATGGCGGGCTTCGACCCCGAACGGCTGCCGGAAGGCGAAATCGCCGTGGTAAACGAGCAGGCCATCTTTCTGCAGCGGTTCGCGCTGGACCATTTTCCCAAAGCCTTCCGCTGGCGCGGCTTTCCGCTGGGCAAGGCAGCGGGCGGAGAGGTGCGCCCCTCGCCACGCCTGCGCACCCTCATGCCCGAATATGCAGACGGCAGCCACGGCACCCCCTGCAACGGCATAAACATGGACGATCCCGCCCCCGTGCAGGCCCTGCTCACCGGGCAGAGCCTTGCCGTGGACACGCAGGAAAAAGAACTGGGCCTCTACTTCCGTGGTCTTCCTCTGGGCAGGCTGCGCGTGAAGGGCAAACGGGCGCTGTGGTCGGAAAAATAGCAAGGCGCAGGGGCCCGCAACTGCGGCGGCTATAAGAATACCCGCATCCCCGCCGGTAGCGCATGCAGCGCAACAGGCCAAAATCATACACCGGGCCGGACTGTTCCGCCCGGCCCGGTGTTTTTATGAAACTCCCCGCATCACAACCGCACGTTCTGCATTGCGGTTCCGGCGGGCATTCCGCTCAATGCGGGCAATGCGCTCAGTGCACCCTGCGGATAAGCAGCAGCGCCGCTGCGGGCGGGCAACTTTCCCGGCGCACATAGCGCCGCCCGTCCGCTGTCCGGCTTACAAGCCCCCTGTCCACAAGCTCGCGCCGCAGCAACGCATGGTCTCCGAACAGATGCAGAGCCTTCAGACGCTCATTCACCTCTCGTTCGGGAATACCAACCCTTGACGGCAGCCGCGACCAGATCACCCACAGGCACAGCCCCTGCTGGCTGAACTTTTTAGGCCAGCGCACAAGCGCCCCATTGTCATCAAAATAGCGGCCAAGGCGTTCGACCCGCCGGATATCCTCAGGCCGGATGTCCTCAGGCCGGATGTCCTCAGGATGCACTCCCTGCTCAAAAGCTCTGCTAAGTGCGCCCTTCAGTTCCCCTATCGCAAGACCTCCTGTACTACCGGCAGGTTCCGCCGCAGCCTGTCCCGCTGCGCGGAAGTGCTGGAAATTACGATAGCCCCCCGCTCTGACAAGCAGGTTCAGCATCTCGACATGGCTTGGAGGCTGGCTCCGCCCGTCCATCTGGCGGCGCAGACTGCGGGCAAAACCGGAGATATCGCCCACGGTAAAGGGCAATCGTTCTTTGGACATGACTTATCCTCGCTCACGCGCCTACCGTATAAGGGACTGTCTGTGGTCGCCGTCTTCTGACTCGGCACGGGATAAGATGTCGGTAGAATGAAATCAAAGGCAGGTTTAGCTCCCCTCGCGGGGCGGCGACGCCTGGGAGTGCTGCCGTCCGGTATCGGAAATACCGCAAGCCGGGGGTGTTGGCAACTCCTTGCCATACGGCGGCCAACAAAAACGGCCCGCAGAATTGCGGGCCGTTTTTGTACGCGGTGCGGGAAGATTTCCGCCGCCGCGCCTGTCAGTCATCCACGTACTGCGCCAGCACATCGATAACCTTTTCAAAGGGTTCGCTGTCACCTTCCGATGCCCCTTTCAGCGCATCCATGTGGCATCGCAGAATATAACGGCGCAGAATAAGTTTGCTGGCAGATTGCAGCGCGGAACGGGCGGCGCGGACCTGCACGAGAATATCCTCGCACTCCTTGCCTTCCTCAATCATGCGCTGAATGCCGCGAATCTGGCCCTCTATCCGTTTAAGCCGCTTCTGCACGTTCTGCTTTACGGCTTCCTGTTCCTTGTTCATTTCAGCTTCATTCATAAACGCTCCCTGCAAAGGCATCCCAAGATGCCGGATAGCAACGCGGCTACCCTGCAACACTTTGCAAAAAGCTGCAACTCATACCCCCAGAGCAGGAAATACCCTCCCCCGCACTGCCGCAGGCTACTGCCGTATCTGCCTGAGAACACCCTCGTGCTGCATAATTCCGCGGCGCGGCGATGCGGGCATGGTGCCGTTCAGATAGGGCATTACCTGTTCATAAATGCGGTCCCTGTTTTCCGGGACATACAGGTTGGGATAGTTGGTTCCGCCCGGCGTGGTCATGGCTGCGAAGATACGGCGGTAGTAGGTATCCGCCCGCAACTCCGGCAGGTCGAATATACCCAGCCGCGCCGGAGCCAGATACCGGGGCACGGGCACCCCGCCCCGGCTGCCGCCGGAGAATATGATGTCACGGTAGGTGGCGTCCTGCATCATAAAGGCATAGAACTTCTCAGCCGCCGCAGCGGTGGCGGCATCCATATCCTTACGCGCAATGTAGGCATCGCCCAGAAGAACATTGCGGTTCACCTTGCCCACGGGCAGCGGGGCGACATACCACTGTTCCGGAATGGCCCCGTACTGCGCCATGTACCACATGCTTTCGGAAAAACCCTGCAATGCGGCATACTCCCCGCGCACCGTGCGCTCGAAGATGGGGGAAAAATCGTTGTAGTACGTGCCGTCCACGCAGGGGTTGGCACCGTTTTCACCGCACAGGGCGGTTGCCACCGAAAGCGTGCCCACCGCGCCGTTGTCGATGGGTCCGGTTATGGCGGGTTGCAGGTCGTACGTTCCGGGACGGTTTTCGCCCCATGCCTGCGTGTAGTAGAGCACCAGATACGAATTGCCTGCGTAGTTGCCCGCAAGCCATGGCCCCTGCGGCTTTATTTCGCGGATACGGCGGTACATATCCTCCACACCCTGCGACCCGGCAAGCTGCGCATCGCGCGTGATGAGGAAATTGCCGCACAGCCAGTGCGGCACCCCGTAGCGGACGCCGTTCACGGTGGTTGCCTGCACGATGAGCGGATGCCAGTCTGCCATGCTGAACGTCTGCGGACGCAGAATCCCCGCCAGAGCCAGATCGCCCATCATAATGGTGTCCGACTCCACAATGTGCACACCATCCCTGCCGGTATCCGCAGTAAGCACCTTGGCAAGGTAGCCCAGATCATACACATCCGACACATCGGCCCGCACCAGTTCCAGATCAATATCCGGGTGCTGCGCCTCAAAACCCGCCTCCACAATGGCGAGCATGGTGTCGAAATCGCCGGGAATGTCCGGATACGGAATAACGCGCAGCACGGTGCGCTGGTTCTGCGCCGCGCATCCCGCCGATGCGGAAAACACTACGGCGGCAACAGCCAGAAGAATTGCAGAGGCCACGTAGCGGCAACACCGCGAAAGAATGCCGGAAGACATGAGCATGGAACCCCCTTGGGCAAGCGTACATATTGTTGCGTATACCATACCCTGTGGTGCAGGCAGCGGCAAGAAGGAATCCCCTGCGCGGGCCGGACCATCGCAGATCAGATCGGGCCAGCTCAGACCAGATCGGGCCAGATCCGTCCGTGCCGGGCCGGACTGCGTCAGATATGGCAGCCCCGCCGTTTGGCCGTTACCGCCAACCGCAGCCCCATAGCCCCAAGAATGGCCTGAAAGCTCCTGAGTTCGGGGTTACCCGCAGGCGAGAGCGTGCGGTAGATAGTCTTCGGGTTCAGATGCGCCGCCTCAGCCACTTCTTTCATGCCAAGGGCCTCGGCAATGCGGCGCAACGCCACCATCAATTCTTCCTGTGTGCCGTCTTCCAGTACGGCGTTCAGATATTCGGCGGCAAACTCGGGGTCGTCCCTGAAGCTGCGCACCGTTGCCTCCTCGTGGGAAACATACGGCTTATTCATGGGGCACCTCCTTTATGCGACGCAGGTAATCGGTTTTGTATTTCAAAGACATCGTTATGTCCTTTTCCTGACTGGCCTTGTCTCCGCCGCAGAGCAAGACAACAATCTTGGTTCCATGTGTAAAATAATACACCCGATAGCCCGGCCCGTGGTCAATGCGCAGTTCGCACACGCCGCCCCGGCAGGGTTTGTGATCTCCGAAGTTACCCCCCGCAACACGGTCCAGACGGCGCAGAATGGCCACCCGTGCGCGCACGTCCCGGAGCCTGTCAACCCAGTTCTGATACGGGTCAACCCCCTCTTCCGTGATGTAGTGGACTATCTCCATGGCAAGAAAGTAGCCCAAAAGCTACCAAAGTCAACCCCGGCCCTGCAAACAAAACAGGGCCGCCCATGCGGACGGCCCTGTGGAATCACAACGGATGGAAAGGATTAGTAAGCCTCGTCAGAGGCAAGGTCCTTGTCCGTGATCTTGAAGGAGAACACCCTGTACACCCATGCCTGATAGCCTATGACCACGGGCACAAAGGTCAGGGCAACGCCCAGCATGATCTTGAGGGTCAGCGGGCTGGAGGCTGCGTTGTAGATGGTGACGGAGTAGATGCTGTCAATGGAGGAAGGCAGCAGGGCCGGATACATGCCCACCACGCCGAACAGGGTGCAGCTGAAGATGGTCACGGCGCTGCACGCCCACGCCATGGGCGCGGAATCACACCCGATGAACATGCGGGTGGTAAACAGCCCCACCACGGCCAGCAGCAGAATGATCATCAGCGGCGGAATGGCGAGGTAGTTGGCATACAGGTCGGTATAGATGGCGGTGGCCGCCAGAAACGCCAAGGTAACGGCAAGGAAGTAGGGCCATATGCCGGAAGCGGCGCGCATGGCCTTTTCGTGTATTCTGCCGCTAGACTTCACGCCAAGCCACAGGGCGCCGTGCAGGGAAAACATAAGAACAAACAGCACGCCGCCGAGCAGTCCGTAGGGGTTCAGCAGCTTGATGAGGCTGCCGTGGTACACGCCCTCGCCGTCCACGGGAATCCCCTGAAAGAGGTTGGCAAAAGCCACGCCCAACAGCAGCGCGGGAAGAAAGCTCCCTAAAAACAGGAACGTATCCCACACCTTGCGCCATGCGTCTGAATCAATCTTGTTGCGGAATTCAAAGCTCGCCGCACGGAAGATAAGTCCGAAAAGCAGCAGGAACAGCGGCGCGTACAGCGCACTGAACATTACGGCATACGCCTTGGGGAAGGCGGCAAAGGTCACGCCGCCAGCGGTGATAAGCCACACCTCGTTACCGTCCCAGAAGGGGGCGGCAGAGTTGTAGATGGTGCGCTTTTCCTGTTCGCCTTCGGCAAGGAAGGGCATAATCGTCCCCATGCCAAGGTCAAACCCGTCCAGCACAAAGTAGACGGCCCAGAGTATACCCCAGATGACAAACCACGTGGTTTCCAGAAACATATGTGTAACCCTCTGTCGTAAAGGTTCCTGACCAATGCCCTAAGCCTTCTTGGGTCCCTTCAGGGCGAACTTGCGCAGCAGGTAGATATCCAGCAGCCCAAGCCCGGAATAGACCACAATGAAGGCAATGATGGAAACCATCACCGAAGAGGCGTCCACGGGAGAAACCGCATCGGTCGTGCGCATCATTCCGTAGACAATCCACGGCTGCCTTCCCACCTCCGCCACGGTCCAGCCCAGCATAATGGCCACGTACGGCAGCGGAATGTTGTACATAAGCGCCCGCAGCAGCCACGGCTTTTCCTGAATCCGCTTGCGCCACAACCACGCAGCCCCCGCCAGCAGCGGGAAGAGCGTGCCCAGCGCCACCATAACGCGGAAGCTGGCAAAGGTTATGAGCACGGGGGGACGGTCTTCTTTGGGGAAGTCCAGCAGCCCCTTCACTTCTGCGTTGGGGTCGTTGAATGCCAGAATGGAAAGCACGCTGGGAATGCCCAGTGCCTGCACGGCGTTGCCCTCGTTCTTTTCATCCGGCAGCACCAGCAGGTACATGGGAGCGTTGGTCCGGGTTTCCCAGTGCGACTCCATGGCGGCGAGCTTGGCGGGCTGCAGTTCCGCAACCACGTTGCCCTGATGATGCCCGCTGATGGCAACCACTATGGAACAGACAAGCGCGGTGACCGTGCCGTACTTGAATGACTTGTTGAAGAATTCCTCTTCATTCTTGCGCAGCAGGTGCCATGCGGAAACACCCATGACAAAGAAGCCTGCGAGCATCCACGATGCGATGACCGTATGCGGATACTGCCCCAGCGAATAGGGGTTGAACAGAACCTCAAAAAAGTTTTCCAGTTCCGCACGCCCGTTGCGGATCACATAGCCCACCGGATTCTGCATGAACCCGTTGGCAACGATAATGAACAGGGCCGACAGGTTGGAGGCTATGGCCACCATCCATATGGCGAACAGGTGCACTTTTTTGGAAACCTTCTCCCACCCGAACCACCACACCGCAAGGAAGGTGGATTCAAGGAAAAAGGCCGCCGTCGCCTCAATGGCAAGCAGCGAGCCGAAGATGTCGCCCACGTATTCCGAGTAGCGCGACCAGTTGGTCCCGAACTGGAACTCCAGCGTTATGCCGGTGACCACGCCCAGGGTGAAGTTGATGATGAACAGCTTGCCCCAGAACTTGACCATGCGTTTGTACATCTCGTTCCCGGTACGCACGTACATGGTCTCCATCACCGCCAGCATGACAGAAAGACCCAGCGTCAGCGGAACGAAAATGAAATGAAAGAATACGGTTATGGCGAACTGCAACCGTGACAACAGAACAACATCCATGATGTTCCCCCTTTCAGAGAAGGACTCCGGCGAAAACGCGCGCCGCCGGTCTAAAAGGATTAGTGTGCTATATCCCGTCCCGGTGTGGCCGCCGGGTGGTGTGCCATGAACAAAGAATAGTTACCAATACCGAATCTGCTTCTTTATGCAAGTAAAAATTTGTGACGCAACGAGCGGTTATATGAAACCGGCACTGCAACAAATGCCTGTAAGACTCCTGCGGTCTTATCCGGTATACGGCGGACACTGCGCCCGGCACAGGGCCGGACACCGCAGGCGTCTCTGACGACTAGCCGCCCTTTAGCACATATTCATGTATAATGTCAGCATGATTTCCGCAGGCGGGTCATGTTGCCGCCATGGTGGCAGCATGCCGGTGCCATGGCGGCGGCAATGCGGCGGTTCTGTAAGGCCTGCGCGAAACCGCAACACGCGCAGGGCATTGCCTGCAAACGGCGTTATCGGTCCAACCGATCTGAC
>CAYRLL010000003.1:0-9042 GCA_964425115.1 uncultured Desulfovibrio sp. | reverse complement strand
ACAGGCGGGCACGGCTTGCGCCGCACCCGCCCTGTTAATCAGCAAAACGTTTCGCTACATGCCGTTGTAGCACACGCGGTCGTCATATTCCATCTGCTTGCCCTTGTTCCACTGGGAAACAGGCCGGTAGTACCCCACAATGCGCGTATACACCTCTGCCTCGCCGCCGCAGGTGGGGCAGTTCTGCTGTTCCCCCTGCAGGTAGCCGTGGTCCTTGCATATGGAAAAGGTGGGCGTAATGGAAATGTACGGCATCTTGGTCTTGGAAAACGCCTTTACAATGAACTTTTTCAGCGCCTTATGGTCCGCCACCGACTCGCCCAGATAGGTATGGAACACGGTGCCGCCGGTGTACAGGGGCTGCAGCTTGTCCTGATGCTCCAGCGCAAAGAACACGTCATTGGTCGTGCCCACGGGCAGTGCGGTGGAGTTGGTGTAATAGGGCGTGCCGTTGCCGGAGGCCTTGATGTCCTCGTACAGCTTCTTGTCTATGCGCGCCAGCCGGTAGCTGGTGCCTTCTGCGGGCGTGGCTTCCAGATTGTACAGGTTGCCCGTTTCTTCCTGATAGCGCGAGGTCAGCCCGCGCAGATGGTGCAGCAGCCGCTGCATAAGCCGGATGCCGGACTCGGTTTCAATGCCCTTGCCCAGCAGGTTCAGGCAGGCTTCGTGCCCGCCCACCAGCCCGATGGTGGAAAAATGCGCCTTGAAGCCGTTCTTGAGATACCGCGCAGACCACGGGAACATACCCCGGTCCAGATTCTCCTGAATCAGCTTGCGCTTGAACTCCAGCGATTCCTTGGCCAGTTCGGCATATTCGCTCACCAGATCAAGGAAGTCTTCTTCCCCTTCGGAAAGATAGGCCAGTTTGGGCAGGTTCAGCGTCACCACGCCTATGGAGCCGGTAAGGTCGCCCGCGCCGAACAGTCCGCCTGTTTTCTTGCGCAGCTCCCGCAGGTCCATCTGCAAACGGCAGCACATGGAACGCACGTCTTCCGGGTTAAGGTCGGAATTGATGAAGTTCTGGAAATACGGCACCCCGTACTTGGCGGTAAGCTGCATGAGCAGGTCGCCTATCTCCGAATCCCACGGAAAATCCTTGGTCACGTTGTACGTGGGAATGGGGAAGGAGAAAATGCGCCTGTCGTGGTCGCCCGCCAGCATCACTTCAAGGAAGGCCTTGTTGATCATGGCCATTTCCTCTCCGTACTCGCCGTACGTGCTCTCCTGATACTTGCCACCTATGATCACCGGCTCGTTGGCAATATGCTTGGGAGCCACAAGGTCCAGCGTCAGGTTGGTGAACGGGCTCTGCCCGCCCCAGCGGGAGGTGGTGTTCAGGTTGAAGATGAACTTCTGCATGGCCTGACGCACCTGCTTGTAGTTCAGCTTGTCATGCCGCACAAAGGGCGCAAGGTAGGTGTCCACATTATTGAACGCCTGCGCCCCCGCCCACTCGTTCTGGAGCGTGCCCAGAAAATTCACCATCTGGCCCAGCGCGGTGTCCATGTGCCGGGCGGGACCGGCACTGGAGCGTCCCTCCAGATTGAACCCTTCCAGCAGCAGGTCGCGCAGGCTCCAGCCCGCGCAGTACCCCGCAAGGCCGAAGGAAAGATCGTGGATGTGAAAATACCCGTGCTCGTGCGCCTGACGTATCTCCACAGGATACTTCTCCAGCGCGTACTTGGCCTGCAACGTGCCGGAAAGATGCAGCATGAGCCCCTGAAACGAATGCGTCATGTTGGCGTTTTCGCTGACCCGCCAATCCGCTTTGTCCAGGTAGTTGTTTATGGTTTCCTTGATATCGAGGTAGGCCGCGCTCTGTTCGCGCAACTGCCTGCGCTGTTCGCGGTAGATGATGTAGCGCTTTGCCACGTGGTACAGGCGCGATTCCATGAGCACCTGCTCCACCGTGTCCTGCACGGATTCCTGCGCGGCAATGTCCACATCCGCCAGCTTCAGCTCCACCTTCCGCGCCATGCGGCGCGCAAGCAGGGGGTCTTTAATGCCGCTGGCTTTCAGGGCCTTCAGAATGGCCTGGGATATCCGCTCCAAAGACCACGTTTCCAGACATCCGTCCCGCTTCAGTATCTGCTTCGGCATGGGCTCTCCTCGGGGGCACAAAGTTCTGAATCTTCAAGGCAAAGCCTTGGGGAAGATAGCTTCCTGCCTCCTCCACGTCCGCCTCGTTCAGGGCGGGAACATGGGTCAGGCGGAAGAGAAAGGCCTGCGGCTGCGCAGCGGCAAGCTCGAATATGCGGCCAAGGTTGCGTTCCGCCTCGTCCGGCGAGGTGGTGCCCCCGGAAAGCTGCGGGTACTTGCGGTACGGCCCCTTCACGTCCACGGCAAACAGGTCCACCAGCCGTTCGGCAAGCAGCGCCTCCACCACGTCGGGGCGCATGCCGTTGGTGTCCATCTTCACGGGCATATCCAGCGCAAGCAGGTCGCGGACAAGCTGCGCCAGACCGGGAACGGTGGTGGCTTCTCCGCCGGTTATGACCACACCGTCAATCCACCGCGCCCGTGCCTTGAGGTAGCTCTCAATGTGCCGGCGGGGGACAACAGGCATGGTATGCGGATTCCACGCAAGGGAATAGTTATGGCAGGTGGGGCAGCGCATGTTGCACCCCCCAAGAAAAATGACGCTGGAACTCATGCCGGGCCAGTCACACAGGCTCACCCGCTCGAAACCGTGAATTCTATCCCACGCAGAGTGCACGCAAAACGTCCTTGAAGCGCTGTGGGAGCAGGCCTTCTAAAGAAGGAAATCGACCGGCTTCAGTCGACGACGCACTTGCAACCATCAGCTTTAATTAGATAAATAAAAATCGAGAAAATCTCTTGCAAAACTTTAAACTTGCTTTGACCACTCGAAATGGACTCTAGCCAATGGTCGGTTTTTTGTACAGGGGGAGAAAACTCATATCGGCTACTCAGCGCCGCCATCTGGCCGGAACCCCATATGAACAGTGGCAAAAAAAATTTTGCTCCCATACGGAAAAAGCACCCCTTTCCGCGCTTTACACAGGGAAAAAACTGTGGATAACTCCCCCACGCCGCAGGGGGCAGGAGCCATCCCTCAACCTCACCGACTCTGCCCAATCTTTTCCATTGTAATCAGCCAGATATGCTGTGGACAATCCGGCAGCGCACATCCGGCATACCCGATGCCCGCTGTGGATTACCATGGGATTTTTTGCACAAGCCCCGCCTGCCTCTCCGGGCCTGCCCAAAACACATGTTCCGGCCGGGACGCCCCCCTTCCATTTGTCAAAGCACCGTTCCCGCGCTACACAGATGCGGCGGGCCGTTGTCCGCATGCTGTCCCTGTGGTACCCCTGTGCTTGCGGAACAGTTTCTTCCGGTCTCCCCCTTTTCCGCACCATAAGGCCCCGCACGTTCCGTTATCCGCGCGTCCGCAAACCAACTACCAGCCATGCATACATACATCTTTCTTCCGCCCCTCAAGGGCATGACCGGCGGGGTCGCAGTGCTGCATCAGGTGGCGGAACACCTGCACGCAGGCGGCTTTGCCGTTTCCGTGGTGCCCCGCGAACCGGGTACCCCCCTTCCTGCGGGCGTGCCCGTCTGCCCGTGGAGCGAACTGAACCTCAGCCCGCACGACCTGTGGCTGGTGCCGGAGGGCTGGGTAAACGCCCTCACTCCGGGCCTGCAGGCTGGTGCCCGCTGCGTGGTCTATGTGCAGAACTGGTCGTACCTGCTCTCTTCGCTGCCGCCGGGCGTGCAATGGACGCAGCTTCCCGTTTTCTTCCTCAACGTATCGCAGCCTGTGGCGTGGTTTACGGAGCAGGTCACGGGACGCGGCGGCCCCATTCTGCGCCCCGGCATAGATACCCGCCTGTTCCGCCCCCCGCTGTCCGGGCAGCCGGAGCATACTCCGGCGGGACAACCGGCGGTCTCCGGCACCGGGCCCGCCGCAACCGGCCTTGTGCCGACTGCAGCAACGGCTGCGGCAACGGCTTCTGCAACCGGCCCGACGTCCGACTCGACGTTAGGCCCGACGTCCGACTCGACGTTAGGCCCGACATTAGGCCCGGTCGCAACCCCGACCATCGGATGGATGCCCCGCAAGAACAAGGCCCTTGCCGTGCGCATCCGCGAAACCTTTGAGGCGCGACGCGCCCTGCAAGGCAAGCCGCCCGCCCGCTGGCTGGAAATTCACGGCATGACCCGCCAAGGGGTTGCCGATTCCCTGCGCAGTGCGCATATCTTCCTGTCCACCGGTTTTCCGGAAGGCTGCCCCCTGCCCCCGCTGGAAGCCCTTGCCAGCGGCTGCATTCTGGCAGGCTTTTCCGGCATGGGCGGCTGGGACTATATGCGGCAGGCCCTGCCCCCGCACGAGGGCGGCCATGTTCCGTGGTGGCCCCTGCGCGAGGTGCCGTGGCAGGGCAACGCCCTTGTGGCCGCAGACGCAGACGTGCCCGCTGCGGTCAACGGGCTGGAAACCGCCGCCCGCTGGCTGGAAACCGATGCACCGCAACTGGTCGCCCTGCGCGCCAACGCGGCCCGCACTGTAGAGCACTACACGCTGGAGTCACAGCGGCAGGCCGTGCTGGAACTCTGGCGTCAGGCAACGGAAGGCTCGCTGTTCATGCGGTAGAAACATCCCTCCCGCGACTGTTTTTCCTCCCTGCCCGTTGCGCAGGCCACCATTTCACGCACTCAGAACATCCTTTCAGGAATTGATACACGAACATGTCCAAGAAAAAGACCAAAGAACCGCTGCCGGAACCGCATTCTCTGAACATGCCCCATACCGGCGTGGAATCGCACGCCCATCTGGACCTTGACGCCTTTGCCGAAGACCTGCCGCAGGTGCTGGAACGCGCCCGCACCGCCGGGATACGCCATATGGGCAACGTCTTTCTGGGGCCGCAGGCCTATGCCCGCAACCGCGCCCTGTTCGAACAGAACCCGGAGGTCTTCTTCCTGCTGGGCATCCACCCCGGCGAAGCCGACACCTGCGACGAAGCCGCCGTGGAAGCCATGCGCCACGCCTTTCTGCACGACCCGAGGCTTAAGGCCGTGGGCGAAATTGGGCTGGACTATTACTGGGACGACCATCCCAGAGATATGCAGCAGCGCGTCTTCACCATGCAGCTTGCCCTTGCGCGCGAGGTGCAGAAACCCGTGGTCATCCACTCGCGCGACAGTAACGATGATGTGCTGCGCATTCTGGAGCAGGAAGGCTTCGCAGGCTATCCCGTGCTGTGGCACTGCTTCGGGGCCGATGCGGCGCTGGCGCAACGCATTGTGGACAATGGCTGGCACATCTCCATCCCCGGCCCTGTAAGCTACCCGAAGAACGATGCCCTGCGAAAGTCACTGCACGTCATTCCGCCGGAAAGGCTGCTGCTGGAGACAGACTGCCCCTACCTCACGCCCATGCCCTACCGGGGCAGGCGCAACGAACCGGCCTATCTGGTTTTCACCGCACAGGCCGTGGCGGAGCAACTGGACATGGAACCGCAGGCGCTGTGGACCCTGTGCGGCGGGAACGCGGCACGGTTTTTCGGTCTGGATGCATGAGAAACGCAGTTTATAATTAGCCATGGGCTTCCGATGTGATACGGTCGCATCTGACCACATCCGACTTCGGAACAACGGGAGACATCCATGAAGACCATATATCTTGCGGAAGACGATATCGTAACCCGGACGCTCATCGCGGAACAGGTCAAGGCGTGCGGCTACTCTGTGGTGGCGTTCGAGGACGGCATATCGGCATATGAAGCGCTGCTGGCCAACCCCGGCGGTGCAGACCTGCTCATAACAGATGTGCGCATGCCCGGCATGGACGGCACGGAACTCATAGACAGGCTGCGTTCCATGCCCGTGTTTTCCCGCCTGCCCATCATCATCATGTCCGGCGTTGTGGGCGTGCGGGACATAGCAGACCTGCTCAGACACGGGGCAAGCCGCTTTCTCGCCAAGCCCATAGACCCCAGAGAACTGTGCGAGAACATCAGCCGGGCGCTCACCGTGCCGCACCACCTGTAAGGCACGGTTCCCGGCGTATCCGCCGGTGTATCCGCCGACCGCTGCAAAACGCTTTCCGGCCCGGCAAACGGCCTGCCTCAGCCCTGCGCACCCGGCTGCGGGAGGCTCAATGCCCGCATCCGCCGCAACCGCTCCACCACCGGCGGGTGCGAATAGTGCAGCAGCACATGGAACCGGTGCGGCGTAAGGTTGGAAAGATTTCCCACAGAAAGACGTTTCAGGGCAGAGGCCAGCGCCTCTGCCCCCTGCGTTGTCCGCGCGGCAAAGGCATCCGCCTCGAACTCGTAACGGCGGGAAAGGGCGTTGGCCCACACCCCCGTGAGCAACGCCAGCGGCGTGTACAGCAGGCTGAAGAACACAATGCCCGCATGCAGGCTCATATGCTGCATGCCAAAGGCGTCAAACAGCGGGCGCGATTGCAGCACAAAAGAGAGCAGCAGAAAGGTCACCCCCGTGCGCACCATGCCCGCCGCCACCATGCGGTGCACATGGCGCAGGCGGCAGTGTCCCACCTCATGCGCCACCACCGCCACCACCTCGTCCTCCGGCATGGTCTCCACAAGGGTATCGAACAGGGCTATGCGCTTTTTCCTGCCGAACCCCGTGAAAAAGGCGTTGCCCTTGCCGGACCGCTTGGAACCGTCCATCACGAACAGCCCGGAAAGGGAGAATCCCTGTTCCCGCACATAGCGCTCTATGGCTGTGCGCAGCGCACCCTCCGGCAGTGGCGTAAAGGTGTTGAAGAGGGGCAGGATGAGCACCGGGGCCACATACTGCACCCCCAGCGAAACCAGCACCGTAAACGCCCATGCCACCAGCCACGCCCACTCGCCCAGTGAGGCGAAAAACCACAGCACCCCCGCCAGCAGCGGCCCGCCGATAACCGCGCCCAGCAACGCCCCCTTTATCCTGTCGCGGATGAACAGGGCAGGCGTGGTGCGGTTAAACCCGAAACGCGCCTCCAGCACAAAGGTGCGGTAGACAGAGGCAGGCACAGAGAGCGCCCCGCTCGCCAGCGCCAGAATGCCGAAAAAGGCCAGCCCCTGCGGGATATAGTGGTCAAACATCCCCCGTACCACCCTGTCCAGCCACGGAAACGCCCCCGCCAGCACCACCGCCGCAAGCGCCACGGTGCCTGCGGTTTCCGTCACCATATCCAGCCTCGCGTTGGCACGGGCATACTCCTGCGACCGTGCATAGTGCGCTGCCTCCGCCACATCCGCAAACTCTTCCGGCACGGCGGATGACAGGGCGCGCATATTCAGCAGGGTGGACGCTGTCTCCAGAAGCCACGCCCCGGCCAGAAACACCAGCACCAGCAACAGGTATATGTTCATATATTCCTCATGTCTTGCATTGCCCTTCCTTCCTCACTGTCCATGCGCACTGTCCGGGTCTTACCGTTCCGGGGCTCACTGTCCGGGCCTCACTGTTCGGGCCTCACTGTTCCGGGCTTAATCGTTCAGGGCCTTATTGTTCAAGGGTCTGGCCACGCCCGCCTTACACCCGCACCATTCTGCCAAAGCATACATAATGCCCGCGCCCTTGCCCATGGTCCGTTTTTTTCATATGTCTGATGGCTCGACCCATACTACAACGGAGCCGCCCGACCCTGTGCCGGTCGGCCCGCCCCATCCGTACCGGGCCTGCGGAAAGGCACCACACCCCCGCATGGCCGCAACACTCCAGCACGACAAGGACCCTACCATGAAACCGCTCGAAATAAAAAAGGATGTCTTCTGGGTAGGCGCGGTGGACTACGTAAGCCGCGACTTCCACGGGTATTCGCTCTCCCCGCAGGGCACCACCTACAACGCCTATGTGGTCAAGGACCAGAAAAACGTCCTGTTCGACAACGTTAAGGAAGGCTTTCTGCCCACCCTGCTGTGCCGCCTCTCGCAGGTGTTGGAACCGGAAAAGATTGACTACATCGTCTGCAACCATCTGGAACCCGACCACGCAGGCTGCCTGCCGGAGCTGGTCAAGCTGTGCAAGCCGGAAAAGATTTACTGCTCCCCCATGGGCAAGCGCGCCATGGAGGCCCACTTCGACATCACCGGCTGGCCCGTGGAAGTGGTGAAAACCGGCGACTCCATCAATATCGGCTCGCGCGATATCCACTTTGTGGAAACCCGCATGCTGCACTGGCCGGACTCCATGGTTTCCTACATCCCGCAGGACAAGCTGCTCATCTGCAACGATGCCTTCGGCCAGAACATAGCCTCCACCGAACGCTACGCCGATGAAGTGGACCGCGCCGTGCTTGAGCACGCCATGACCGAATACTACCACAACATCGTGCTGCCCTTCTCGCCCATCGTCATCAAAACGCTGGACCTCATCGCCGAGATGAAGCTGGACATAGACATGCTGGCCCCGGACCACGGCCTTATCTTCCGTGGCGAAGATGTGGCATGGTGCCTGAACAAGTACCGCGAATTTGCGGAACAGGCATGGAAGAAGCGCGCCGTGATCGTGTATGACACCATGTGGCACTCCACAGAAAAAATGGCCTACTCCGTTGCCAGCGGGCTGGAGTCGGAAGGCGTGCCCACCCGCATCATGTGGCTGAAGGCCGACCACCACAGCTCCGTGATGACGGAACTGGCCCGCAGCGGCGCGGTCATTTTCGGCTCGCCCACGCACAATAACGGCATCCTGCCCAACATGGCCAAAATGCTCACCTACATGAAGGGCCTGCGCCCGCAGAACAAGATAGGCGGCGCGTTCGGCTCCTTCGGCTGGTCCGGCGAATGCGTGAAGCAGCTCACGGAATGGATAGGCGACATGGGCTTTGACATGCCTGTGGAAGGCGTGAAGGTGAAGCACGTGCCCACCCATGCCACCTATCAGGAATGCTTCGACATGGGCGTGGCCATTGCCAAGGCGCTCAAGGAAAAGTGCGGCGAATAACCCCGCCCGCCCCGTCTGCCCCCCCGCAGCCGCACCTGGCATAATAACCACCGCACCCCCGGGCATCCGTGTCCGGGGGTGTTCCGCATTCTGCCGCCCGCCACAGGGCAT
>CAYRLL010000002.1:26595-63378 GCA_964425115.1 uncultured Desulfovibrio sp. | reverse complement strand
CGAACAGGTCGGACATAAGCTGTGGTACCCGGCCTGCGGGAGGGGCCATGTGAATTACCTGTTGGCCTGCCAGTACCCCGACACCGCCGTGTCGATACATTCCCGCCTCATCCACCAAGCCGGACATCAGAATCCGGTGAGCCTCCAGCAGGTGTTCTTCCGTATCCGGCTTCCATGTGGCGAAACGGTCGTAGGCAGCCAAAGCATTCCTTACTTCCTGCACTTCGCGAGGTGGCGCGATAACGCGTTTGCCGTCAAGAATTGCGGTGATCTGCGCTTCACTCAGGGTGTTGCCCTCGATGGCCAGCGAACCGTGGATGGTGCGGATGCGGTTGATACGACGCAAGCGTAGAGATTTCGTCTGGTCGGAAAGCACGGTCAACCGCCCTGCAGTCTCGCTGATGGCAGCAACGCGGTTCAATATCTCCGAGGTGATGGTGTAAGGGGGCTCATAGGGTGCCGGTATCATGCAACAGCTTCTCCGCGTGCATTTTCAGCGTGTCTTTGGGAAATAATAATTTCGAACACAGGAGTACTGGTGTTGCCACCTCTGCTTCGCGCGATCTGTCTGCTGGCGCCTATTCTGCATAATGTATCATATCAGTTTTGTTTGCAATAAAACTCATTGCAAAGCGATTGCGTCTGGTATGAGGGCACACGGAATCGCAAAAAATCTGGTCCGGACATCACTCTATGTCACTGGGCGATTTGTCATCATTTTTGAGGCGAAGTATATGATTGGCTTTTGGTTTTCATTTTTCGTGTGGGGAATGGTGTGGGAAAAAGAAAAGGACTTGAGGGCAAACCTTCAAGTCCTTGGTTTTATGGCGCGCCTGGGAGGATTCGAACCCACGGCCGTCTGCTTAGAAGGCAGATGCTCTATCCGACTGAGCTACAGGCGCGCATTGGCCGGTTTCTGCATGGTGGCATAGCCGGTTCCCTTGCGGGAGGTCTGTTCTGTATACGAGGTCTGCGGGCAGGGTCAAGGGTAAGGTGTATCCTTGCCCGGAAAAAGGCGCGGGGTTTGGCGCAGGGCGCACCAATCTCCGCTTGACGCGGTGCCCGCCATGCCCTAACGCCAGAAAGATGAGCGACACAAACACTGTGCATTTTCAAACATACGACGAGGTTGAGGCCTACCTTGCCAAGCTGGGCCTTTTTCATATGGATTTGAGTCTGGACCGCATAACCGCCGTGCTGGATGAGGTGGAGCTGGGCAGGCCGCCCTACGCCGTGGCGCAGGTGCTGGGCACCAACGGCAAGGGCAGCACCAGCACGTTTCTGGCTTCGCTGGGGCAGGCGGCAGGGCTGGATACGGGGTTGTTCACATCGCCGCATTTTGTGACGCCCCGCGAGCGGGTGCGGGTGAACGGGCACATGCTGGACGAGGACGAATGGTGCGACCTTGCCAACGATATCATGAACGCCGGGGGCGGCACGCTTACCTATTTTGAGTTCATCACCGTTTTGGCGGTGCTTGCCTTCCATGATTATGACGTGCATCTTGCCGTGTTCGAGGCGGGACTGGGCGGCATGTACGATGCCACCACCGCCGTTGCCAGCGATGTGACCGTTTTCGCGCCCATTGCCATGGACCATGAACAGGTGCTGGGTGAACGGCTTGAGGATATTGCCCGCGACAAGGCGGGGGCCATTCGGCATGGTGTGCCTGTTGTCACCCATGTGCAGGATGAGGCGGCTCTTGCCGTGCTGCGTGATGTGGCGGCGCAGAAAGGGGCGCGGCTGCATATGGCGGAAGAGATGGTGACCATGCCGCAGGCTGCCCGGTTCGGGCTGCCCGGTGCGCATCAGAGGGGTAATGCCTGTCTCGCGCTGGGAGCATTCAAGCTGCTGGCGGAGTCGCGCGGCTGGAATCCGCCGCCGATGATGGATTGGGACGACGTGAAGGAGCTGGCGTTTGCGGATGCGTGGATAGCCGGACGCATGCAGGAGGTTCCCGCACAGGCGGACCATCCTGCCCTGATTCTGGATGGTGCGCATAACGAGCATGCCATTGCCGCCCTGAAAGAGGCGTTGCGTCTCCGGGGCGACAAGCCTGCCGCCATCATTTTCGGCTGTATGCGCGACAAGGTGCTGGACGGCATTGTTCCGCTGCTGCTCTCCATGACGGACGGCCCTGTGTTTCTGCCGCCCATTGCCGAGAATGAACGGGCCATGAACCCTGAAGACCTTGCCAAGGTTTTGGGAGAGCGCGCCCGGGTGTGCGCTTCGCTGGGCGAGGCGCTGCGGCAGGCACGCAAGCTGGCCGGAGAGCGTGAGGTGCTGCTTTGCGGTTCCTTGTATTTGCTGGGTGAGTTCTTTACACTGCGGCCCGCATGTCTTGAGCGGGAATAAGGCGTTTTTCCTGCATTGGCGCGCAGCCATTGGTATGATGCGGGGCTGACGGGTGCTCTCGTGTGCGTTCTGTATTGAGCCGGAAGAACCGGAGGGCCGACCTCCACAGACGAAAAGGAGTTTCCGTGTCACAGCTTTTTCGGGCGCTGCCTTCGGTGGACAGGGCACTGGACGCCCTGCGGAACCACGGCGGGGCTTCTGCCCTGAAGGGGATGGACGGCGTACCCCGTGCCATGCTGCGCGATCATGTGAACGGTTTTCTGGATGTCTGCCGTGAGGAGATTCGCGCGGGCGTGCATAGTGCTCCGGAGCAGTTGGCGCTGGACGTTCTGCTGCCCCGTATGGCGGCCTACGTGCGCGCCAAGTGCAGGCCGCATTTCCGGCGCGTGCTTAACGGCACGGGCGTGGTGGTGCATACCAATCTGGGCCGTTCGCTGCTGGCGGATGTGGCAGTGGAGGCGGTGCGCGAGGCCTGCGCCCATTATTCCAATCTGGAATTTGATCTCGGAACCGGCGAGCGCGGCAGCCGCTACAGCCATGTGGAACGGATTCTCTGTCAGGTGACGGGGGCAGAGGCGGGGCTGGTGGTGAACAACAACGCCGCAGCCGTCATGCTGGTTCTGGATACCCTGTGCAAGGGGCGCGAGGTTGTTGTTTCGCGCGGGCAGCTGGTGGAGATAGGGGGGAGCTTCCGCATTCCGGAGGTTATGGAGAAAAGCGGCGCCATTCTGCGGGAGGTGGGAGCCACCAACCGGACCCACCTGCGGGATTATGAGAACGCCATCACGGAACGGACGGCCGCGTTGCTGCGGGTGCATACCTCTAACTTCCGCGTGGTGGGGTTCCATAAGGAAGTAACGCTGGAAGAGATGGTGGCTTTGGGCAGAAAGCACGAGCTTCCCGTACTGGAAGACCTTGGCAGCGGTAGTTTTCATGATTTTTCAGGCATGGGTCTGGGCGATGAGCCCACGGTGCAGCGGGTGGTGGCTGCCGGACCGGATGTGGTGACCTTTTCGGGCGACAAGGTGCTGGGCGGACCACAGGCGGGGATTATTGTGGGCCGCAGGGAATGGATAGACCGCATCAAGCGCAATCCCATGAACCGTGCCCTGCGCATAGACAAGATGACCCTTGCCGCCCTTGAGGCGACGCTACGCCTGTATGCGGACCCTGAAACCGCCCGCCGCAGCATTCCCACACTTGCCATGATCACCGCGCCCGCCGATGAGCTGAAGCGGCGCGCCCGCAGGCTGGCAGGCCGCATCGGGCGCGAACTGGGCGATATGTTCGGCGTTTCGCTGCTGGCGGACGCTTCACGCGTGGGCGGCGGCTCGTTCCCGGAGCGGGATCTGCCTACCACGCTGGTGCGGCTGGTTCCCTCCGGCTTTTCCGCCACGGAGCTGAAGCAGCGGCTGCTGGATACGGACCCGCCCCTTGCGGGACGGCTGGATGACGATGCCTTCTGTCTGGACCCGCGCACACTGGCGGATGCGGAATTTCCGTTGGTCTGTGACGCATTGCGGCAGGCGTGTGCGGGGGCATCATCTTAGTTGAGGGTGCTCCGGCGGATTTCTGAACCGGCTGCCTTCATGGTGTTTTCCGCTGGAGCAGGCGGAATGGGCCAAAATGGTCCTAGGTGGGCCAATATAGGCCAAGATGGGGCAAAGCAGGGCAGTGCGTATGGTGCATGGCAGGCTGCAACCGCATAAGCCCGACAACATAAGCAAGTAACGGATGCCGCAGTGACCGTGCTGACCGCGACAAGGGCATATGCCCGGTCAGCACCCGTGCGCGGCGTCTTACGGAGCATAGCATGAGCGATTCTCTGGAGTTTTCTCCCAAAAGCTGCTGGGAGGTTTACGGCGGCGAGGCGGACCTTGCCGCCATGGACGCACTGGCAGCGCGGTATATTGACTTTATTTCCACCTGCAAGACCGAGCGGGAAACCATAGACTACGTGGTGGAACGGCTGCGCGAGGCGGGGTATACCACCAACTTTGGTCATGACGCCGTGTACCGCGTATTCCGGGGCAAGACCATCTTCATAGCCCGCAAGGGCAGGCGCGCCCTGTCGCAGGGGATGCGCCTTCTCGGCGCGCATGCCGACACGCCGCGCATAGACCTGAAACAACGCCCGCTGTACGAATCCTGCGGAGTGGGGCAGGCAAAGACGCATTATTACGGCGGGATACGCAAGCATCAGTGGTTCTCGCGCCCGCTGGCCCTGCACGGTGTGATTGTGCGGCAGGACGGTTCGGTCGTGAAGGTGAACATAGGCGAAGACCCCGGCGATCCCGTATTCGCCATTGCGGACCTGCTGCCCCATCTGGCGCAGAATCAGGCCAAGCAGGTGCTTGCCGAAGCCTTTGAGGCCGAGAAGATGAATATTATCCTCGGGCATCGTCCCGCGGATGCGCCGCAGGCGGAAGCTGCCGGGGAAGGCAAGGCAACGGAAGAAGGCAAGGCTGCCGGGGAAACCGCTTCCAAGGACAAGATCAAGCGCCGTGTGCTTGAACTTTTGCACGCCAAGTACGGGGTGTGCGAGGAAGACCTGTATTCTGCGGAATTGCAGGCGGTTCCCGCAGGACCGGCCCGCACGGTGGGGCTGGACGGGGCGCTCATAGGCGGGTACGGGCAGGATGACCGCATATGCTGCTTTGCCGCGCTGGAGGCCATGCTGGACGCGGCGGATGCCGAGCCGGAATACACCCGCACCCTGCTGCTGTGGGATAAGGAGGAGATCGGCTCCGAAGGTTCCACGGGGGCAAAATCACGCTTTTTTGAATACTGCGTGGAAGACCTCATTCAGGCGTGGTCGCCCGCAGCACGGTTCAGCGATGTGATGCTGAACACCAAGGCTGTTTCTGCCGATGTGCACGGCGCGCTGGACCCGGACTATCAGGATCTGCATGAGAAGCTGAATGCCGCCACCATCGGCTACGGCCCCTGCTTCTGCAAGTTCACGGGGCACCGCGGCAAGTATGAAGCCAACGATGCGCACCCCGAATACGTAGGGTGGCTGCGCGGCGTGCTGAACGCCGCAGGCGTGCCGTGGCAGATGGCGGAACTGGGCCGGGTGGACCTTGGCGGCGGGGGAACCGTTGCCATGTATCTTGCGGCATACGGCATGGACATCATCGACTTCGGCCCGGCCATTCTTGCCATGCACAGCCCCTTTGAGCTGTCCAGCAAGGCCGACCTGTACGCCACGGTCAAGGCCTACAGGGCCTTTCTCACCGCATAGCCGGTTGGCGCATGTCCGCCCGCCGGCCGGGCATGATTATCACGCGGCTACACAGGGCTATCATTCCGGTTGCGTCCGCGCCGGGGTACCGTTGCGCACAGACAAGGAGGCCATTCGATGATCAATTTCCAGTTCCACATGCCCACGCGTATTATTTTCGGACCCGGCAAGCTGAACGAGCTTGGCACTACGCCGTATCTGCCGGGCAGAAAAGCGCTTATCGTCATCAGTGCGGGAGGCTCCATGGTCCGGCACGGCTACATGCAGCTTGTGCAGACGTTGCTGGCGCAGAACGGTGCGGAATCTGTGGTGTTTGACCGCGTGCAGCCTAATCCGGTGCTGGAGCATGTGACCGAAGGGGCCGCCCTTGCCCGCGCGGAAGGGTGCGATTTCGTGCTCGGTCTGGGGGGCGGAAGCTCCATAGACTCTGCCAAGTCCATTGCCCTTATGGCAAATAATCCCGGCAATTACTGGGATTACATGCCCGGCGGCACAGGCGGCAGGCAGGTGCCGCCCAATCCCGCGCTGCCCATTGTGGCTATTCCCACCACGGCGGGAACGGGTACCGAGGCGGACCCGTGGACGGTGATAACCCGTGAGCAGACAAGGGAAAAGATTGGCTGGGGTAACGATTCCACCTATCCCGCGCTTTCCATTGTGGACCCGCGCCTCATGCTCAGCGTGCCGCCGCGCGTGACTGCCATGACCGGCATGGATGCCTTTTTCCATGCGGTGGAGGCGTATGTTTCCCGTGCGCGGCAGCCTTCCAGCGACCTGCTGGCGCAGCAGGCGGTGAGCCTTATCACATCTTTCCTGCCGCAGGTGGTCAAGGACGGGTCCGGCGTGGAGGCGCGCACCATGCTGGCATGGGCGTCCACGGCGGCGGGACTGTGCGAATCGCTTTCGTCCTGCATATCGCACCATTCCATGGAGCACGCCCTTTCTGCGTATTATCCGGATATCCCGCACGGGGCGGGGCTGGTTATGCTCTCTGTGCCGTACTTCCGCCATCTCACGCGGTATGTGCCGGACCGCATGGTGGACCTTGCCTACTTCATGGGGGCGGATGTGGATTCCATGCCCGCCAAGGATCAGCCGTTTGCCTTTGTGACGGCACTGGAGAAGCTTATTGCGGATATCGGGCTGGATGACCTGACCTTTTCCGCCTACGGGGTAAAGCAGTCGGATATGCCCAAGCTGGCGAAAAACGCGCTGGAGACCATGGGCGGGCTGTTTAACCTGACGCCCACGCAGATGAACGAGCGGGTGGTGACGGAGATTTTTGAGGCGGCGTACCGGTAATTTTCCGGCTGTGCTGACACAGGTTGCTGACGAATGAATGCCCCCCGGAGCGGTACGCCGTTGCGGGGGGAAACTATTCCCACGGGACGATGCCCAGCCCCCGCTGCCACGAGCAGGGCTGGCGGACGCCGTAGGCGGGAATGGCATCCAGCACGTCGTGCGGGGTACCGGCGAGCACCTGTTCGCCCTGATGCAGCACCACCATGCTGTCCGCAAGGTCAATGACCGGTTCAAGGTCGTGCACGGAAATGATCTGCGTGAGTCCGTGCTTGCGGTTATTGTCCAGAATAGCCCGCACCTCGCGTATAGCCGGGTAGTCCAGCCCGGAAAACGGCTCGTCAAGAAGCAGCAGCGCCGGAGAGGCGAGCAGCGCCACGGCGAGGCAGAGTTTGCGCTTCTGCCCGTAGGAGAGGGTATGCACGGGGGAATTCCAGTGCTCCGCAAGGCCGAACCGTGCCGCCATGTCGCGGGCTGTTTCTTCCGCGCCAGGAAGGTCTGGGGGAAAAACCAGCAGCATGTCTTCCGCCACGGTGGAGCCGATGATCTGAAGGTCGGCGTCTTGCAGGACAAGTGCGGAAAGACCGCGCAGCTTGTCTTCTTTGCCGGGGGAGGAAATGCCCGCCACCGTCAGCGTGCCCGAAGCGGGAGCATACAGCCCGGCGAGCAGGGAGAGAAGCGTGGATTTGCCGCTGCCGTTTACGCCGCACAGGCACAGCAGCGCCCCTTCCGGCACGTCAAAGGAGATATTCTCCAGCGAGGGGCGTCCCGCGCCGGGATACGTGAAGGTGAGCGAGCGGGCGTGTATCACGATGGCAGAAGCCTCCGGCTGTGCAGGAAGCGATAGGCCACCACCGCCCCGGCAACCTTGAGCAGGTCGCCTATGATGAACGGGGCCATGCCGATGGAAAACGCCTTGGTGTAGGAAATATCCAGCACGAATTTAAGGCGCAGCACTCCGGCGAGGTACACCGCGCACAGGCCCGCCAGCGACCAGAACAGGCTTTTCATGAACGTGGCTGTGCGGGGAGGCTGTGACGAGCCGAAGCCCGCCAGAAATGCCGTGCCGATGTAGCCGACAAGGTAGCCGCCCGTGGGGCCGAGCAGGTGCGCAAATCCCGCCTTGCCGCCGGCAAAGACCGGCAGGCCGATGGCTCCGGCGAGGATGTAAAGCAGCATGGCGGCTGCTCCGTGCACGGGGCCGAGGGCAAGGCCTGCCAGCACGATGAAAAATGTCTGCAGTGTTACGGGAACAGGGCCGATGGGCAACTGCACCATGGCACCCACCACGATGAGCGCGGCAAGCATGGCGGTCCAGACCTGTCTGTGCAGTCCGGAGAGGGGAGAAGGTGTCATGCCGGCGGTCCTGAACATGCCGCATCGCGCGAGCATCTGCGGGTGATGGTTGTCAAAGCTGCGGATACTGTTACTATGGAGGCAGTGGCCGCTGGCAGTTCGGTAGCAGGAGTATGCCGGGCTTGCAAGCGGGAATGCGGGAGCGGATTCCGTTCCCCGTTGCGTTATGCACGTTGCCTGTTCCGATCAGCCGCAAGGAGGTGGCATGCTGTATCTGCATCCGGCCATCATGCCGTTCGTCATACTGTTCCTGCTGTACGTGCTCCGGCTGGGGCTTGACCGTACGTTTTCCCGCTTTCCGGGGCGCAGGCGCACCTTCCGGTGGGGCAGCCATGTGCGCTACGGAAGATATGCCGTGCTCACGCTGCTGGCCGGGGCCGTGGGCGGCGCGCTGATTGCCCTGTGGCGCTGGGAGGAGGTGGGAAATACGGAGCTGCACTACATGCTTGCGCTTGTCATGCTGCCCATGATGGTTATTGCCTACGGCACCGGGCACATTATGGACGCCTACCGGAGAAAGCGTACCCTGCTGCCGCTGGTGCACATGATTAATAACCTTCTGCTGTGCGCTTTAGCTGTGGCACAGGTGATCACGGGCATTGCCGCACTGCAGGAGTGGGTGCTGTAGGGCTTTTTCCTGTGTGGACTCGCGCCGTAAGCTGCGCTATGCAGACACGCCGCATGCGTTGCGGCTACATCCCGGAGTGTTCCTACCTTTCTGCGCATGAGGACCGTTGTGGCCGTATTGACGGAATATACTCCCTGCATCGAACTGGACCTTTGCGGCAGGCGGTGGCATCTTGAACGCGCAGCCAGCCTTGAAGCCCTGTGGGAATCCATGGGCGACGACGAGTTCGGCGAGGATGAACGCCTGCCGTACTGGACGGAGCTGTGGCCTTCGAGCATCGTGCTTGCGCGCTGGCTTTTCGCCAACCGGGCATTCATTGCCGGAAAACGCTGCCTGGACATGGGCTGCGGCCTTGGCCTGACCGCCCTTGTGGGTTCATGGCTGGGCGCACACATGGTGGCCATGGACTACGAGCCGCAGGCACTGCGCTTTGCCAGCCGGAATGCCGCGCACAACAACGTGCCCGAACCGCTGTGGGCCGTTATGGACTGGCGGTGTCCCGCCGTGAGAGCGGGAGCCTGCGAGGTGGTGTGGGGCGGCGATATCATGTATGAACGACGTTTCGTGGAGCCCGTGCTCGCCTTTCTGGAACACGCCCTGACACCGGGGGGAGTGGCCTGGGTGGCGGAGCCGGACAGGGCGGTGTACGCCCATTTCCGTACGCAACTGGATAGCAGGGGCTGGCAGTCGGCGCGCCTTGTCTCGGAACAGACCGAGGCGTTGTATGAACAGCCGGTTCCCGTTACCGTGAATCTGTGGGAACTGCGCCGCTGACGGCGCAGCCGCCCGTAAACCGGACGCCTTCAGGCAGGAGATGCTATGGGTCAGACCATCCGTTTCGGCGTATCGCTGGATTCCGACCTGCTGGAAAAATTTGACGCCCTGTGTGACGAACGCTGCTACCAGACCCGTTCCGAAGCCATCCGCGACCTTATCCGCAACGCGTTGGTGGAGCAGGAATGGAAGGACGAAGGCCGGGAACTGGCAGGCACGCTCACGCTGGTGTATGACCACCACAAGAGCGACCTTTCGCAGAAGCTGGTGGAGATTCAGCACGATCATCATCATGTGATCATTACCAGCCTGCATGTGCATCTGGACCACGACAACTGCCTTGAGGTTCTGCTTCTCAAAGGCAGCGGCGAAGAGGTGCGCACCCTCTCGCAGAAGCTCACCTCCACCAAGGGGGTGAAGCACGGAAAACTCACCCTTGCGACAACAGGACAGGATATTGTCTAATATAATGGAAGACGTGCAGATGAGCCCCGCACAGGTGGCCATGGCCATTGACCGTGTGGGAATACGCGACCTGCGCCTGCCCATTGTCATACGCGACAGGGCCAAAGGCGCGCAGCATACCGTGGCGCGTGTGGATATAGGCGCGGACCTGCCTGCGGAATTCAAGGGCACGCACATGAGCCGCTTTGTGGAGGCGCTGGAAGGCTGGAGCGAGGAGCTGGACTACGACAGCATGCGCAACCTGCTGCTGGATATCAAGCAGCGGCTGCATGCCCGCAAGGCCTATGCCCTGTTCCGTTTTCCCTACTTCTTGAACAAGAAGGCACCCGCCACGGGCCGGAGCGGGCTGATGAATTACAAGTGCCAGCTCACGGGCGAAATGACGGGCGACCGCCCCGCCTTTCTGCTGGAGGTGGACGTGCCCGTGATGACGGTGTGCCCGTGCTCCAAGGCCATTTCTGACGAGGGCGCGCACAGTCAGCGTGCCGTTGTGCGCATGCAGGTGCGCATGCGCGGGTTTGCGTGGATTGAGGAGTTTATCGAGATGGCGGAGGCCTCTGCCTCTTCTCCCGTCTATTCACTCCTTAAACGGGAGGACGAAAAGTTTGTGACGGAAGCCGCCTTTGCCGCTCCCACCTTTGTGGAAGACGTGGTGCGCGCGGTGGCCAGCAGGTTGCAGGCGCACCCGCAGGTAAGCTGGTTCCGGGTGGAGGTGGAGAGCTACGAATCCATTCACAACCACAGCGCCTTTGCCACCATAGAAAAGCACACCTGAAGCAACGTGTCACAGAAAGCATGCCACGGAAAGCAGGCCGTAGAAAGTTTTCACAGAAAGCATGCCTGACAGGAAGCACGTCATAGAAAGTACGCCACAGAGAGTATGCCTGACAACGTACGCCATAGAACGCACCCTGAAGAAATGCTGCCTGAAGAGATATCCGCACGCTCAGGGGCGGCTGAATGCCCCCGCCTGTGCGGGGAATGTGTCCTTTGAATCATGTGTGGAGCAGACAAATGCCGCAGGCCCTCTTCCTTGTATCAGGAGAGGGCCTTTTCTGTGCCTGCGAGGTGAGCCCGAACGGCGGGTAACGGTGGCCCGTGCCGCAGGTTCAGTCTTTGGCGGGCAACGCGCCCTCAAGCCGCAGCAGATATTCTTTGAGCGGTATGCCGCCTGTTCCTGAAAAGCCGGTCATCTTGCCGTTGCCGCCCACCACGCGGTGACAGGGAACCAGCAGGGGCCAGCGGTTGCGCCGCATGATCTGCCCCACGCCGCGCGCGGCACCCGGCCTGCCCGCCATGGCGGCAAGCTGCCCGTAGGTGACGGTGCTCCCCGCAGGGACGGTGCGCAGCAGTTCCAGCACCCGGCGGGTGAAGGGGGTGCAGTCTTGCAGCGCGAACGGCAGGTCGGGCCAGTCTGCCGGGCGGCCCGCAGCATATTGCTGCAACGCTTGCTGCACGGCGTGACCGTGGCGTGTGCGGGGACCTGTCTGGTCTGTTTGTCCTGTTCTGTCGGTTTTGTCGGTCCCGTCGGGTGCGCCGGTCCTGCCGGTCCTATCGGTCCTGCCGGTGCTATCGGGTGCGCCGAGGGTGGAGGAAGGCGCGGCTTCTTCGTCCGTCCACGCTATTCCGGTTTCCACCAGTTGCCCGTCTGCCCAGTTCAGGGTAAGACGCAGCCGCCCGGCGCTGAGGTGCTCGGTGATAAAGGTATCTGTGCTCATGGCAGAGGCTCCGTGATGTCGAAATGCAGTGTGCGGGCCACGGCCCGGAATTCATCCTCCCACTGCCGGTGCAGGCGTGCGGGAAGGTTGCGCCGCAACGAGAACCACAGCGGCGGCAGAGGGCCGGGCGCTGTATCCAGTTCCTTGCCCTGCCATGTGTTCAGCCGTTCCAGTTCGCGCGCGACCGAGGCGATGAACGCGGTTTTCCCGCCCGACCAGTGCGGAGCCAGCAGCTCATCTGCGGCGGCATCTCCGGTGAGCCGCTGCACCACGATTTCCGGGCGCAGGCGGGGCAGGGCGCGGACGAGGAGGTGCAGATATTCCTCTTCCGTCAGGGGGGTGTATTCTCCCCGCTCCCAGTGTCGCGCAAGCTCGGTGTCTTTGGCAACATACAGATTGTGAAATTTTACGCCGTGCACGGGCAGGGCGTTCACGCGGTCCACGGTGAGCAGAAAATCCTCTTCTGTCTCGCCGGGCAGTCCGGCGATGAGGTGGGCGCACACACGCAGGCCGCGCTCTGCCGCCATGCGCACGGCGGCTTCTGATGCGGCAAAGTCGTGCCCGCGGTTTATGCGGGCCAGCGTTCTGTCGTGGGCGGATTGCAGGCCCAGTTCAAGCCATACCTCGCGGCCGGGAAGGATGCTGGGGCATTCATCGTGCGGGACGGATTGTCCGTACTGCCCGTTTTGTCCGTTTTGTCCGGTGAGCCGGGCCGGGGCTGAGTGCCCGTGAGATGCCGGGGCAGGCTGACCGTGAGATGCCGGACCGGCGGCCAGATCGTGCCGGGTGCAGGGCAGGTTGCCTGCGGCAAAACGGGCCATGCAGTCCAATTTTTCGGAATCAAGGCAGTCGGGCCTTGTTCCGATGGACAAACCGGCCAAATCAGGTAAGGCTTCGAGTGCTTCAAGCGTGCGACGGAGTTTTTCCACCGGCCCATATGTGTTGGAAAATGATTGCAAGTACGCTATGAAGATTCCGGCTTGGTCGGAGCGACCATACCGGTCGCGCCAGAAAGCCCATTGGTCTTCAAGGCTTGTGCCCAGAAGGCCCATACCGGACCCCGAACCTTGGGGGTTGCAGAAGATGCAGCCTCTGGTAGAAAGGGTGCCGTCCCTGTTGGGACAGGTGAATCCGGCGTCGAGCGGTATCTTTTGTACCCGGCGCCGGAAGCGGTGTCGAAAATATGCAGAGAGTTGATGGTACCTGTTCATAACCGGGCCTGACCTGTTGGGGGTGAGTGCGTCGTATGATGCCCCTCCGACCTGATTACCTGCTCCCTTAGAACGAAGCAAGCGAGAGAATATGGCAAAGATACTGGATTTCTTCCTTGGAATGTTTTCCAACGACCTGGCTATAGACCTTGGCACGGCCAACACCTGCGTGTACGTGAAGGGGCAGGGCATTGTCCTGCGCGAACCTTCCGTGGTGGCGGTGAAGAAGGATGCCAGAGGCAACACCGTGGTTCTGGCTGTCGGACACGACGCCAAGCGCATGCTGGGCCGCACGCCGGGCAACATTCAGGCCATCCGCCCCATGAAGGACGGGGTTATCGCCGATTTTGAGATAACCGAAGCCATGTTGCGTCACTTTATCCGCAAGGTGCACAATAACCGTATAGTGCACCCGCGCATCATCATCTGTGTGCCCACGGGCATAACGCAGGTGGAAAAACGCGCCGTCAAGGAATCTGCCCAGAGTGCCGGCGCGCGAGAGGTGTACCTTATCGAGGAGCCCATGGCTGCGGCCATAGGTGCCAACCTGCCCATTCAGGAACCCACCTCCAACATGGTGGTGGACATTGGCGGCGGCACCACCGAGGTGGCGGTCATTTCCCTGTCGGGCGTGGTGTATTCCAAGTCTGTGCGCGTGGGCGGCGACAAGATGGACGAAGCCATCATGACCCACGTGAAGCGCAAGTACAACATGCTTATCGGCGAATCCACCGCCGAGGATATCAAGATAAAGATCGCCTCCGCCTACCCCATGGACCCGGAAGAGACGCTGGAAGTCAAGGGGCGTGACCTTGTTACCGGTATTCCGCAGAACATCATCATCACCTCGGAGGAAGTGCGCAAGGCCATTTCCGAGCAGGTGGACGCCATTGTGCAGGCGGTGCGCATTGCGCTGGAGCAGACGCCTCCGGAGCTTGCGGCGGATATCGTGGACCGCGGCATTGTGCTCACGGGCGGCGGCGGCCTGCTGAAAGGACTGGACCAGCTTCTGCGCGAGGAAACATCGCTGCCCATCACCGTGGTGGACGACCCGCTGTCCACTGTGGTCATAGGAACGGGCAAGGCGCTGGACAATCTGGATATCCTCAAGGAGGTAGCGGTCGATTAACGCCTCTCTTGTCAAGCGGCTGCTTCTCCTTCTGGTTGTGGTGCTGTTTCTGTACCTGAGCCTTTTCACATGGAACCTGCGTACCGGCTATGTCGATACGCTTGCCACGCATATCGGCCTCGAATTTGTCGGGGCCGTTCTCAAGCCGGGCAAGTGGGTCAAACGGCAGGTTGCGGGCTTCTGGGATCATTATATTGATCTTGTGGATGTGCGCAGGCGCAATGACGAACTGGAAGCTCAGGTGCGTGAGGCTCTTGCCGCGCTGGCCGAAGCCCGCGAGGACGAGGCTGAGCTTGTGCGCCTGCGTGCGCTCATGTCGCTTTCGCCGCCTTCCGGGTGGGAAAAGCTTGGGGCCCGCGTTATCGCCCATCGGCTGGGGCTGCAGGCGGAACTGGAATCCATTGTGCTCGGCAAGGGCTATTTGCAGGGTGCCAGCGTACGTTCGCCTGTGGTGACCCATGAAGGGGTGGTGGGCCGGGTGTTCCGTTCCGGACCGTATACCTCCACCGTGCTGCTGGTGACAGACCCCAACAGCCGCATTGCCGTGGTAAGCCAGGACAACAGAACCCCGGGCATCATCGTTGGATCGGGGCCGAGAAATCTGCTTGAACTGCGCTATGTATCGCAAAACGCTCCGCTCTCTGTGGGAGAGATGCTGGTGACATCCGGTCAGGCGGGAACCTTTCCCAAGGGATTGCCCGTAGCCCGCATTGTATCCATAGAATATTCTGACCTCTCCCTCTTCCAGAGGGTTATGGCGGAGCCACTGGCGAATCTGGACAATCTTGAAGAGGTGCTGCTGGTTACGCAGATGCCGGGCCATGCGGAGCTGGCCGCAATGCCCGAGGGACCGTTGGGCGACCCTGGCAGCGCTGCCGGCAGCGAAAAGCCGGGGCAGGGTGGCAATGCCACTGCCGCGGAACCTCTCCGGTAGAATGGTTCCCGGACGGAACATGGCGCGATAGCGGAAAGGAATTATGCAGAACGGTCAGCCTTCAGGTCTGCGGTCTTTTTTGTGGTGGACGGCCTACACCGTGTGCGGTGTGTGGGCCATGCACCTGCTTCCCGGTGTAGACCTGCTCCTTCCCGGCGTGCTGTGCTCCATGCAGGAGAATAACCGTAGCCAGACCTTGTGGCTTATGGTGCTGTTCACGTTCATTCATGAAGGTGCCGGGTTGCTGGCCTTCGGCCCTGCCGTGCTGTGGTATGTCATGGTCTTTGTGCTGTTCCGGGGCGGCAGGTTCCTCTTTGAGGCGGAGAACATCGTGTTTGTGTTTCTGCTTTCCGCCGCCATGGGCGCGTGGCATATGGGCATTGGGTTCATGATGCACCATCTGCAGGATGTGCTTATACCGCCTTCACGGCTTCTCACTTCCGGCGTGCTGCACGCCGTGGTCATTCCCCCGGTCTGGTTCTTCGTTCACATGCTCCGGGAAAGGGAGCTGCGCCATGTCAATGCATCTTGACCCGGAAGGGTATCAGCCGCCCAAGCTGGGGTTGCTTCTTCTGCAGGGGATGGTGGCGCTGCTGTTCCTGTGCTTTTCGCTGCGGTTCTGGTTTCTGCAGATTCACAAGGGTGAGGATTTTGCCCGGCTGGCGCGTGAAAACAGGCTGCGGCAGGAGAGAGTGTATGCGCCGCGCGGCCTGCTCAGGGCTGCAGACGGCGAACTGCTGGCGGAGAACCGCCCTGCCTATGCTCTGGGGTTGGTGCGCGAAGACTGCAAGGACATTGCCTCCACCATTGCGCAGATAAGCCATTGGACGAATATTCCGGTGGACACGCTGTGGGCCAAGTATTTCAAGGACAAGCCCAAGGTTAAGCCGTTTGAGCCTCTGGTGCTTGCCCCGGACATTCCCTTTGACCTGCTGGCGCAGATAGAGTCGAACCTTATTTTGTGGCCGGGGCTGGAAATTGTGGTGCGCCCCCGGCGGCATTATCTGCAGGGGCCGCTCTTTGCCCATATTCTCGGGTACGTGGCAGAAGCCAACGAAAAGGAGCTGGAGGGCGATTCCGATCTGGATTTGGGCGATTCCGTAGGCAAGCAGGGGCTGGAGCTGGTGCTTGAGAACCGTCTGCGGGGCGACAAGGGGCTGCGGCAGCTTGAAGTGGATGTCATGGGACGCAACCTGAGCCGCAAGGTGGTGCTGGAACCCAAGGCAGGAGAGTCTGTACAGCTTTCGCTGGACCTTGGGCTGCAGCAGATTGCCTTCAAGCAGCTTGAGGGACAGGCAGGCGGCATAGTGGTCATGGACCCGGATTCCGGCAAGCTGCTCGCGTTGGTCACCAGTCCCAGCTACGATAACAACGCCTTTGCCTCCGGCCTTTCGGGCAAGCAGTGGGCGGAGTTGCGCGATGATCCGTATTTTCCGTTGCAGAACCGGGTTATCCAGTCGGTGTATCCGCCCGGTTCGGTCTGGAAGATACTCATGGCCGGGCTGCTGCTCAAGGAAGGTGTGGACCCGCGCGAGAGCGTGCACTGCAACGGGGAGTTTTATCTGGGCAAGACCCTGTTCCGCTGCTGGAAGAAGCACGGGCACGGCAGGGTGGATATGGCCCGCTCGCTCATTGAATCGTGCGACGTCTATTATTATGAAATGATAAACCGGCTGGGCATAGACAAGGTGGAAGCCTTTGCCCGGGCCAACGGGTTTGGCGAACAGACCGGACTGGGACTGCCGCACGAGCGTTCGGGACTTGTGCCTTCGCGCGATTGGAAGCGCAAACGTTTCGGTGAATCATGGCAGCGCGGTGAGACCGTCATCACCGCCATAGGGCAGGGATTTACTCTGACCACACCGGTGCAGATTGCCTGCTTTATTTCCTCGCTCATGAACGGCGGCAAGCTCATGCAGCCCAGCCTGCTGGCCGATGCGGAACCGGTGGTGCGCCGGACGACGCCTTTGACCGAACCGCAGCGCGCTTTTTTGCTTAAGGCCATGCAGGATACCGTGGAAGACCCGCGCGGCACGGCCAAGCGCCTGCTCACCAAGGGAGCGGACATCGGGGGCAAGACCGGCACGGCGCAGGTGGTGAAGCTTAAGTTCAAGAACAATGACGAGCGCGTGAAGAACGAGGACATGGAGTACTGGGAGCGTGACCATGCATGGATGGCTGCATGGGGTGCCAAAGACGGTCAGCGCTATGTGGTGGTCTGCATGATAGAGCACGGAGGGGGCGGCAGTTCCACAGCAGGTCCGGTGGTGAAGAATATTTTTGACTATCTCTTCGACGGGAAGGACGGGGAAGACGATGGCGTTTGACAGACGTTTGCTCACACACATGAACTGGGCACTCATCCTGTTTGCCATGGCAATCTTCCTGGTGGGGGTGATGAACCTGTATTCCGCCAGTTCCTCCATGTCTGAAGAAGGCATTGCCCTTGGTTCATACTACCAGAAGCAGCTCGTGTGGGGCGGTATGGGGCTGTTGTGCATGCTTGGGGTGATGCTGGTGGACTACCGGCACCTGCGCAGTCTGGCATGGCCCATTTTTTTGCTGGCTGTTATCCTGCTAGCCATGGTGCCCGTGGCGGGAAAGACAATCTATGGTGCCAAGCGGTGGATATCGCTGGGTTTCATGAATCTGCAGCCCAGCGAGATTGCAAAAATAGCCACCATACTCATTGCAGCCAAGCTGCTGGCGCGCAGCCCCAAGCCGCTTGAGTGGAAAGAATTTTTCCAGGTGCTGATCATCTGCGCCATTCCGGCGGCGTTTATTCTCAAGCAGCCGGACCTTGGCACCACGCTGAACATGCTGCTCAACGTGGGAGGCATTATCCTTTTCCGGGGACTGAGCAAGGGGGTGTTCCGCACCTGTATTGTGGCATTGCCCGCCTGCCTGCCGCTGGGATGGATGTTCATGAAGGACTACCAGAAGCAGCGGGTGCTCACCTTCCTTAATCCCGGTGAAGACCCGCTGGGTTCGGGCTATCATATCATCCAGTCACAGATAGCGATCGGGTCCGGGCAGATGTGGGGCAAGGGTTTTCTTGAGGGCACGCAGTCGCAGTTGCGGTTTCTGCCGGAGAAGCACACGGACTTTGCCATTGCAGTGTTCGGTGAGGAATGGGGGTTTGTGGGCTGCATCGTTCTGCTGGCCCTTATCTGCCTTTTTCTGCTTGCCATATTCAACACGGCGCGGGACGCAAAGGACCGCTTTGGTTCATTTCTCTGTGCCGGGGTGTTCTTCTATTTCTTCTGGCAGTTTCTGATAAATATGGGCATGGTCATGGGGCTTATGCCGGTTGTGGGCATTCCCCTGCCTTTTATCAGTTACGGAGGCAGCGCCATGCTGGTGAACTTTTGCCTCATTGGCCTTGTGGTTAATGTCTCCATGAGGCGTTTTGTATTTAAGACCAATTAATCCGCATGCGTGCGGTAGCATTATTGCTTGTACTCTCTGTCACAAAGAAGGAGCGATCAATGGCCAGAGATGAGATAAATGCCTTTCTCGGTTCCGGTACCGTCTATCAGGGCAAGTTGAATTTTCAGGGATCGGTGCGCATAGACGGCGTTTTTACCGGCGAGGTGCATTCTGAAGGCACGCTTATCATCGGCAAGGACGCTCGTGTGGAAGGGCAGGTGCGCGTGGGGCAGCTCATTCTTTCCGGCAACGTGCACGGAGAGGTGGTGGCTGCCAAGAAGGCCGTGCTGCATAAGACAGCAAATTTTGTCGGCAGCCTGTTCGCTCCGCTGCTCATGGTGGAAGAAGGGGCAAAAATGGAAGGACAGATTTGCATGCAGGCTGCCGGAAATGCGGTGAAGGGCACTTCCGAAGTCGAGCAGGAAAGTTAGTCTGTACGCCCGGAACTCCGAGTTCGCAAAAAAGCCGTCCTTTTGAGACGGCTTTTTCGTTTCTGTGTGAAATCACATTGCTATCCTAGGCTGTTTGATTGAACAGCAACCATGCATTTTTAAAAAAGGTTTTGACACAACACTGGTAATCAGCTAATTCGGGAACCACTTTGAGCTTAAATTCACAACCTCACTAAGGGAGCAGGCATGATCAATCTGGATATTACATTACTTATCCAATTGGTGAACTTCCTCATCGTGCTGGTTGGCTTGAATGCTTTTCTGATCCGTCCGGTTCGGGAGATCATCAAACAACGGCAGGATAAGATGTCGGGTCTGCTGGGCGATGCTGAACAGTTTGTTGGTTCTGCGGAAGCGAAACTCAAGAACTATGAGGCTGCCCTTACCGAAGCACGCAAGAACGCCACCGCTGAGCGTGAAAAGGTAAAGGAAGCGGCACTTGCCCAGGAGGCGGACATCCTCGCCAAGGCCAACCAGGAGGCGCAGGCTGTCATTTCCGCTTCTCGGGAAAAGGTAGCCGCCGACGTCACCAAGGCTATGGAGACTCTCAAGGGCCAAGTGGGCGCCCTTGCCGGTAAAGCCACAGCCAAAGTGCTCGGATAACCACGCGCAAGCGTTGAAGGAGGGTTCGCTTTGAAAGGGCTTCGAATTCTAACCGGCGCATTGGCCGTCACGCTGCTTACCGCAGCCGCCGCCTTTGCCGCTGAACCCGGCCACGAGTTGCCATGGGGCAACTTTGCCGCGCGTGTTGCAACCTTTGCCATTGTCATCGGCATCATCTGGTATGCTGCGGGCAAGAAGATCGTGGGCTTCTTTTCGGGGCGCCGCACGGGCATTGAACAGGAGCTTGTGGACCTTGAAACCCGCAAGACCAAGGCCCGTAAGGATTTGGCAGACGTGGAGCAGCGCATCGCCAACATAGAGGCGGAGCGCAAGGCCATTATTGCCGAATATCGTGCTCAGGGAGAACGCATCAAGGAGGCCATCATCGCGAAGGCCGAATCGACCGCAACCCAGATTACGGCACAGGCTGCAAAGACCGCGGAAACGGAAGTAAAGCAGGCTGTCGAGCAGATGCGCGCCGAAATGGCTGAACTTGTCGTCAGCGCCGCCGAGCAGATGCTGGCGGAAAAGCTTTCGAAAGACGACCATGAAAAGCTCATCGACAAATACTTAACGAAGGTGGTGCTCAATTGATCGGCAACATTGTAGCACGCAGATACGCCAGGGCTCTCTTCACCATCGGCAAAAAAGCCGGTGCGAAGGAACTGGATTCCTTCGGGCAGGAGCTTGCCAAACTGGCCAACGCCATAGAGGTTACGCCTGAGCTCGGGAAGGTGTTCCGCAACCCTATCTTCTCTTTGGAAGAAAAGCGCGCGGTCATTGCCAAGGTGCTGGACGGTATTAAGGCCAGCCCGACAATCCGCAACTTCTGTTTTCTGCTTGCGGAAAAGGACAGACTTGCGCTTATTCCCGACATTCAGGCGTTCTACAACATTCTGCTCGACGCCGAGCAGGGAGTGGTCCGTGGTGAGCTTATCACCGCCATCGAACTCCCCAAGGCAAAGCGCGACGAGGTAAAATCCCAGCTGGAAAAACAAGCCAACCAGAAGCTCATCCTGGACTTCAGCGTCAACAAGGGCATCCTTGGCGGCGTTCTGCTGAAGATCGGCGACCAGGTGCTTGACGCGAGCCTCCGCGCTCAGCTGGGAATCTTGAAAGAAAACATCAAGAGGGGTGAGTAGGGCCATGCAGATCAAAGCAGAAGAAATCTCCAAAATCATTGAGAGCCAAATCGAGAATTACGAACAGCGCGTTGAAATGAGCGAAACCGGCACCGTTCTTTCCGTTGGTGACGGTATTGCTCGTGTTTACGGTGTGCGTAATGCCATGGCCATGGAACTTCTTGAGTTCCCCGGCGGCCTGAAGGGCATGGTTCTTAACCTCGAAGAAGACAACGTGGGCGTTGCGCTTCTCGGCTCCGACACCGGCATCAAGGAAGGCGACCCGGTCAAGCGTACCGGCCAGATCTTCTCCGTTCCGGTCGGCGATGCGGTTATCGGCCGCGTGCTTGACCCCCTGGGGCAGCCTCTGGACGGCATGGGACCCGTTGAATCCAAGGACATCCGTCCCGTGGAACTCAAGGCTCCCGGCATCATCGCCCGTAAGTCGGTTCACCAGCCCATGCCCACCGGTATCAAGGCTATCGACGCCATGACGCCCATCGGCCGCGGCCAGCGCGAACTGATCATCGGCGACCGTCAGGTCGGCAAGACCGCCGTCTGCATAGACGCCATTCTCGCCCAGAAGGAAACCGGCATCAAGTGCTTCTACGTGGCCATCGGCCAGAAGAAGTCCACCGTTGCTCTGGTTGCCGACACCCTGAAGAAGTACGGCGCGATGGAATACACCACCATCATCTCCGCCACCGCTTCCGAACCCGCTCCCCTTCAGTTCATCGCCGCCTACTCCGGCTGCACCATGGCTGAATTCTACCGCGACAACGGCCAGCACGCCCTGATCATCTATGATGACCTTTCCAAGCAGGCTACCGCTTATCGCCAGATGTCGCTGCTGCTCCGCCGTCCTCCCGGCCGCGAAGCATTCCCCGGTGACGTTTTCTACCTGCACTCCCGCCTGCTGGAACGTTCCGCCAAGGTGAACGACAGCCTGGGTGCCGGTTCCCTTACCGCTCTGCCCATCATTGAAACGCAGGCCGGTGACGTTTCCGCATACATTCCGACCAACGTTATCTCCATTACCGACGGTCAGGTGTATCTGGAACCCAACCTGTTCAACGCAGGTGTGCGTCCCGCCATCAACGTTGGTCTGTCCGTTTCCCGAGTGGGCGGCGCAGCGCAGATCAAGGCGATGAAGCAGGTTGCGGGCACCATGCGTCTGGACCTTGCCCAGTACCGCGAACTGGCTGCCTTTGCGCAGTTCGGCTCCGACCTTGACAAGGCAACTCAGGCCAAGCTGAACCGTGGCGCGCGCCTGGTGGAACTGCTCAAGCAGCCCCAGTACCAGCCCATGCCCTTCAACGAGCAGGTTGCTTCCATGTACGCCGCCACCCGTGGCTATATGGACGATGTGCCGGTGAACAAGGTTCGCGCTTTTGAAACCGCCTACATTGAATTCCTGCGCAACGCCAAGGCCGACATCCTTGCCGACCTGAAAGCACGTGAAGTGATTGATGCGGACATCGAAGGCCGTCTGAAAGCAGCAATCGACGAGTTCAAAAAAACCTTCTCGGCTTAAGGACGGGGGTATCACATGGCCTCGTTGAAAGACGTCCAACTACAGATTGCTGGGGTCAAGAAGACCAAGCAGATTACCAAAGCCATGAACATGGTGGCTTCGGCAAAGCTGCGCGGTGCCCAGAGTCGGATAGAGCGGTTCCGCCCCTATGCGGACAAGTTCTACGAGATGCTGGGTGACCTTGCCAGTAAGGCTGACGAGAATGCACATCCGCTGCTTGAGGTCCGTGAGGAAATTAAGACCTGCGGTGTTATTCTTGCCACCTCGGACCGCGGTCTTTGCGGCAGCTACAACGTGAACCTCATCAATGAGGCTCTGAAGGTTGCCAAGGAAAAGACCGCTGAAGGAAAGGCTGTTAAGTTCTATTGTGTAGGGAAAAAAGGCCGCGATGCCATTCGCAAGTCTCAGTATGAGCTGGTGAAGGGAATCGGGGACGTGATGGGAACTTTTGACTTCTCGCTCGCCAACGAGCTGGGCATGGAAGTCATTCACTCCTACCTTACCGGTGAATTTGACGAAGTCGTTCTGGTGTACGGCGAGTTTGTAAGTGTTGCAAAGCAGATTCCGGTTCGCCTGCCTCTGCTGCCCATCGCTCCGGCTGCCACGGAAGAGGAAATTCCCGCTTCCGGTGTGCAGAAGGAGTACATCTACGAACCCGCTGTAGAAGGTCTGCTGGCAGAACTCCTGCCCCGCTTTATCAAGGTTCAGGTGTATCGTGGGCTGCTTGATACCTCTGCCAGCGAACACGCGGCACGTATGGCAGCCATGGACAATGCGACCAAGAACTGCGACGAAATGGTGCAAAGTCTGACTCTTATCTTCAACAAGACGCGTCAGGCAGCCATCACCAGTGACCTCATGGATATCGTCGGCGGCGCGGAAGCGCTGAAAGGATAAGTAAGGGAGCGAAATCGTTATGGCTAACGTAGGTAAAATCGTTCAGGTTATCGGCGCCGTCGTGGACGTTGAGTTCGCCGATGGCAACCTGCCGAACATTCTCAACGCGATTAAAATCGTGAACCCCAACAACACGGATGCTCCCGAGCTGATCTGCGAAGTGGCGCAGCACCTTGGTGACAACGTGGTTCGTACCATCGCCATGGACGCGACCGAAGGTCTGGTCCGGGGCATGGACGTGACCGACCTTGGCGAGCCGATCTCGGTGCCCGTGGGCGCTGCATCGCTTGGCCGCATCATGAACGTTGTGGGTAACCCCGTGGACGAAATGGGCCCCATTAACGCCAAGAAGCGTATGCCCATTCACCGTCCGGCCCCCGAGTTTACCGAGCAGGACACCTCGGTGCAGCTGCTCGAAACCGGCATCAAGGTCGTTGACCTGCTGATTCCCTTCCCCAAGGGCGGCAAGATGGGCCTCTTCGGCGGCGCAGGCGTGGGCAAGACCGTTATCCTTATGGAAATGATCAACAACATCGCAAAGCAGCACGGCGGTATCTCCGTGTTTGCAGGTGTTGGTGAGCGTACCCGTGAAGGAAACGACCTGTACCACGAAATGAAGGACGCGGGCGTTCTGGAGAAAGCCGCACTCGTGTACGGCCAGATGAACGAGCCGCCCGGAGCACGTGCACGTGTTGCTCTGACCGCTCTTGCCTGCGCGGAATACTTCCGTGACGAAGAGAATCAGGACGTGCTTCTGTTCGTTGACAACATCTTCCGTTTCACCCAGGCAGGCTCCGAAGTGTCCGCACTTCTCGGCCGCATGCCCTCTGCGGTGGGTTATCAGCCCACGCTGGGTACGGACCTTGGCGGCCTGCAGGAACGCATCACCTCCACGAACAAGGGTTCCATCACCTCTGTTCAGGCCGTGTACGTTCCCGCGGACGACTTGACCGACCCCGCTCCCGCAACCACCTTCTCGCACCTTGACGGTACGCTCGTTCTGTCCCGTCAGATTGCGGAACTGGGCATTTACCCTGCGGTGGACCCGCTGGACTCCACGTCCCGTATTCTTGACCCCAACGTGGTTGGTGTTGAGCACTACGCTGTGGCGCGTGAAGTGCAGATGGTGCTGCAGAAGTACAAAGACCTTCAGGACATCATTGCGATTCTGGGTATGGACGAACTGTCTGACGCTGACAAGCTCACCGTTGCGCGTGCTCGTCGTATCCAGCGCTTCTTGTCTCAGCCCTTCCACGTTGCAGAAGTATTTACCGGCACCCCCGGTCAGTACGTGAAGCTGGAAGACACCATCAAGGCATTCCGCGGAATCCTGAATGGCGAATACGACCACATGGCAGAAAACGATTTCTACATGGTGGGTGGTATCGAAATGGCTGTGGAGAAGTACAACAAGAATAAGGCCTAACTCAAGGGAGGTGACCTTATGGAAAAGTCTCTCCATCTTGAGATTGTGACGCCGGACAAGGTTGTCCTGAGCGAAACAGTGGACTACGTGGGAGCGCCCGGCTTTGAGGGTGAGTTTGGTATACTGCCGAACCACATCCCCTTCCTGGCAGCCCTGCGTATCGGAACCCTGCGGTACAAGATCGGCGGCAAGACCAACGATGTGTTTGTCTCCGGCGGCTTTGCAGAGATTTCCGACAACAAGGTGTCCATTCTGGCCGAATCTGCCGAGCGCGTGGAAGACATTGATGTCGAACGTGCCCGCAAGGCCAAGGAACGGGCGGAACTGCGCCTTGCACAGGAGCGTGACAGAATTGACGCTGCCCGTGCACAGGCTGCGCTGCAGCGTGCCATTGCACGCATCAACGCACGCAACCGCTAGCCCACCCTTGCCCTGAACGACTCCATACGGGCCGTCCCTCACCGGACGGCCCGTTTTTTTGTGTGAAGTCTGCGTATGATGCCCCGTACGGAAGAATGGCCCTGTCTTACCGCTGGACAACGGCAGGGGAATACACGTATTTTTCATTCGTTTGCGCGCCGGGCAATCGTGCCGTGCGCAGAAGTATGACGCTATCCGGAGACTGTATGTCCTCTATGAATACGATTGGCGCACTGGTGCTGGCCGCCGGCAAGGGCACGCGCATGCATTCAGACAGCCCCAAGGTGCTGCAGCAACTGCTGGGCGAACCCATGCTCAGATATGTCTATACCGCGTTGGACCCCATTTTCGGTGAAGGGATATGGACCGTTATCGGCCACGGAGCCGATAAGGTGCAGAAAGCGTTTGCTGACGAGGAGCGGCGGTTTGTGCTGCAAGAGGAGCAGTTGGGCACAGGGCATGCCTTGCAGGTGGCATGGCCGGATATTGAACGTGCCGGTGTGCACCGCGTGCTTGTGGTGAACGGCGATACGCCGCTGTTGCCCCAGCCCCGGTTGATGGCCTTTATGAAAGAGGTGGTGGATGCCGATGCGGATATCGGCTTCATGACCCTTACCCTTGCCGATCCCTCTTCCTTTGGCAGGGTGGTGCGACACAACGGTGACGTGGCTGCCATTGTGGAGGCCAAGGACTTTGACGAAAACCTGCACGGGCAGGAGCCCAATGAGATAAACGCGGGCATTTATCTGCTCAAGGTGCCCACGATTGGCCCTTTGCTGGCCATGCTGCAAAACACCAACCGCAGCGGCGAATATTACATCACCGACCTCGTGGAGCTGGCCGTGGCCAGAAGAATGCGGGTGCGCGGAGTGGACTGCGGTCAGGACCCGCATCTGCTCGGCATTAACACGCCGGCAGAATTGGTACGCTCTGAATCGCTGCTGCGGACCAATCTTGTGCTGGAATGGCTGGAGCAGGGGGTGATGATTCACGCGCCGGAAACCGTGCGTATAGGGCCTATGGTGGCGCTGGAGCCCGGAGCGGTGCTGCACGGGCCGTGCGAGTTGTACGGGCGCAGCGAGGTGCGCCGGGGAGCGGAAGTGCACTCCCACACATGGCTGCGCGATACGGTGGTTTCCTCCGGTGCGCAGATCCGTCATTTCAGCCATCTGGAAGATGCCGTTGTGGGCGAGGGGTGCATTGTGGGGCCCTATGCCCGGCTGCGTCCCGGTGCCGTGATGGAAGAGGGAGCCCGTGTGGGCAACTTTGTGGAGATGAAAAAATCTGTTCTGGGCAGAAATTCCAAGGCCAACCACTTTACGTATCTGGGTGATGCACAGGTCGGTCAGGGAGTGAACATAGGCGCGGGTACCATCACCTGCAACTACGACGGGGTGAACAAGCACAAAACCGTCATTGCAGACGGGGCGTTCATCGGCTCCAACACCGCGCTGGTGGCCCCTGTTACCGTGGGTGCGCACAGTCTGGTGGGGGCCGGATCCGTTATTACCAAGGATGTGCCGGACAATACGCTGGCTGTTGCGCGTGGTGTGCAGAAAAATCTGCCGCGTAAACGCGAGTCTTGATTTTGGATGACAAAAAGGATATCTGCTTGCAATGGAGCTTATAGACCAGTTGGAACAACGCATTGAATCGCTTCTTGCAGCTATGGCAGAGTTGCGGGAAGAGAACAGACGCCTCAAGGAAGAGGTGGATCTGGGGTTGGCGTCGCTTGCTGACGAAAACCGTGCTCTCAAGGACGAGATTGAGCAGCAGCGGGCCACTCAGGATGCGGTCCGGGATAGGATTGACGTCCTTTTGCGCAAGCTTAAAGATCAAACCGGCGGGTCGTAGTGCGCAATGCGCAGGTATAACCTGAATGTATTGGATCTAGAGGTCTCCTTTAAGGCGGAAGCCGACCCTTTGCGGGTGGAGAACGCCAAAAAACTGGTTGAAGAACGTTTCGAGAAGCTTAACTTTCCAGGAAGGCAGATAAGCAAGGAGAAGCTCCTGACTTTTCTGGTACTAGGACTGGCTGACGATCTCTTGCAATCCGACCATAAGCTGAAGCAACTCAACAAACGGGTGCAGCGGCTCATGGACAAGATAGATAGCGGGACAACCTGACCCGCACACCCCGCAGGGTGCCCGATTTTCCCTGGGGTGTGCGTGATGATGAGCCGATGCTGGCCTCACAACCACTCAATAGGGAGCCTTGCCGATACTCCGGTGTGCATGCCCGGAATACATTCCGGGAAGCCTGAACGAGTGCGCTAGGCGCCCACCATAAGGATCATATGGTCCTGCATCTGTGAGTCACACGGCACTCCGGGGTTGAACCTGATCAGCCTCTGTCGCCTGTTCGCGTTTATGCATGATGCGCGGAAGGCGCGGTACAGTCCGGTACCAGATTCCTCCTTACCGCCTCCCTTGTAGCGGCGCACTGTCGCGTCATAACAATGCACCACCCGGTCAGGGGCTTTCCGGGTGCCAATGGGAGTAACAGCATGAGTCTGATGTATGTCGGGCTCGTCCTGCTGGGCGCCATAATCGGCGCTGCAACCGGATACGCGCTGCATAAGGTTGTCTCTTCCAAGCGTCTGAACGACGCGCAGGAACTGGCAAACCGCATCATAGAAGAAGCGCGCAAGGAAGCACAGGCCCAGAAGAAGGAGATTATCCTTCAGGGTCAGGACGAGATATACAGCCAAAAACGCCAGCTTGAACAGGATTTTAAAGAACGCGAAACAGAAATAAAGAGCCGCGACAACAAGTTGCAGGAACAGACGGAGCGTCTGGAACGCAAACGCGAGCAGGCAACGCAGAAAGAGCAGGAACTGCTGGTTCAGGAGAAGGAATTCACCCGCAGGGAGCGCAAGCTGGAAGAGCAGGCTGCCTTGCTGGAAGATAAGATGCGCGAGCAGGAACTTCGCCTGCAGGAGGTTTCCGGACTGACCCGCGAGGAGGCCAAGGACCGGCTCTTTGAGGAAATTGAGTCCCGCACCAAGCACGAAGCCGCCAAGATGATGCGCCAGATAGAGGCGGAGGCAAAGGAAACCGCAAGCCGCAAGGCCAAGGAGATTCTTGCCACCGCCATCCAGCGCTACGCGGGCGATTACGTGGGCGAGCAGACCGTGACGGCGGTTACCCTGCCCAGCGAAGACATGAAAGGCCGCATCATAGGCCGCGAGGGGCGCAATATCCGGGCGCTGGAAGCGGCCACGGGTGTGGACCTTATTATCGACGACACGCCGGAAACCGTTATCCTTTCCGCATACAGCCCTCTGCGCAGGCAGATCGCCAAGATGGCGCTGGAACGGCTCATCAGCGATGGCCGCATCCATCCCGCGCGCATTGAAGATGTGGTGCGCAAGGTGCAGCAGGAGCTTGAGGTTCAGCTGCGCGAAGTGGGCGAACAGGCCACCTTTGACGCCGGGGTTCACGGCATTCATGCCGATATCATCAAGCTGCTGGGGCAGCTCAAGTACCGTACCAGCTTCTCGCAGAACGTGCTGCAGCACTCGCTGGAAGTGGCCTCGCTGTGCGGCATGATGGCGGCGGAGCTGGGACTTGATGTCAAGCGCGCCAAAAGGGCCGGGCTGCTGCACGATATAGGCAAGGCCGTTGACCATGAGGTGGAAGGCCCCCATGCGCTCATCGGTGCGGACATTGCCAAGAAGTACGGCGAAAGCAAGGAAATCATCCACGCTATTGCCGCCCACCACGAAGACCAGCCGCCCAAATCTGCCTTGGCAGTGCTGGTGCAGGCGGCGGATTCCCTTTCCGGCGCACGCCCCGGCGCGCGCAAGGAACTGCTGGAAAATTACGTGAAGCGTCTGGAAGATCTGGAAGGTATAGCCACCGCCTTTGAAGGCGTGTCCAAGGCCTATGCCATTCAGGCAGGCCGTGAAATACGCGTGATGGTCAACTCCGAAAGTGTGGACGACGACAACACCTATCTGCTGTGTAAGGATATTGCCGAGCAGATTGAGAAGAATCTGACCTACCCCGGCCAGATCCGGGTTACGGTCATCCGCGAACGCCGCGCTGTGGGTTACGCTAAGTAGTCTTTGCTGCCGGTATACGTTGAAATGACGGGCCGCCCCTCAGGGGGCGGCTCTTTTTATGACTCTGTCTTGCTGCGCTGCGGTGGATGTGGCAGAGTGCGTGGATGGGGGGCTCATGAGGAATGATGATCATATTATCGGCATCGGGGATGTGGCGGCTTCTGCCCGGCCCGAAGCTGTGCTCAAGACGTTCGGACTCGGCTCCTGCGTGGCGGTTATTCTGTACGACCCGTTGCGCATGGCAGGCGGCATGGCTCACATCGCCCTGCCGGAGGCAGCGGCCGTGCACACGTCTTCCCGCACGCAGCCTGTTGCGCCCGCCTACTATGCGGATAAAGGGATGGAGCTTTTGCTGCGCCATATGGACCGCATCCGCAGGGGGGCGGGTACGGGAGGATTGCAGGCCCGCCTTGTGGGGGGCGCGAGCATGATGCCCAACAGCCGGTATCTTATTGGCAGGCGCAATGTGGATGTGCTGCATCAGCTTTTGTCCCGCCACGCCATTCCTCTGGTGGCTGAGGATGTGGGCGGCGAGCTGAGCCGCACGGTGTTTTTTGAGATAGCCAACGGCAGGGTGACCGTGGCATCGCCGGGCCGCAAACATATTGTTCTGTAATGATAGACAAGACAACACTCATTGCCACGGTGCTGCAACGGGCGGAACGGCTTGAAACAGGGCACTGTCTGGATATCCGCACGTACAAGCGGAACAGGTCGGTGGCCATTGTGCGGACGGGGGAGGACGCCTTCCGGGTCATTGAAGCGGGATTTGAGTCCGGGCAGTGGGAGGATGTTTCTTCCGAAAGGCTTAAGCGCCTGCTCAAGACGCTGCTGAAAAAGGAATTTCCCCGCAGCCACAAGGTGCGCCTGTATACGCTGCCGTCCTATGAGGACGCCAACGTGAACCGCATGGCGCACGGGGCCGGGAGGTTCGGCGGGCAGGACGAATGATGCGGGGCGGCGGGTGGCCTGTCAGTGGCCGGAATGGTCCATGACGTGGTTCAGCCCGGCCGTGCTGTGGGTGATGATGCCGTCGCGTATCCAGTAGCGGGTGAGCGTCCATTCGTCCACGTCTATGTAGTCTATGCGGCCTTCGCAGCCCGTCCGCAGGCAGGGTTTGATGGCGGCGAGAAAATCTTCCATCATGAAATATATGCCCTCGTGGCTGACGAGAAGCATGTCTCCCGACAGTGACACGGACTCTTCCGCAACGGATTGCGCGGCGCGCAGCAATGCTTGGTCTGCCGGGGTGATGCTGCCGTAAACCTTGACGAGTACCTGTTCCATGGCGGCTTCATGCCTGTTTTTCGGGCCGCTGGCAAGGCGGGTGCATTACAGCGTGAACTCGCCGTCTTCGTATATGGTGGTGCGCGCGCCGTGGGCCGTTATGGCCGTTACCCGTTTGCGGTCTGTGTTGACTAGGTCCCAGTGCAGCATGGAGCTGTTGAACCCAAGCGCGCGCCGCGTTTCTTCCGAAAAAACAGCCGTATCGCCTGCAAAGGTGTTCGCATAGGCGTTGCCCAGGGCAATGTGCATGGAGCCCCATTTCCCGCCGTGGTTTTCATCATACAGCGTGTTGGCCATGAACAGGGAGATGGGCGAGAAGCGTCTGTCCACCAGTGCGAACTCACCCACGCGGGAGGCGCCGGGGTCCAGATTCAACTGCCCGGTCACAAACTCCTGACTGTGCTCTGTCTGCACGCTGACCACGCTGCCGGAACGGAACTCCAGCCGTACGCCACGGATGATGTTTCCGGACCGGAAAGAGGGCAGGTCTGCGTGGTAGAATCCTTCCACCGTTCTTGCATCCGGTGAGACGTAGAGTTCGAAGCTGGGCAGGTTGCGCCCTGTAAGGCCCGCCCACACGCGTTGTTCGCCCACCTTGAGCAGCAGGTCCGCTGTTTCCGATTCCACCCGCAGGGTGCAGTTGCCGAAGCTGTTCAGCCATGTGCGCAGTTCGTCAATGCGTTTGCCGAGAAGCCGCCATTTACGCACCGGAGTGCCATCGTCCAGATAGCAGGCCTTTTCCACCTGCCGCGCGTATTCCTGTGCGGAAAGGCCGGCCTGCGCCGCCAGAGCCTGCGTGGGATATATGCACAGGGTCCAGCCGAAGCTGCCCATGTTTTCCCGCGTGGACATGATGGAACGCAGCGGCTGCCGCGCCTTTTGCGCCATGCCTACAATCTCCGGGTCCACACCGGCAAGGTGGGTCAGCGATGACGGGGCGATGACGGATATGGACCCGTTCAGATGGTTGTAGAGGTCGCGTTCGCCGGGAAAAAGCGTGGTAAGACGCTTGTTGTTGGCCTTGGTGAGCTTGTCGTATTCCATTCTGGGGGTTGCCAGCGCGCGGGGGATGGGGATGAGTCCTCGGTCGTGCAACTGGGCGCACAGTTCTTCTGCCAGCGGCAGCCCTTCATGGTCATAGCTCACCAGCACGAAATCGCTTTTGCGGAATGTCTCCCGCCGCCCCCGGTACAGCCCCCAGAGCATGACTTCGGCATATTTTTCAAGTGTCAGGGTGTCGAACATGCTGCCTCCTGCGCCGATTCTCGCCCATTCCCCGGCAAGACACAAGGGCAAGCTGCCGGAATGGTGCAAGTGACCGGCATGAAGGGCAAGGAGTGTTGCCTTATTTGTTGGCGCGGTCTATCGTGAGTGAAATGCCCCCGTTCAGGAGGCTGCTGGCTACTAACCGGAGAGGATCATGTTCATACGGTGCTGGGGGGCGCGCGGCTCCATTCCTGTTTCCGGCCGTGAATACGTGCGGTACGGCGGCGCAACCACCTGCGTGGAAATACGCACGGCCGAGGATGCGGTCCTTATTGTGGATGCCGGAACGGGCATACGCCGTCTCGGCAATCTTCTGCTCGAAGAAGGCAGAACGCACTGCACGTTGCTGTTTACGCATGCCCATTGGGATCATCTCATGGGTTTTCCTTTTTTCAAGCCCATTTATCGCAGTAATTTTTCGTTGGATGTCTACGGTTGCCCGCTGGAAAACGGGTCTATGCAGCATCTGCTGGGCGGGCTCATGTCCCCCCCTTATTTTCCGGTGCCGCTGACACAGATCCGTGCGGACGTAACGTGGCGGAAAATTTGTACGCAGGCACCTCCGCAACGGATAGGCGGGTTGGAGGTGCACGCCATTGCGCTGGATCATCCCAATCAGGGCTTGGGGTTCAAGTTTGTGGAGCAGGGGAAAAGCTTTGTTTTTCTGACGGATAATGAGCTGGGCGGCGGGCATCCCGGTGGAAGGAGTTTTGACGGATACGTTGAATTTTGCCGGGGGGCGGATCTGCTGATGCACGATGCCGAATTTACCGATGCGGAGTACGCCTACACAAGGGGCTGGGGGCATTCCACATGGCGTGCTGCGCTGGAACTGGCGCTGGAGGCGCAGGTAAGGCAGTTCGGGTTGTTCCATCATAATCAGGACCGCACAGATGATGCTCTGGACGATATTATCACGCAATGCCGGGATGTTATAGCGTCAGCCGGGCGTGATATGCACTGCTTTGCCGTGCGGCAGGGCGGCGGGATGGAATTGCTGTGATGAGGGGGGCGGCATCGGCTCTGCAAAGCCTTATGGGGCGGAGCTGGAGATGCGTCAGGCTGCGTATTGCGATGTTGCGGGAGGCGGCAGGAGGTACTGTGGGAGGTACTGGCGGGGGGACTGCCAAAGGTACTGGCGGGAGTATACGGGGGAAGGGGGGAGCGCATCTATGCGCCGGCTGATCGTGAATAACAGGTCAAGATTATGGGTTCTTTCCGTGTGCGCCGGTGTTTTGCTGGCGGCCGGGGGGGGTTTGTTCTGGTGGTCGGCGCGGGTGCTGGAAGTACATGCTCCGCTTGTGGATGCGGCCATGGAAGTGAGGCTGGAAGCGGCCCGGGCCGAGATTGCCTTTTCCCGCGCCATGCTTGAGCGTCCCGCTGCGGCACTGGAAGAATCCGGGAAGTTTTTGGACGAATCCCGGTGGTACGTTGATGCCATGCGCCACGGGGGCAGCAACGAAGAGGGGCGGTTCATCCCTGCGGACATTCCCGGTCTGGCAGACCTGCTTGATACCGTGCAGGGCGATCTGGAAAATTACAGGCTGGCCCTTGCATGTGAATGGGGAAAAGCCATGGCGGTGGGGGGAGGTGCGGCGTTTCCGGAAAACTGCGACCGCCTCTCTGCGGGAGCGGGAGATGGCTCGCCGTTGCGGGTGGAGTTCTTTGACAGGCTTATGCATCATGCGGATGTTGCGGAATCGCTGGTGCAGGAGAGTATCGGGTCGCAGGTGCGGCAGATGAGGCTGCTGCGCTGGGGACTGGCGGTGTATGCACTTGCCGTGGGGCTGGGATTTACGCTGTTGCTGCAGCGTGAACTGGGAGCCCGGGAAGAGGAGCGCCGCAGGTTGTCTGAAAGGGAATCGCAGCTTAACAGCATTCTGCAGGCGGTGCCGGTGGGCATAGGTCTGGTGCGTAAACGCCATGTGCTGCAGGTGAACGAACCGTTATTGCGCATGCTCGGCTATTCCCGCGAGGAGGTGGAGGGGCATTCCACCCGCATGTTCTATTTTTCCGATGAGGATTTTCTCAATGTGGGCAGGAATCTTTATGAAGCCGGCGGAGGCGTGTTTGCCACGCAGATGCGCAGGCGGGACGGGACGGGCATTGACGTTCTGATCGGCGCATCGCTTCTGAAGCCTTCTGCCGTCCCCGACGGGCAGATGCTTGCGGGCGAGGAGTTTTCCTTTGCCGTGCTGGATATTTCGCGGACCAGAGCGGCGGAGCGGGAACGCGAGCTGCTGGGCACGCTGCTTGTGGACATAATGGATTCCATGCCCTGCGCGCTGGTGGGGGTGAACGGGCAGGGGGTGATAACGCTGTGGAACAGGGCGGCGGAGCGGTTTGCCCCCCATGCGGCAACGCGCGGGACCCCCGTGACGGGAGTGCTGCTGCGGAGCGTCATGCCCGAACTGGGCTTTCTGAACGTGGAGAGCATGGTGGCTTCCGGGCGGCAGGTGCCGGATGTTCACCGCAAGATTGAATGGCTTTCCAGCCGGGACATCCGTTACGCGGATGTGATCATGTTTCCCCTGCATTCCGGCGGCGAGAGCAAGGCGGTTGTGCTCATTGACGATGTGACCGAGCGGGCGCGGCTTGAGGAGATGCTGGTGCAGTCCGAGAAGATGATGTCCGTGGGCGGGCTGGCGGCGGGGGTGGCGCATGAGATTAATAATCCGCTGGGGATAATTTTACAGTCGGTGCAGAATGTGGTGCGCCGGTTCTCGCCGGATATCGAAGCCAACCACGAAGCGGCGGAGCGTTGCAGTGTGGACCTTGCGGCAGTGAACCGTTACATGGCCGAGCGGAAGATATTTGACTATCTGGGAGCCATACGCACGGCGGGAACGCGGGCGGGAGACATTGTAAGCAGTATGCTGGACTTCAGCCGCAAGAGCGATGCCAGCTTTGCGCCGCAGCATCTGGGCGAGATGCTGGACGCGGTGATTGAGCTTGCCGCCAACGATTACGACCTTTCGCTGCGCTATGATTTCCGTAAGGTGGAAATCACGCGTGAGTACGACCCGGATGTTCCCGCTGTGCGCTGCAACAGGCTGGAAATTGAACAGGTCTTTCTGAATCTGGTGAAGAACGCGGCGCATGCCATGCTGCATGTGGAGGTTCCACGGCTTGTTTTGCGTGTTGTGCGGGAACAGGACGATGCCGTGGTGACGGTGGAGGACAACGGTCCCGGTATGGAGGAGCATGTGCGCAGGAGGCTTTTTGAACCGTTCTTCACGACCAAACCGGTCGGGGCGGGAACGGGGCTGGGCCTTTCCGTTTCCTATTTCATCATCACGCAGCATCATGGCGGCGAGATGTTCGTGGATTCCGCACCGGGCAGGGGGACACGTTTTTCTATCCGGCTGCCTGTATATGGAGTTCTGCCGGAAGGGCAGCCATTGTAGGGTGCGGTATTTTTTTGAAGCGGAAAGCGAAGAATATAATAGCCGACCTTCCATTCCATGCTATCGTGAGGATAAGGATGTTTGTTGTCGAAGCTTTTCGATGACAGCTGAGAATGAGGGAAGCGGTTTGCAGCACCCGGTTCCCGTGCGGCTTGGCAGCGAAGCCGCACCATTCGTCATCCTCCTCCCTTGCAGCATCGGCCACGCCTACACCCCCGGGCGTGGCCGAACTTTTTGGGGCGTCCGGGCGGGCACGGAGGGGGAACTGGCGCCTGTTTTTGGCCGAATATGCCCGGACATGCCGATACATGCCCTTTCATGCCCATTCATACCTGTTGACGCCCGTTCATGCCTGCGTACATCGGGATGACGCCTGTTACCTGCCTGTCGTCTGCCTGTTCCCTGCCTGTTCCCGCAGGTTGTGACGGTTTGCGGCTTTGGGCGGCAGGGCGGTATGCGCCCGTTCACACCTGATTTGTCCGTGCCTGTCAAAACCTGTCAGCAGGAGATAGATCAGGGGGAGATAGATCAGGGAGGCAGAGGTCAGGGGGGGATAGTCAGGGAGGCAGAGGTCAGGGCGCGGCGGGGGCCGCACTGCCGGACGGTCCGGGGCAGTGCCCGCGGCTGGTTGCCCAGTGCAGGTTCTCGCATTGGCCTAATCCGCACGCCGCGCGGAAATCGCTGCACATGGCCTCGAAATCCTTGCGCAGCAGATGGGCGGAGCCTCTGGACCGCAGAAAGGACGGGTCCTGCGGGCGAAGGGCAATGGCGGCGTTGTAATCGGCCACGGCAAGGTCGGTAAGGTGGATACGCACGTAGGTTGTTCCCCTGTCGTGCAGGGCCAGCGCGAAATCCGGCGCAATATCGATGCAGCGGGAAAACGCGTCCAGCGCGGGCTGGGTTTTGCCGTTCTGGTACAGGATGGTGCCTTTTGCATGGAGCAGCAGAGGGCTGTTTGGTGCCAGTTCCAGCGCCTGTTCAATGGCTGTTGCCGTAGTTGCCGGGTTCTGCCACAGGCCGTTTTCGTGATTGCGCAGGATTTCGCGGTACAGGCTGACGGCCTGCAGTTCGTTGAGCAGTGCGGCGAAGCGCGGTTCGAATTCCTTGCGCAGGGCCCCGGTGTTTTGGCCGGGAGATGGAGAGAACGATTGGGAAGACGGCTGGGGCATGGTTGCGGCGAGACTGACGAAGCGGTCCAGAATTGCCTGTTCCTCTTCCATGGCTCTGCGCAGCAGCATGAGGCGGACAGGCTGCCTGAGCTGCGCGGTGACTGCCTCCCGCAGGGCAGCGGACGGGGCGGGCGCAAGAGTGGCGGCAACCGTGGTGCGCACGCCCGAAGAGGCAGGGGTGCCTATGCGTTCCTGTTCCGTGGTGGTGGAGGAGAACAACGCCCATGCGAGGGGGCTGGTGTCCCGCAGGGTGTGCGGGTCTGTTTTTTCAAGGCCGGTTTTGCCCATCTGCACTTCGGGCAGGGTATCAAGCCAGAGTCCGGCCTTTTGCATGGCGCCTGCCCGGGCCATGGCCTCTGAAAACCGTGCCGCCGCGTGCATGCCCAGTTCGCCGCCGAAGGCCACGGCCACACTGTGCGTAAACCTGACAGGCGGAGGGGGTTGTTTTGCAAAGGCGGGGGTTGGCGGGCCGAACCGGAGCACGCAGGCGCAGAGCAGCAGGATGCACAGCATGACGGCGCAATGATGCCGGACGGGTGACCGTGTTGGTGATTGGACGGACGGCAGGACAGGTGATTGGGCGGACGGCAGG
>CAYRLL010000002.1:14119-26495 GCA_964425115.1 uncultured Desulfovibrio sp. | reverse complement strand
CCGGCAGGCACGAAGACAGCCCCTGTTCTTCTGCCCGGAGCGGGCAGGCGGAACAGGGGCTTCTTGAAATGCATGACGGGAACAGCCCGCGGAAACCGGGTGGCAGGGTGCAGCATCTGTCCGGGGGCGTCCTGCGGAGCCGCAGTGCGCCGCAGAACAGTTCGTCCCGGTATTCCGGGGGATCGCTGCAGTTGCCTGTTTTTTCATTATTCCGCAGTGTTGTACACTTTTGCCGTGATATCCTGCACGGCTCCGGCAAGCAGTGAGCGCAGAGCCTCCGTAAGCTGTTTTTCGGTGGTGTCGCTGGTGGGAATGACCTGACGTTCTTCCTCGGCACGGTAGGTTGTGGGCAGGTTGCCGTTCAGCGAGATAGCGGCTTCAATGGATACCGTATAGTCGGTGAGGGTTTTCTGGCGCAGCCAGACCTTGAGTACGGTACCGGTGACCACATGTTCGCCGGGTTCTGCGTCCATGGCATTCTTCACATACCGGGTCTGCAGCCCCTTGCGGCTCAGTTCCTGCTCAAGGGCCTCGCTCACCCAGGCGGATACGCTGGAAACCGGGATGAAGGGCGTTTCATCGCGGCGCAGGCCCACATCCTTCATGGTGCGTCCGTCGGCAAATTCCACAACGGTTACCGCCGGGGCGTTGGGTTGCACGCGGGCAGGCTCCACCGTGGAAGCGTAGTGCAGGCGCACGTAGTTGGTGGGGCCGCACGCGGTCAGTGTGAGCAGCATGAGGGCCAGAAGAGAAAGACATACGGACCGGGAGGTGAAAGACATCTTTTTCATGCGGTTTCTCCAGATGGCAGCGCGTGCTGCGGTCTACAACGTGATAAGCGGGAGATACAGACGGGTAACCAGATCTTCGTCGTTATCCAGATAGGGGTCGCTGAGGTACTGCTCCATGAGCGGGGCGGCTGCCGGACGGCGGCTGCTTGCGGGGAGCCAGTCCCAGAACAGGGTTGCCCATACATGGGTAAGGGTGGGGTACGGCCCCTTGTGAACGGTAACGGCGTATTCCTGACCGGGCACCTCCCGGACAAAGACAAAGTCGTCGGGTACGAATTCTTCCGGCAGAGTGACCCCGGCATCATACCGGATGCGCGAGCTTTCCGTGGTGTTGGGGTCATCATGGCAGAAGCCCAGAAACATGGTCCTGCCCGTGAGGATGCTGTGCCGGGCTATCCACGGGGTGAGCATCTGCCATGCCTCCGGCCCGGATCGTTCGTACGGGCCGTAAGCGCGGACAGTGGCAACGCGGAAAGGGGGCAGGCGTTCTATCTTCACGTTCATCCGACATTACTCCGGGGGTTGCTGCGGGGTACCGTTTCCATATACAGGACAGAGGGAATGCTTGTCCATGCGTGGAGTGCACGGGAAGGGCCAGAAAAACATGGATTTCTGCCCGGGGGGCCAGTTCTGCGGCGTATCCGAGTTCGCAGGTGGGAATGGCGATTCATTCCGGTGGGTTGGCGGGAGAGGTGGTGGCGGGGGTGGTGCCGCCTGCAAGGGGAAAAGGGCGGGAAGCCACGCCAGCAGCCATTTTTTAACAAGGCGGTGGTTGACAAAGCACCCAAGCTTTGCCATTTGTCGAGCCTCGCTTGCAGTGGTAACAAGAGGCTCTTTCCTGCGGGCCTTTCCAAACTATGTCAGTGTCACGGAGAAATGTGAATGACCAAAGCAGAATTTGTTGAGAAGATTTTTTCCAAGGCCAATCTTTCTTCCAAGGCTCAGGCAGAAGCTGCCCTTGACGCCACCATTGCCACCATCGCCGATGCGCTGAAGAGCGGCGATTCCGTAGTGTTCACCGGCTTTGGCAGCTTTAAGGTTGCCGAGCGTGCAGCACGCAAGGGCCGCAACCCCCGCTCCGGTGAAGAACTTGTCATTCCCGCAACCAAGGTTGTGAAGTTCACCCCCGGCAAGATGCTGAAGGACGCGGTGAAGTAAGAAGCCTTTCGGCTCTCTTTGTGAGGAAAGGCCCCCGGAAGCCATTGTGCTGCCGGGGGCTTTTGCTTTGGGACAGGGCGTGCCGGGGCTGGAAATCAGCTGCGCGGGCATTCCACAAGAACAAGGGCGATATCCATCACGTTGGTGAGGGTGGGGCCTGTTTTAAGCAGGTCGCCCGTTTTGTCCAGCAGGCAGTAGGCGTCGTTGTTGGCAAGGTGCTGGTGCGGGTCCAGCGAACAGCACAGTGCCCGTTCCATGGTTCCCGAACAGGCGAAGCCGCCGGCCGCGTCGGTGGGGCCGTCTGAGCCGTCCGTTCCCGCACAGAGCATGGTGATGTGGTCGCATTCGCGCAGGTGCAGGGCGGCTGCGAGGGCCATCTCCTGATTGCGTCCTCCGAGCCCGGTGCCGGTGACCGTAACCGTGGTTTCTCCCCCTGCCAGCAGGCACACGGGACCGGAAACGGTTTTGCCGTCCATGCACAGGTTCATGGCGGTATCCACAAGGTCGCGTGCTGCGTCACGCGCCTCGCCGGTCATGGTGGAAGTGAGAATGCGCGGGAGATAGCCCTGCCGGACGGCTTCCTGCGCCGCAGCTTCCAGTGCCTGCGTGTTTGTGGCCACCAGCACGTTCTGCACGGTGCTGAAGACAGGATCGCCGGGTTTGGGTGTTTCCGGTATTGCGCCCCGCGCTCCGGCCTCCAGCCTAGCAAGGACGGAGAGGGGCATGCGGTGGCGGATGTTGTAGCGTTCCACAATCTCCATGCACTGGGCAAAGGTGGAAAGGTCCGGTGACGTGGGGCCGGAGGCAATGACATCCAGATTGTCGCCCACCACGTCGGAGATGATGAGCGCGGCCAGACGGGCCGGATGCGCGGCGCGGGCAAGGTTGCCGCTGCCGAAGACGGACAGGTGCTTGCGCACGGCATTTACCTCATGGATGGTGGCTCCGCACTCCAGCAGCAGGGAGGTGACAGCCTTGCCGTCTTCCAGCGGAATGCCTTCCGCAAGGGCGGGGGTGAGCGCGCTGGCACCGCCTGTGATGACGCAGAGAACGAGGTCGCGCTCGGTGGCTGCACCGGCGATGCGCAGTATGGCCCGTGCGGCGCGTTCGCCGTTGGCATCGGGCACGGGGTGTGCCGCTTCGATGAGTTCCACGGTTTTTGTGGGGACGGTGTGCCCGTACTTCACGCAGACAAGGCCGCCGGTGACCCTCTGGCCGAGCAGGGTTTCCAGCGTTGCAGCCATGGGAGCCCCCCCTTTGCCGGCACCGACGATATAGATGTTTTCGTAGGTGTTCAGGTCATATTCCACATCATCTATGCGCAGGATGCTGCCCTGCAGCGCCACGTGCCGCAACACGGCCTTGTCCGGGGCCACGGCATCCAGTGCGGCGTTCAGAATGGCGCGCAGTGTGTCTCTGTGCTTTGCGCTCATACGGTGCTCCTTGTGTGGTCTTTCCATGCTCTGCGGAGCACGGGAGGGTATGGTATGGGCAGGCGGGGGGCGGGTCAAGCCCGGCGGCGCGGCCAGTGAAAAGCAGAAGTGCTGTGCGGGAGCGTGTTATCTGTACAGCAGCGGAACCGTTGCAGGGAGATATGGCAACTGTTGCTACGGAAAGAGGTCTGTGCCGCAACTGATGAACCGGGCGGATGCAGAGCGGAAAAGCAAGCGGCACGGATCCGTCAATCCGTGCCGCTGGTGCCTGCTGACTGTCTGGGAGAAATCACGTGTGTATCAGACTGTCAACCTGCTGTACCATACCGTGATGAGGTATTTGTGCATAGTAGGGTTTTCCCCCATTTTCGCACATGCAACAGCTTTTTGTGCGAAACTTGAGGATTCTGCAGTCGGATACCACAACGGGATGCAGTCTTGCTGTGGAGTCAGCATGTGCTTACTGTTTGCCGGGGCGATGCCACGCGCGTTGCGGCAGGCGTGACCGGGAGCGGGGGCCATATTGCCGGCATGTCTTTGACCGTGCCGGTGGGGGCCTGTCGTGCCCTGCCCCGTTCTGTTTGGACACGTCAGGCGAACATGGCGGCATTGTAGGAGGAGCGTACCAGCGGGGCCGAGAACATGTGCGCAATGCCCTTCTGCCTGCCGTATTCTGCGTATTCCTCGAAAATGTCGGGATGCACGTAGCGCTGCACGGGCGGGTGGCTGCGCGAGGGGCGCATGTACTGGCCTATGGTGACGATATCGCAGCGGATGGCGGCAAGGTCGTCCACCACACCGCGGACCTCCTGGTCCGTTTCGCCCAGACCCACCATGAGCCCGGATTTGGAACGGATGCCCGCCGCCTTGACCCGCTCCAGCAGGTGCAGGCTCTGGGCGTAGTCTGCCTGCGGACGGATGCGGGCATAGTGCGCGGGCGGGGTTTCCACGTTGTGATTAATGATGTCCGGCGCGGCGTGCATGACGGTTTGCAGGGCGGGCAGCGAGCCCTGAAAGTCGGGAATGAGCACCTCTATGGTGCACTGCGGCAATGCCGCGCGCACGGCTTCTATGGTGCGTGCGAAGTGGGCGGCACCGCCGTCTTGCAGATCGTCGCGCGTGACGGAGGTGATGACCGCGTGGCGCAGTTCCAGCTGGCGTGCCGCGGCAGCCACGCGGGCGGGTTCGTCCGGGTCCGGGGGCACGGTTGCGGCGCGGCCAATGTTGCAGAAGGCGCAGTTGCGCGTGCAGGCATTGCCCAGAATAAGGAAGGTGGCCGTGCGCGAGGAAAAGCATTCGAACATGTTCGGACACTTGGCGCTCTGGCACACGGTGTTCAGCTTGAGGTCGCCCACGAGGTTGCGGGTGGCCGTATAGGTGGTGTTGCAGGGAATCTTAACCCTGAGCCAGGGCGGAATCCGCAAAGACGGTTCGGAATTGTCGTGCAAGCTCATTCTTTACATCCTGAATGGTGAGATCGTCGCGGTCCAGTTCCTGCGCCAGCGAAGAGGGCTCCGCATCGGCAAGTCCGCACAGGGTGATCAGGCGGAAGAGGTCCACGTTGCGCAGTACGTTCAGCGCCAGCCCGTGATAGCTGGTCCACCTGCGCATGGCAATGCCGATGGAGCAGATTTTCCTGTTCTCCACCCATACGCCGGGGCGTCCTTCCTGCCGGGAGGCGGCAAGGCCGTAATGGGCCGCCGTGCGGATGACCACCTCTTCAAGGTGATGGAACAGGCCCCGCATGCCGCCGGGACGGCTGGCGATTCTGATCACGGGATAGGCCACGAGCTGGCCGGGAAAATGGCAGGTGATGTTGCCCCCGCGGGAGGAGTGGGCAAGCTCTATGCCCTGCTCTGCGAGAAAGGCATCGCTGACGTGGAGGTTTTCTCTGCCGCCGTTGCGTCCCAGCGTGATGACCGGGGGGTGCTCCAGCAGGTAGAGGGTGGGTTCCGCACCGGCGGCCACCTCTTCCACCCGTGCCTGCTGGATGGCGTCTGCCTCCGCGTAGGGGATGAGTCCGAGATCTATGATACGCATGGGGTAAATCCTGCTGGTCGTGCGCCCGTTCAGCGCGCGAGGGGGTGGGCCACCTGCGCCCCGGATTTGGCATCCGTTACCGGCGGATCGGGCCATGAAACGGTGACGAGCGAGCCGCTTTCCAGCCTTGCGGCCCTGTGGACCAGCGCCATGCCGCGCATGGAGCAGGCATAGCGGGCCGGAGCCGGGGTATCCGGCAGGCGGATGGGGTCTGAGAGAATGCGTACGGCATCCGCTGAGCAGGCGGGCTTGTTCCGGGCGGCGTGCAGGAAGCTGAGGCTTATGTTGCGTCGTTCCATGCGCGCGCGGTTGGTCAGGGTCATCAGCCATTTGGGGGCGCTGTCTGCCGGGGCGTTGAAGTGGCACCAGCCGCCGGAGGCGGCGTCCAGCATGGGGCAGTCGCCATCATGCGGGCAGGGGGACTGCGGAAACAGGTTGTAGTCCATGAGGCCGAGACGCAGCAGGGAGATCATCTTGCCGCCGAGGCGGGTGCCCGGTTCGGCAAAGAGCACCGCGCCGTCTTCGGTGCAGGCGTCTGACATGGCAAGGGCGAGTTCGTTCAGGCGCTCTTCCAGCGATTGGCCCTTGCCTGCGCGCAGCTCGTTCAGCACGTTGGCCCCGCAGACCAGCTTGGCCTTGCCGAAGTGGTTGCGCAGGGTTTTTTCCAGCGGTGCGCGCTCCAGCACGATGCGCCACGGGCTTTGCGGGCTGCTGGCCGCCACGCCGGTGAGGGTTTCGAACAGGGCGCGGCCTGTTTCCATGGGCTTGGGGGCGATGTCGGAACAGACAAAGGTGAGTTTGCGTTCGCGCAGGTCCGGCCGTGCCAGCCACAGGGCCTGCACAAGCGTGAGCGGGCCGGAGCCGAGATCGAGCACGGTGTCGCCATCGTTCAGGTTCAGCGCGAGGTTGGGCAGGAGCCACGCGAGCCGGTACAGGTTCCACGGCAGGTAAAAATGCAGGTAGGCCGAGGCCGCGCGGGGCGTGGTCCAGTAATTCACCTTCATGCCGCCGCGTTCCGTGGTGAGGGCGCGGGAAAGGTCTGCCACGGCGTAGTGCAGTTCGCGACGGTGCGCCTGCTTGAGCGGCAGGACCTTGCGCAGGGAATTTTCATAGGCTGCGAGAGCCTCGCGCAGGGGCGCGGCGGGAAGAGTGAGGCAGTTGTTCATATGTGGGCAAAGCGCATGTGGCGCATGAAGGTTTGGGTGAAGGCGGGGTCGGCGGTAAGGTCCACATGGGTTGTCGCCGCGGACCAGACTTCTGCCATGGCACGCAGGTCGGGGTCAACAAGGAATCGTTCGGCACCGCGCAGCGAGGCATTGCCCATGCCGATGACGTTGCCGGGTTGTGCGGGCCGGGCGACGCCCATGCCGGACGGCAGAAAGCCCAGTTCCTCAAGGTCTGCAAGGTTGACGTGCTCGCCCAGCGCGCCCGCAAGGTAGATGCGGCGCAGTTCTTGCGGGGCAAGGCCAGCTTCGTCCAGAAGGCGGGCAAAGGCAAGGGTGAAGGCCGCCTTGACCTTGAGGATTTCTTCAATATCGCCTGCGGAAATGTGCAGGCCGTTGCCGAGGACGAGCCGTTGTTCGCCGCCGGTTTCGGTCATGGAGGCGGCAAGCCGGGCACCCAGCGGCGTGCGGGGGGGGAGGATGAAGCGGCCGTCGCGGCCTGCCAGACCCGCCCTGAGCAGGCAATGGACAAGCGAAAGATAGCCGGTGCCGCTTATGCCGGGAGGAGACGGCGGGGACGCTGCGGAACCGGGGGCGGGGTTCATGACGACCGGTTCGAGGCCGCGCGGAGAAAGAATGAAGCGGGTGGTGACGCCGGGGCGGGCAACGGAGCCGAAGGTGAGGCCGATGCCTTCCAGCGCGGGACCGAGCGCAACGCTGGTGACCAGAGAGTGTTGCGGCGTGAGGGCGAGCACGAATTCGCCGTTGGTGCCGAGGTCTGCAAGCAGGTAGGGGTATTGCGGCGCCAGTTCCGCAACGGCCATGATACCCGCAGAGATATCGCCGCCCACAAAGGGGGCGGGTTGCGGGGGGATGTAGGCGGGGGGCAGGCCGGGCAGGGATTCTGCCGTGCCGCCCGCATAGTCCAGCCTGTAGGGGGCTGCGGACAGGCCGGAGACGTCTTTGCCCAGCAGCAGGGCCGTCATGGCCGGATTGCCGGCGATGCAGCATTCTTCAACGGGGCTGCCGAAGGTTGTTTCCGCCTCGCGCACCAGTTCCTGCAGGGTTTTCAGGACAAGGTTCTGCAGGACGGCTGCGCCTTCCGGCCGGGCGGCAAAGGCCAGCCGGGACATGATTTCGCTGCCGGCGCCCATCTGCGGGTTCAGTTCACTGCCTGAGGCCAGCCGGGTTGTTCCCGCCAGCAGGGACCAGTGCAGCGAGGTGGTGCCGAGGTCCACGGCCAGCCGCAGAGGGGGAAGGGGGGCGGAGGGCGGCACGGGCGATGCGATGATGCGGCGCGGTGTTGCGGCGGATTCCGGCAACTGGACGTGCATGCCGGGCAGGGGGGGATGCCCGCAGGCCAGCCGCCAGCCGCTGCGGAGTTCTTCTTCGGTGAAATACAGGGCGTCCGGACCGTTGGGCAGTGGCGCGTTGCGGGTGATGCGCATGCGGCAGCGGCCGCATTTTCCCAGTCCCGAGCAGAGGGCCGGGGCATTGAAGAAGCCGGAGGTGTAGACGCACTGGGCCAGCGTGGGCGGCACGGGGTGGTTTTGGAGGAAAATGGTTTCCGTATGGCCTTCCGGCGTGGTGACGAGTATGTGGCTTTGATGGTGTTGCATGGCAGGGGAAGTGTGCCATAAATCGCCGTAAAGGGATAGCAGGCGTTGCAAACGGCGGGCTGGCTAAGGTTTAGGGGGGGTACAGCGGGAGAGCGGTTGTGCGCATGGGCAACGCCGGACGGCTCACGGAAGGGTATGTGCAGGGTTGCGTGAATAATCGCTTGCGCACTGATGATAGTATCTGGTAAATGTCTAGAGTATATATCCAATGAATTGGCGGCAGGTTGCGGGATGGTTCGCTGCAGGACCGGGGCGGGGTGTTATGGGCTATGTGATAGCTGTCTTTATTATTTTCCTCGTGATCATAGGGATGGTTGTTGTGGGGCATCAGACAACCACCGGATACGTGGAAAAAATCCAGTTTCAGCGTGGCCGCAAGCAAAAGCTGACCCAGACGCTGCGCGACGCCAAGCAGGGGCTGGCAGACCTGCGTGAGACGGAGATGTTTATCTCCCGTCAGCTGGAAGGCGCGGCTGATTACAGTCTTGGAGCCTCGGGGGGCGACCTGATTACGGGCATGGGCAAGCCCGCTGCGCGCAGGGCAACCGTGGCCCAGCATACCGTGGTGGATGTGCTGCTGGCGGAGAAGCTGCTTTCGCCCGAAGACCTGATGAAGGCGGAAAATTATAAGCTGCAGTCCAAGTCGCCTTACGCCATTGATGAAATCCTTTCCCTTCTCGGCTACGTCAGCCCGGATGTCATTCAGCGCATAAAACGGCGCTATCCCAATCTTTCCTGATCATTATGTTCTGCACGGAAGCCTGAGCAAAGGCTGTGCGGGATGGCACTGTTTGTGCAAGCCCTCACGATGATGGGAAATTTCGTCAAACCCTCCACGTTGGCGCAGACTTGACCCGCGGGGCAGGCGGGCATAAGTGTACGGATAAGCCAGAAATGGGAGTGCAGTAGCGTATGAACAAGATCCTTGCCCAGGACGAGGTGGATGCCCTGCTCAGGGGGCTTTCCGGCGGAGAGATCGAAAGCGAATCCGATATTCCGGAGGACGATTCCGGTATTGTGCCCTTTGACCTGGCCAATCAGGACCGCATTATCCGGGGCCGCATGCCTGTTCTGGAAATCGTGAACGACAGGTTTGCCCGCCTGTGCACCAATGCGTTGTCCAACAGCATCCGCAAGCGCGTGGAACTGAACCCCATTTCCATAGATATGACCAAGTTCGGCGACTTTATGCGCTCGCTGCCCGTGCCCACCAGCATTAATATCTTCAAGATGGAGCCGCTGAGGGGCAATGCCATCATTGTGGTGGATTCGCGCCTGGTGTTTGCCCTTGTGGAGAATTTTTTCGGCGGGGCCGGTTCCCAGCCCAAGATTGAGGGAAGGGAGTTCACCCGCATTGAACAGGCCATTGTGGACCGCGTGATCAAGATTACTCTGGACAACATGGAGGAATCGTGGCGGCCGGTGCACGAGGTGAATCTTGAACTGGTGCGTTCTGAAATTAACCCCCAGTTCGCGGCCATTGTGCCGCCCAGCGACGTGGTGGTGGTCATCACCTTTGAGGTGGAACTGGAAACCGCCATCGGCTCGCTTATCATCTGCCTGCCGTATGCCACCATTGAACCCATACGCTCCAAGCTGCACGCCAGCTTTCAGACCGAACGGCTGGAAGTGGACCATGCGTGGGTGGCGCGCCTGAAGGAGCGCCTGATGGAGACGCCTGTGGAGATGAAGATACGCTTTGGGGAAACCAAGATAACCGGCAACCAGCTGCTGCGCCTGAAGGTGGGCGATGTGCTGCTGCTGGATACAGACACGGACGACCTGCTGGAATGCACCGTGGCCGGAGTGCGTAAGTTCATGGGCATAAGCGGGACGGTGAAGTCCAACAAAGCCTTCCAGATTATCAAGGAAGAAGAACCCAACTATACCTAGCGCGCAGGCGGCGGGAGCGGCGGCCTTGCAGGGGGTGAAACCCGTGCGGGAACGGGCCGGTTTGTCCTTACGGTGCCTCAGACAATGTATTCCGCAGAGCATTCAGCAATGAATTCCGCGAGTATTCAGCAATGAATTTCGCAGAGCGTCCCGCAAAGCATTCCCCAAAACATTCCCCAGACCATTCCGCAGAACACCCGGAAATCATTCAGTAGAGCACGCGGGCAAGGCTGAGCCCCTGTGCCGGGGCCGTGGCCGGAGCCTGCGCCCTGTCGCACGCCGCCAGAAGGGCAGGTACGGCATCCGGTGACAGTTTGCCCGTGCCGCAGGCTACCAGCGTGCCCATGAGGTTGCGCACCATCTGCTTGAGAAAGCCGTCTGCCTCGAAATACCATGTCAGTTGCAGCGGAACGCCCGCGCGGGCGTAATCCGGGGCATCGGCCCCCGGCATCGGCCCCTGCGGACTGCGGCCTATGCTCCGCAGGGTGCGCACGCAGGTTTCCACCTCTGTGCCCACATTGCGGAAGCTTGAAAAATCGTGGGTGCCTTCCAGATGCCGCGCGGCTGCGTCCATGGCTGCCACATCCACCGGGCCTGTGGCCCAGACGAAGGGAAAGAGGCGCGGCGGGGTGTACCTGCGGCTGAGCCACAGGGAGTAGGCATAGATTTTTCCCGTCGCATCGATGCGGGCATGAAAATCGTCCGCCACGCGCTGCACATCCAGCACGGCAATGTCGTCGGGGAGCATGGCGTTGAAGGTGCGTTGCCAGTCCATGTCCGCCTTGTCTTCCGGGACATCGAAGTGGGCCACCTGCCCCTCTGCGTGTACGCCGGAATCCGTGCGGCCGCTGCCGAAGATGCGCACAGGCGCGCCGAGCACCCGTTCCGCAATGCGTTCCAGTTCTTCCTGCACCGTGGGCTGGGGACGCCGTGAAAAGGCCTGAATCTGCCAGCCGCAATAGTTGGTGCCCACGTAGGCGATGGTAAGCTTCAGTCTGGGCATGGACTATTCGAAGGGGAGCTGCATTCTTGTAAGGGCCTCTGAGAGCCGTGCGGCCTTTTCCGCGTTGACGAAGGTGAGGATTTCACCGGCCTGACGCCCGCGCATGCCTGCCAGAATCTTGACGGCGATGCCTTCATCCAGCGTGCTGAGCACGTCCGCTGCCTGTTTGGCCTTCATGTTGGAATAGACGTCCACGAGGTGGCGCATCTTTTTGTCCTTGGTCTCTTCCGCCTGTTCCAGCATGACCTGCAGACGCTGTTCAAGTTGCTGCAGGTTCTGAATCTTCTGGTTAATTTCCTGCTGCAGCCTGTTGAGGTCGGCCTCGCGCCGGTTGAGCTCTTCCTGCTTCTGCTGCAGGGATTCACGGGTAAGAGCGTCCTGCGGGAGCCCGCCGGCCTGCTGGGCGGGGGACTGCTGGGCGGGATCGGCAGGCTGCTGCCCGCTGTCCGGAGGAGCGGCATGGGCACCGGAGACCGCGAGTAATGTGCCGGAAGCCGGAGCGGCAGGCTGCTGCACCGTTGCGGGAAGGGCGGATTCGGAAGGCGCAGGCGCGCTGCTCACAACAGCCGGTTCTCCCAGAAACGGGATGTACCAGCCACCTGTATCCACGGCCAGCGTGGCGATGACCACCAGCTTGAAGACCACGGCAAGCGCGAGGAGCTTGCAGAGCTTAAACAGCCTGAGGCTTGTGGCGAATGGTGGCTGTTTCATCGAATTGCTGCCGTTCTTTGAAGAGTTCTTCCTGAGCATGTCGTTTGGCCTGATTTTCTTTGAGTTTGTCGATGAGCTGGCGTTCCTGCGAGCGTTTGACCAGATGCTGCCGCGCCTTGTTGAGACGCTGGGCCTGTTCCAGCAGGGCTGCTTCCGCCCGCGCGATGTCTGCTGAAAGACCTTGTATGAAGTTGCGCAGCAGCCAGATTTCGGCCTGATTATTGGTCTGATACAGTTTGGGTTCGTATTCGGCAAGGGTCTTGCGGAGCGCTTCCACCCGTTGGGCCTGCGTCTCGTACTGCCGTTGCTCCTGAGCGAATGCCATTTTGGCCTGCTCCTCAAGCTGTGCGCGGTATTTCAGGACCTGCTGGAGGCGGAACCGGAACTGTGCCATGTACTTCCTGTTGTGCCGGAGGGGGCTTTGTGCCGCCCTGCTGTTATGGAAAAGGGGACTGCCGCATTACCTTGCCCGAGTATCTGCCCGGTCACCTGTCGGATAGCCGACGCCGGACAGCCCTGCACCAACTGATAGCACGGACCGTGCCGAAATGCGCAGCAGGAAGCC
>CAYRLL010000002.1:8961-14019 GCA_964425115.1 uncultured Desulfovibrio sp. | reverse complement strand
TTTCTGCCAAAGGTCAGGCGATGAACAGGGCTGCGGCCAACAGGGCGGCAAGCTCGCCCCATATGACGGCGGCTCCCAGAAAATCACCGTTCATGCCACCCGCCCGCCGGGAAAGCCTGACCATGGCGAACACCCCGCCCCCCGTAACGGCGCAGGCGACAAGGACGGTCCCGAGGCCGCACAGCGCGGAACCTGCAACAACGGCCAGCAGGCATTGTACGGTGACCACGGCAGGTGTGGCCCCTGCCAGAAAGAGCCTGCCCAGCGTGGAAGCGGGCGGTGCGGTGCCCAGACCTGCAGCGAGGGCTGCAGCCGCGCGGCCCAGTGCCGGTGCCCATACAAGGGCTGGCCACAGACCGTGCGCCAACAGTTCGCGGGACAGCAGCAACTGGCCCCCGAGGCCCGTCACAAGACCGATGACGCCAAACGCGCCGATGCGGCTGTCTTTCAGAATGGCCCAGAAGCGTTCTCCCTCCGCGCAGCTTCCCCACGCATCCCACAGGTCGGCCCAGCCGTCCCAGTGCAGCGCGCGGGTGAGCCAGACAGAGGCCGCGACCCAGAACAGCGCGCCGAGGGTGGCGTGCGCCCCGCCGGGCATGAGCAGAGCGGGAACGGTGACCAGAATGCCAAGCACAAGGCCCACGAGTGTGAAATGACGGACGGAGCGGCCCATATCCTCCGGGGCGCAGAGGAAGGCCGGTCCCAGTCTGGTCAGAAAGCCGAAGGCAATGCGCAGGTCGGAGACTGCGCTAGGACGCATCGACATCCGGATGCCCCTGCAGGACGATGCTGTCGCCGATGTCCAGTTTCAGGAAGTGGGCGGCGGATGCGGAGTGGAGCACCAACTCAAGAAATCCCTGACTTCCCGCTATGCACCCCAGCGTGTTGCGGGGCAGCTGCCCGAATGTGGTGGTGCGCAGCACCTTCTGGGGCGGCGTCTGCCTGATGAACAGATCCGGCCACAGGGCTATGCGCTCCAGCCATGGAATGGCGCTGAGGTTGAGCACCACGTTGCCGAAATGGTCTATGTGCTGCACGTGGCAGGCGATATGGTCGGCAAAACCCACGGGAACCATCCATTCCGGAGTGTGGATCTGCGAGACAGGGCAGGGGACGCCAAGCCCGCTCACCGGTTCACCGCCGGCCAGCTTTGCGGCGAGGGGGCAGAAGATGTCGCGCCCGTGGAAGGTCGGGGCGGCATCCTCGAAAATGTCGGTATCCATGCGGTAGCAGGCGGCGGCCGGGTAATCGGAAAGCAGTGGTACCAGCAGTCCGTTGTCCGGTGCCAGTACGAAGCGGTCTGCCACCTCCATGCACAGTATGCCCCGGTCCGTGCCTACGCCGGGGTCCACGACGCAGACGATGACGCTTCCTTCCGGAAAATGGCTGAAGCTGGAGGCCAGAAAGTAGGCCCCCTGAGCCACAGCCTGCGGGCGCACGCCGTGACAGAGGTCTATGACGGGGACATGCGGCGCAAGCGTGGCGAGAACTCCCTTCATCTGACCGACGTAGGGGTCTGTATGGCCGAAATCGGTAAGCAGAACGATGGGGGCGGGCATGGAACCTCCTGCAGGTCTGCCGGACATGACACGCGATGCGGATCGGGTGCCTGCCGGGCAGTGGAAAAGCAATCTGCTGCGTTGCTGCGAAATGTTCAGGTCTTCCCGATGGCTATCTGTGCATGTGGCTCAGGAAACAGGCCGGACATTTTCTCTGCCCGGCGTTGTGCCGTTATGGGCGGTCCGCAGCACCTGATTTCCATGGTCCGCCAAGCTGCAAAACGGCAAAAAGCACGATGGCGCAGCATAGCGCGTTCGTGCCGTATCCGTCAAAGGCATGGGCCGTTTCAGATCCGGATCAGGGCCGGAAAGAGTATGCGGTGAAGTCCGCGGCGCAGACAGGGACGCTAGTCTGAACTGCCGAAGGTGATGTTGAAGGACAACGCGTACAGGTGATGGAAAATATCCACATATTCCACATGCACCTCAGAGGGCACGGTAATACGGGCGGGAGCGAAGTTCAGTATGCCCCGGATGCCTGCTTCCACCAGATGGTTGGCGGCGCGCTGGGCACGTTCCGGGGGCGTGGTGATGATGCCGATTTCTGCACCGTTTTCGCCGATTTTTTCTTTAAGCCGCTTGGTGCACACGACTTCCAGACCGGAGATTTCTTCGCCAATTTTGAAGGGGTCGCAGTCGAATGCGCCGACGATATTGAATCCGCGCAGGCGGAATTCCTTATGGTTGAGCAGGGCGCGGCCAAGGTTGCCCACACCGATGAGCACCGTGCGCCATTCTCTGTCCACGCCGAGAGCACGGGTGATGGATTCGATGAGGCTTTTGACATAGTAGCCCACACCCCGAACCCCGAATTCCCCGAAGTAGGCAAGGTCCTTGCGTATCTGAGAGGCGTTTACATTGCATGCCTTGGCGAGCGGTTCGGAGGATATGACCTCCGTGCCTTCGCGCAGCAGGTTTTCCAGCACCTGCACGTAGACGGCAAGGCGCTGGATGGTGGCTCTCGGAATGTGTTCGCTTTTCTGTGACATGTTCTGAGGGTATCCTGATTGTGAAAACTTTCCCATTATAAACCGGAAAAAGGAGGCCGCATAGCGGCCTCCTTGAAAAAGGCGCTATCCGTATGCTTACTTGGTCAGAAGCATAAGGTTAACAACCAGAGCGTAAATGGCAAGGGATTCAACGAATGCCAGGCCAAGAATGAGGGCCACGGTGATCTTGTTGGAAGCTTCGGGGTTGCGGGCGGTGCCTTCGCAGGCAGCCTTCAGACCCATGCCCTGACCGATACCGCAGCCGGCAGCGGCAATAGCCATGCCGATAGCGGCACCAAAGTACACCAGGTCGCCGTAGGGAGCGCCTTCGGCTGCAAAAGCCATGGCGGCAACGGACAGGATGGCAACAGTGTTCAGGGCGATCATCATGAACTTACGCATTGTACTACACTCCTAGAACGTTAGTATGTTAGTTGGTCTAAGACCATTTCCCCCGATTAATGGGCGTGTTCCAGCGAACCCTTCAGGTAGATCATGCCGAGCATGAACCAGATGAAAGCCTGAAGGCACTTTGCCAGCAGGAACAGGAAGTAAATCGGAATGGTGCCGAAGATCGGCGCGAGCAGGAAGAACAGGATCAGCACGATTTCCTCACCCCGGATGTTACCGAAGAGACGGAGCGTGAGGGAGAGAGGACGTGCAGCGTGGGAGATAAGTTCCAGCGGCAGCATAAGAGGAATGAGCCACCAGAAGGGACCGCAGAAATGCTTGATGTAGCCTGCGCCCCAGCGCTGAATACCGATCCAGTTGTAATAGAGGAACGTGAAGAGAGCCAACGCGGCGTTGGTGTTCACGTTCGCCGTGGGTGCGTCGCAGCCGGGCACCAGACCAAGAAGGTTGTTGGTGAGAATGAAGAGGAACAGAGCGATGAGGACGTGAAAAATCTTGCGCCCGTCCTCGCCGATGTTACTGACAACAAAGCTCTCAAGCCCACCGATGATTACTTCAAAAACATTTTGGATTTTGCCGGGAACCATCTTCAGCTGGCCGCGAACGAGAAAAGCCAGACTGAAGAGGATTGCCATGGCAATCCATGTATAGAACACATGCTTGAACTCGGTTTGAGTTCCATTGATGGTGATATAGTCCATTCCCGCGAGGGAGGACCATAGCACCGGATGCGGCAATCCACCTGCCATATCCTCATGCCTCCTTGATTTTCCGCTCTGCCCGCCTGAACAGAATTCCGACGAGCATGGTTGCCATACAAGTGGCAAAACCAGCCACGAGTGCCGAACTTGGAACCCTGAGCTTGATAATCAGTCCGAACAGGATGAGTCCGGTAAGCATAAGCCGTGCATAGAACCTGAACAGCAATCCCAACAGCATTTGCCGGGTGTAGGTTCGCAGGATGACCTGCTGAATGAACCGTGCCAGCGAATAGAAGCTGAACGTGGCCAGTATCACGCCCACCGCGAAACTGAGCGGCCACAGGGTCAGCCAGACTGTTGAGACCCCAACCAGGGCAGAGGTTCCGCAGAGCAGGAGCTGCGCCTTGAGTATGGCCCGGATTTCCGGCAACCTGAAGCCTTTGGCGTACAGGTGCTTTTCAATCCTCTCGCCCATTCCTTTCGGCATCTTGCTTTTCCTGGTTCCTTAGAATCTTCCGCGTGTCCACGAACACCGCCTTGAATCCGGCAATGACGCCCAGAATCAAGAAGGTTATGAACAGCCAAGGCTTGGTTCCCAACCAATCATCCAGAAAGTAGCCTACAACCGCCCCCACAGCGGGATGTGTGACCATGTGCATGCCCATCGTTCCGACGGTGCCCATAAGGTCGACATACTTTTTGGTGTTGATTTCCTTGTTCTTTTTAATGATCATTCTCCGCACCCCACTGTGGAACGACATGGTTGTTCGCGAGGGGCACTTCGTGCAATCGTTCACAAGTTGGTTCGGTCTATCACGCGATGGTATCCCCGTCAACGGGTGAGGCGGATTGCCTGTGGTTTTTTTCATAAATTTCATGAGTCTCGCAGACTGTTTGGTCAATGAGGACTAGGAGGCGTTGTGCGGCGTACAGACAGGTTGGTGACGGACCCGCAGTGGATTTGCAGGGTGCTGGATGAGGCGCAGTATATTGTTCTGGGTTTTTCCGGCGAGGAGGGGCCGTATGCCGTGCCGCTGAATTTTGTCTATGCGGACGGCTGCATCTATTTTCACTGTGCGCGGCAGGGGCGCAAGCTGGACTGCCTGCGCCGCGACCCGCGCGTGAGCGTGACGGCAGTTGCCACTGCCCGGCTGGTGGGGAGCGGGGGGCGCGCCTGCGACATGGGTATGGCCTATGAGAGTGTGTGCGCCAGCGGTACGGCTGAGATTCTGACCGGCGGGGAGGAGCGTTGCGAGGCCTTGCGTGCCCTTGTTCTGCGGTATGGGGGCGACCCTGCCACGGTGTCTGAAGCCGAAGCGAACGGCGTGACGCTGGTGCGCGTGCGTCTTGTCCGCGTGAGCGGCAAGCGGGCGAATATGGAGTGACCTGCAAGCGGGC
>CAYRLL010000002.1:0-8861 GCA_964425115.1 uncultured Desulfovibrio sp. | reverse complement strand
GCAAGCGGGCGAATATGGAGTGACCTGCAAGCGGGCTTGCGTGGACTGAGCGGGATGCAATTACGGGCGGGCGGGGAGTTTTTCCGGGCAGCACCGGAGGGTAGACCTTGTCCGAATCCGGGTATATAGGAAGGCGGGGGGCGCGAAGAACCGAATCACGCAGTGCGGGGTGTGGGTGCATGGACGGACAGCGCATTCTCAAGATCCTAGTCATAGAAGAACGACCGGAATATCAGGATATTTTTCGGGCCGGGCTTTCCGGCATGGGGCAGGTGCGGTTGCTTTTCGCGCCGTCTTTCAAGGTGGGCATCGTCGCGCTGAAGAAGACCCCTTTCGATCTGCTTCTGCTGCGGGGAGAAATTTCCGCTGCCAACAACCATGCACTTATCCGGGCCATCCGGGCTGATGCCAAGTATGACAAGCTGGCGGTCATTGTGGTGTATCCCAGATGCGGCACGGATGAGGCGCGTGCGGCGCTGGATGCCGGTGCCACATCGTGCCTGACGGCACAGCCGGACCCGCAGACTGTGCGCGCCGCCGTGTTGGAGGCGCTGCGGGCTGAGGGGCAGGTGCAGCCCAAACTTGGCCGGGCGGCCGGGGCTGCGGTTCCCGCTCCGTCTGCTGTTCGCGGACCTTCCGACCCGCGCAAGGCTGCCGCCTCAGCTCAGGGGGGAGCAGGCTCTGCGGCAGGTGCTTCCGGCTCTCCCGGTTCTTCCGGTCCGTCCGGTCCGTCCATTTCGCCCGGTTCTTCCGGGTCCGCTCCTTCCGCGGCCTCCCCGACGCTTCCGGGCGTTCCCGATCCCATTGATGATGACGAAGATGCCCGGCGTCTGGTGCACTCCGGCGAAGAGTTGCTTGCGCGCAGGCTCTTTACCAAGGCGGCGCAGGTGTTTCTGGCGGTGCTCAAACGCAAGCCGCTTTCTGCGGACGCGTTTTCCGGTCTTGCGGAGAGTTTTTCAGGGCTTGGAGACGCCGTGCAGACGTTCAAGTTCCGGCACAAGGCTGTTTCCGCCCTTGCAGTGGAGGGGCGCATGGCGGAAGCGGGCAAGGCCGCACGACGCATGGGCGAGGCTCCTGCCGGATTGCCGGAGCCCCTTGAAGACCCCTTTCTTATCGCAGGGCGCCAGTTGCAGGAGGGCGGGCAGCTTGACCGGGCTGTGAGCGCGTATGAGGCCGGGCTGGAACGAAGCACAGCTGCCGGGGAGCTGCGCAAGGAGCTTGCCGTTGCCTATCTGCGGCAGGGCAAGGAAAAGAAAGCCGTGCGCACCCTTACGGACGGCGGCATGGACGCTTCGTTTCTGGAGCCTGTGCGAAAGGCCATGCACGCGCAGGCGGAGCGCGCCCGGGCGGGCACCGAGGCAGGGGCGGGGAAACAGGCAAGGCACACCCCCGGTGCCCGGCAGGATGCGCCTGTCGCGGACTGGAAGGAGAAGCGGCAGTATCCGCGTATTCCTCTGGTGGATTTTTCCGTTTCGCTGGGGCGGCAGGACGAGGTGTTCATTGTGGTGGACATCAGCATGGGCGGCATCTGTTTTAAGGTGGAGCCGGGGGTGCTGGAGCCGGGGCAGGTGTTTCGGTTCAATCTGCTGGATTCGCAGGATGTGCGCCTGAAGAAGGTGCAGGCCGTTGTCCGCTTTGCCGGTGCGGACAGGGTGGGATGCCAGTTTCTGGAGCTGAGTGACACGCAGAGGGCGGCACTTGAGGAGCTTATTTCACAGGAGCAGAAGAAGGCTGAGGAGTCTGATGATGTGGTGGTGGAGGATGTGGCGGGTATTCGCCGTGATCCTTCAGGAAAAATTATTATTGAGGTGGACTGGTAAGAGGCGGAATGGCTCCGCCTCTTCTGAACCTGACTTAAAAAAAGGGTTTTCCCGATACCGGGAACAGGGCGGCTAGTGTGCGCCGCCGTAGAGCAGGGGACGGAAGCCGAAGTTCGCCACACGCTCTTCGTTGTGACAGACCAGACATTCTTCCATGGTGGGGCTGCCGATAAGGGACGGGTCGCCGCCGGAATCCACGTGTTCCGAGCCGGGGCCGTGGCACACCTCGCAGCCTGCGTCGCTCAGATGCGGTGTTTTTTCAAAGCTTTCGAATCCGCCCGGTTTTCCGTAGCCGGTGGTGTGGCAGCCGTAGCAGCCCTGCAGTTCCGCAGCGGTGAGCTTGGGGGCCATGACCTTTATGCTTTTGTCGGACTTGGCCTTTTTCGCATACTTTTTGAAGTTTGCGTACTGCTCTTCATGACAGTCGGCGCACGCATCTGTGCCTACATAGGTGGCCGTTGCCGGGGCGGCAGAGATGGTGCCGGGGGCAATGCAGAACCACAGGGCAAGGGCGATGAAACACAGGGGCAGTGCCGTATGCGCGGACAATGAGCGATGCATGGCGGGCAACCTCCTTCCTCCGGGGGAATGCGGGTGAGCCTTTGGCGGGCCGGGGCAGCCGCGATTTGCGGTGCCCCGGTGGTTTGCATCTCTGTAGCCCAGAAAAGAGGATTCGTCCATAGTCTGCGAAAATCTCTGGCGAATCGGGGAAGAGGCCGGCTGTTTGCGCTATTCCTGCCTGTCTGCCAGACGGTGCAGCAGCACGATGTTTTCTATATGCGGAGTGTGGGGGAACAGGTCAACGGGCTGCACCTGCACAATGCGGTAGGCGTGCAGCAGCAGGCCTATGTCGCGTGCCTGCGTTGCCGGATCGCAGGAGATGTAGACAATGCGTTCCGGGGCGCGGGCGGCGATGGCGGCGACCACTTCCGGGTGCATGCCGCTGCGGGGCGGGTCTGTGATGATGACTTGCGGGCTGTTCTGCTCTTCGCGCATGGTGTGGCGTACATCGCCCGATTTGAAGGTGACGTTGCCCGCGCCGTGCTCAGCGGCATTTTTTCCGGCGGTCTCCACGGCGTCTGCGGTGATCTCGAAGCCGGTGACCGAAGCCGAGCGAGCGGCGGCGCCCAGAGAGAGGGCTCCCACGCCGCAGTACAGGTCCCATACCGTTTCCGAGCCGGTGAGGGCGGCCATTTCCAGCGCCCTGGTGTACAGGATTTCCGCCGCGCCGGTGTTGGTCTGGAAGAAGGAGGCTGCGCCGCCGAGGCACAGGGTGTGGTCTGTGCCGCCGATGTGCAGGGTTTCGTGCAGTTCTGCCGCTCCCTGTACCGTGAGGTCGCGTTCGCCGTAGGCAACCTGCGCCTTGTCCGCACGTTCGGAGTGGACGAAGGAGGTCAGGCCCGGGAATGCATCGGCAAGTTCATTGCCCAGCGCGGCAACTGCGGCATTGCGCCTGTTGGCATTGGACCAGTCCGGCGCGGTGATGATCTGGACCATGAGCTGGTTGGTGCTGCGCGTTTCACGCACCACAAGGAAGCGCAGGTAGCCTTTGTCCTTTTGCGGGTCGTAGGCGGGCATGGCTTCCTGACGGTTGGCCCATTGGCGGACATGCTGGACAATGGCGGTGGCGCGCTGCGATTGCAGATGGCATTCTTCAATATTGACGATGGAGTGCGATGCGTAGCGGCGCAGGCCGAGGTGGATGGTGCCGCGGCCTTGCAGGAAGGCGAATTCCATCTTGTTGCGGTAGTGCCGCTCCTGCGGGGAGGCGATGACCGGGGCGACGGGCACGTCTTCTGCCCCGGCGATGCGGCGGATGGAATCTTCCACAAACCGGCGCTTCCATTCGAGCTGGCCAGCGTAGGGCAGGTTCTGCCACAGGCAGCCGCCGCACAGCCCGAAATGCTTGCAGAAAGGGGGGACTTCGTCCGGGGCGGGGGTGACGGTGTGCTGGAATGTGGCCTCGGCAAACCGTTTTTTCACCCGGCTGATGGTGGCGCGGACGGTCTGGCCGGGGATGCCGCGGTCTGTGAAGATGACCATGCCTTCAAGCCGGGAGATGGCTTTGCCACCCGTGGCAAGGGCGTGGATGGGAAGGTCTAGGGTACTGCCGGGGGCGATGGGGCTGGACATGGGGACTCCGTGTGTATGGTTGCGCGCAAGGCTGGTTGCGCGGTCAGTTTGGTTGTGTGAATGCTGCTGGTATTGTTGCAGATTTTTTTGATTTGTGCGCAAAATCACAAAATGATTCTTGACTTTTCGCGGTTTTGAGGCAACTACTTTTCCTGTGCCTGACGTAGGAAATGTTTGAGAAAAAGGAGCAGAACCATGCTGGCGGAACTTTTTGACAACATGATGCACTCCACCCCGCAGGGCTTTGTGGGTGTGAGCCTTATCTTTATCTACTTCGTGTTCATTGTCTCTGCTGCCTTCTATCGCATCAAGAAGGGCGAGCATCTCGACCACCATTAAGCCGTTTTACCCTTCTGTGGTTTTTTTGCCCGCCGGCCTGTGCTGCTTTGCGTGCGCAGGGCGGGTGCGGGCTGTGGCGCTGAACAGGCTTTGCTGAGGCCGTTTTTCATGCCGTTCCGGGCCTTGTTCGGGGCCGGGGCTGGCAAAGGGTGGCCGGGGTTTGCCGGGGGTTGCCGGTCAGGTTGAATGCGGTGCACGAGCCTTGCGGTTCGCACTTTACCATTGTTGTATGTGGCCGCTCCGTTGCAGAACGGGGCGGCTTTTCGTATGCGCATGGAGCCAGGCAGTAAACATGTTCCGTGACAGTTCTGTTGACGCAGCCTGATGCCGGAGGCTGCGTTGCGGAAACAACAGGGTATGTGAGGCACCCGGCGGGCACGATTCAGTCTGCAATCACATCCATCAGGTATTGGCCGTATTCGTTCTTGAGCATGGGGCGGGCCAGTTCCGCCAGTTCGGAAGCGGAAATGTAGCCCTTGCGGTAGGCGATCTCTTCCACGCAGGCTATTTTGAGTCCCTGCCTGTCCTGAACGGCGCGGACAAACGCCGCCGCCTGATGCAGCGATTCGAAGGTGCCTGTATCCAGCCATGCCACGCCCCGGCCGAGGAGCTGCACGTCCAGCCTGCCTTCCTGCAGGTAGACGTTGTTGAGGTCGGTGATTTCCAGTTCGCCGCGCGCGGAAGGGCGGAGCGAGGCGGCGATATCCGTCACGCGGTTATCATAATAATAGAGGCCGGTCACCGCATAGCGGGATTTGGGGTGCGCGGGCTTTTCTTCTATGCTCAGGGCTTTCATGCCTGCATCGAACTGCACAACGCCGTAGCGTTCCGGGTCGCGCACCTTGTAGCCGAAGACGATGCCGCCTTCGCGCAGGGTGGCGCTGTGCTCCAGCACGGTGGAAAGGCCGTGGCCGTAAAACAGGTTGTCGCCCAGCACTAGGCAGACGGGAGAGTTGCCGATGAAGTTCCGGCCCAGAAGGAAAGCCTGCGCCAACCCGTCCGGGGAGGGCTGTTCCACATAGGTGAGCGAAAGGCCCAGCTGGCTGCCGTTGCCGAACATATCCTGGAAGCGGGGGAGGTCCTTGGGGGTGGAGATGATGCAGATTTCCCGTATGCCGGAAAGCATGAGCACCGACAGGGGGTAGTAGATCATGGGCTTGTCGAAGACGGGGAGAAGCTGCTTGCACACGCCGTGGGTGATGGGATAGAGGCGGGTGCCCGAGCCGCCCGCGAGGATTATGCCCTTCATCAGGAAACCTCACTTGGATGCCATGTTGTGTGGCGCAACGGGGCGCACGTGAACGGATTCCGTAATATACAGAAAGGATTGGGAAATGCAAAGCGGGGAGATTTTAAGGGGTCCGGGGAGAATAAGCCTTGGGGGAGGGCTTTGGTGCGGTACTTCTCCCCGGACACGAGATGAGACACACTCAAGTCCCCTATTACACAGTTTGCAAAGCTTGTCATGCAAAATTTTTTGTAAGGAGTAAATTCTTGCTGACATAGTTCCTGCGGACAGGAGGGAATGATCTTTTTTGAAGAAAACAGGCCGGGATGCAGCCGGGTGGGGGCTGGTGGAAGGCGGTTGCGTGCCGGGTGGGAGCCGGGGATATGTTTGGCTGGAAGCAGGGGAAGGGGGGCGGGCAGTGCGTTGCCCGCTGGACGTTGCCTGTAGTGCGTGGGCCGCTGTGTGCGGCATGTTGACGCGCGGGTGAAAGATTGTGGCCGCTGCCACTAATCGCTTGCCAACCATGGTGACCCGTGGTAGTGGAGGCGGTTCACTTTTGGTGACATCTAATATTGGAATGCAGCAATTATTTGGGTTGACTTCTCCTGCGGAAAGAAGGTAAGTCTCCCCTCTCTCTTTCTATGGAGGAATATATATGTACGCGATCGTCGAAACGGGCGGAAAGCAGTTCCGTGTTGAAGAAGGCGGCAAGATCTTTGTGGAACTGCTTGCAGCCGAAGCGGGCAGCGAAATCGTTCTTGATAAGGTTCTCATGGTCGGCGGCGACAAGTTTGCCGTGGGCGCTCCCTATGTTGCCTCCGCAAAGGTGACTGCGGAAGTGCTGGCACATGGCCGTGGCGAGAAGATTGTTGTCTTCAAGAAGCGCCGCCGTCAGGATTCCCGCCGCAAGCAGGGACACCGTCAGGGCTTTACCGCTCTGAAGATTAAGGGTATTCAGGCCTAATTGCATAGGCCCGTGTTCGGGTCTGGTTTCCGGGCCTTGTAATTTTTTTGTCAGGAGAGGCTAGTCATGGCACATAAAAAAGCTGGTGGTAGTTCCAGAAACGGACGCGACTCACAGGGACAGCGCCGCGGCATCAAGCGCTACGGCGGTCAGGTTGTGCTGGCCGGCAACATTCTTGTCCGTCAGGTGGGCACCAAGGTGCATCCCGGCGAGAACGTGGGCATGGGTCGGGACTTCACCCTGTTCGCCAAGGTTGACGGCGTGGTAAAGTACGAAAAGTACACCCGCAAGAAAAAGATCAAGACCCGCGTGAGCATTGTTCCCGCCGTGGCCGAATAAGGTCTTTTTCGCAATGACAGGACAGGGCGAAAGTCGCGTTGCGTCTTTCGCCCTTTTTTTAAGGCGGCCAGAGGCCGCCGCAGTGCTTTTTGCACGGCGGAACCGCCGCAGGGCGGACGCCGGGAATTTTTGCAAGGAACGTAGGCAAGATCATGCGCTTTGTGGATGAAGCCACCATAACCGTGCGCGCCGGAAAGGGCGGCAACGGCTGTTTATCCTTCCGGAGGGAAAAATTCATACCCCGCGGCGGCCCGGACGGCGGCGACGGGGGCGCGGGAGGCAATGTATTCCTGCGCGGTTCCTCCAAACTGCTTTCGCTTTATGACTTCAGGCTCAAGCGCAACTACGCCGCCGAGAACGGACGCCCGGGACAGGGAAGCCAGATGTTCGGCCGCAAGGGCGAGGATCTGGTCATTGACCTGCCTGTGGGGACGCTGGTTTTTGAAATTGGTGAGGACGGGCACGAAACCCTTGTGGCTGACCTGTCCGAGCCTGACACCATGATCCTTATTGCGGGCGGCGGACGCGGCGGGCACGGCAACGAGTTTTTCAAGTCTTCCACCATGCGGGTGCCCCGCTTTGCACAGCCCGGCGAAGAAGGCGAGTACAAGCGGCTGCGGCTTGAACTGAAAATTCTTGCGGATGCGGGCCTGCTGGGGCTGCCCAATGCGGGCAAGTCCACCTTCATATCCAAGGTTTCCGCCGCGCGGCCCAAGATAGCCAGTTACCCGTTCACCACCATCACTCCCAATCTGGGCGTCATGATCAACGAGGTGGATTCTGAGCGGCGGCTTGTCATTGCCGACATTCCGGGGCTTATTGAAGGCGCGCACGAGGGGCAGGGGCTGGGCATACGGTTCCTCAAGCATGTGGAGCGCACCCGTTTTCTGGTGCATATCCTCAGTGCCGAAGACATTTCGCTGGAAAACCCCTGGGCCGGTTTTGACCTCATCAACGAGGAGCTTGTCCGGTTTGACCCTGTTCTCGGGGAACGCCTGCAGATGCTGGTGATCAACAAGATAGACCTTGTGGACGAGGCGTTTCTGGATGCCCTGCGTGAACGGGCGCAGCAGGACGGCATGGGCGTGTACTTCATTTCCGCCCTGCACGGGCAGGGAATGGAGGAAGTGGTGGATGAGATGTGGCGTATGCAGGAAGCCCTGGACCGCAATGCTCCCATAAACTCTGCCCGCGAATGGGTGGAGGAGGATGAAGACGAGGACGAGGTGGAGGTCATCTGGACCCGTGAATAACGGGAGCCTGCGGTGTTCTTCCGTTCCGTTTTTACCCTGCCTGCGGGAAGAGTTTTTTCTGACAACCGGATAACAGCCAGCCGTACGGGTGTGAACATGGACTGGAAGCAGGAACGTGAGCGCGTTCTGAATGGCGCGAAGCGGGTGGTTGTGAAGGTGGGCAGCGCCGTGCTGACCACCGGGCTTGGGGTGGACCTTGCCGTGGTGCGCAGCCTTGCAGGGCAGCTGGCTCAGTTGCATGACCGGGGAACCGAGGTGGTGCTGGTTTCTTCCGGTGCCGTGGCGGCGGGGCGCAACGTGCTGCGCTCGTGCTGCGAGATAAAGGGGATGCCGGATAAGCAGGCTGCTTCTGCCGTTGGGCAGAGCCGCCTGATGCATTTTTACAACGAGGCGTTCGAGGAGCACGGCAAGCTCTCTGCCCAGATTCTGCTCACCAAGGACGATCTGAAAAGCCGCCACCGGTTTTTGAACGCCCGAAACACCTTTGCCTCCCTGCTGCAATGGCGGGCCATTCCCATCGTCAACGAGAACGACACCGTGGCGGTGCAGGAACTGGAATTCGGCGACAACGACAGCCTTGCCTCGCTGCTGATCAACGTGGTGGAGGCTGACCTGTACATAAATCTTACCTCTGCCTCCGGCGTATACGCCGACAACCCGGACACCACCGAGAACGCCCGTGTGCTGGACGTTATAGAAGACGTGCATGCCCTGAATCTGGACGCCATGTGCGGGGGCAAGACCTCCGTGGGAACGGGCGGCATGTATTCCAAGCTGCTTGCGGC
>CAYRLL010000001.1:62753-90753 GCA_964425115.1 uncultured Desulfovibrio sp. | reverse complement strand
CCAACTCGCTATTTAATTGTCAAGGAGCATCTCCCACCTGCGTGGGCCGCCCTGCTTTCAGCACTCCGATTCGGAGCACTTTTCGTAAAGGTGGATTTTCAAGCTATCGAAACCCACACTCTTCGTCAAGAACTTTTTTTACCGAACCCTCTTTGGGGTTGTCGTCTCAAGAGCACTTGCAAAGAGCTTTTTTCCGCTCCGCCTCGCCAGCGTCTGGCTCATCGGCGCGGAGGTGGAAACTACCTGAAATCGTTTTTAAGTCAACGCCTTTTTTCAAAACCCCGTCATCTTCAAATTTAACCACCGAATATAATTTATAATTTTTCTAACAAAACAGCTTTCCCGCTCTTCCGGCCACTATCATTATAAGCCAGAGGCGGTGTTGTTTTTCTGGCGATGTGCGACAAGATGCGCTACACACGTGTTCGACTTCATAAGGAGACATGCCATGGGATTCATGAACGCGAGCGCAAGCTTTACCCGTTTTCAGATAACCGAACCTGTGCCTTCCGACCTTTGGGCGCAGATTCCCGATAAACTCAAGCAATTCGCCTTTCAGGAGATTGAGGATACCGCCGAAGAGCGCGGCTGGGGCTGGGTGTGCTACGACGACATGCTCGATTCCTTCTGGCGCACGGCACCGCCGGAAAAGGGCGAGTTCATCACCTTTTCCTTACGGCTGGATACCCGCCGGGTTTCTGCGGCCGTTATGAAAAAGTACCTTACCCTCGCTATCCGCGAAGAAGAAAAGCGGATTAAAGAGCAGGGTAAAAAATACATTGCACGCGAGCGCAAAAAGGAACTCAAAGAACAGGTGCAGCTCAAACTCCGGGCGCGCACACTGCCTGTTCCTGCGGAATTCAACGCCGTATGGAACATACAGACGGGCATCGTCTACTTTGCCTCCACCCAGTCCAAGGTTCTGGACCTGTTCGCAGAACATTTCTCCACCACCTTCGGACTCGATCTGGAGCCTCTCACGCCCTACGCCCTTGCCGTGCGCCTGAAGGGCGAAGACGTCATGCACGCTCTGGACAACCTTGAACCTTCCCGCTTCGCCTAGGAGTTTCCATGTCTGATACCCCCTATCTCGGCCAGACCACAGATGTTGTTCTCGGCCAGGAATTTCTGACCTGGCTGTGGTTCCGCAGCGAAACCCGCAACGGTCAGTTCACCACCAAAGACGGTGACACCTATTTCATGTACGTGGAGCAGCGCGTTTCCGTGCAGGGTGGCGAAGGTGAAACGCTCGAAACCGCCACGGTTTCCGGCAACCTTTCAGAACTGAGGGAAGCCCGGCTGGGCCTTTCCATGGGCAAAAAGGTTAACCGTGCGCTTATCCGTATTGAGCGTGACCCCGAAGCATGGCACGTTACCCTCAAGGCAGAAGACTTTGCCCTTGGCAGCCTGAAGACCCCCAAGGTGGAAAAGGCCGACAGCGAAGACGATGACCCGGACGCCGCCTTTCTTGAAAAGATGTACCTCATTGAGAAGTGCCTTGCGTATCTGGATAACGCCTACGGCGAATTCCTCTCTGCGCGCCTGTCCTCCACATGGGCGGAAGAGGTAAAGGAACTGCGGCAATGGCTGGAGAACGCCAGCTAGCACCAGCCCTCATCCCCAAAGTGTGTGTCCCGTAAGCCAATGCTCAAGCAAGCCCCGGAGCCTCTGAACTGATATGCAGCAGAACGCCCCTTCCCCTGCCCTTCCGTCTGCGGAAGCCGCCGTTCAATCCGCCGGAGCCTCCATGGCACGGCGTCTGCTTGTTCGCGCCGCCATCAAGCTGGGATGGATGCTGCTTGTACTATGGGGAATAACGGTCATCAGCTTCTGGGTCATCCACCTTGCACCGGGCAAGCCCACAGACATGCAGACTTCCATGAACCCGCTGGCGGGCGAGGAAACACGTCTGCGCCTAGAACGCCTGTACGGCTTGGACAAGCCCCTGCACATCCAGTACATCAACTGGCTGGAGCGTATCGTCAAACTGGACTTCGGCCGCTCCATGTCCGGCGACTTCCGCCCCGTGTGGGACAAGATCAAGGAACGCATTCCCCTCACCGTGGGCATGAACGTCGCCTCACTTGTGCTCACACTGCTCATCGCCGTGCCCATCGGCGTTGCCTCGGCGTATTATCAGGGGCGCTGGTTCGATTCCATAAGTGCTGTTTTCGTGTTCATCGGCTTTGCCATGCCCGGATTCTGGCTGGCGCTGCTCATGATGCTCTATTTCGGCATCCATCTGCAATGGCTGCCCATATCGGGCCTTACTTCGCTGGATTACCATACGCTCAGCCCCATGGGAAAACTGGCAGATCTTGCACGCCATCTGGCCATGCCCATTTTCATCTACACGTTCGGCAGTCTGGCAGGCATGTCTCGCTTCATGCGCTCATCCATGCTCGAGGTGCTGCGGCAGGACTATATCCTCACCGCACGCGCCAAAGGGCTGCCCCTGCGCACAGTCATCTTCAAACACGCACTGCGCAACGCCCTTTTGCCGGTCATCACCATACTCGGCCTTTCCGTGCCGGGTCTCATCGGCGGCTCGGTCATCATCGAATCCATCTTCGCCCTGCCGGGATTGGGGCAGCTATTCTACGGGGCGGTCATGGCCCGCGACTACCCCCTCATCATGGGCAATCTCGTCCTTGGCGCCGTGCTCACGCTGGCAGGGAACATGATCGCCGATATCTGCTACGGGCTTGCGGACCCTCGCATCCGCAGCACAGGAAGGGATGCCTGAATGCCCCTGCTCAGCGCACACTACTGGCGTCAGTACGGCCTGCTCACGCTGGGAATAGCCATTGTGGCCGCCATGTCCGGCGCAGCCCTTCTGGCTCCGTGGATATCGCCGCACGACCCCACCGCACTGGATCTCAACGCCATTCTGCAAGGCCCCAGCGCCCGCCACCCGTTCGGCACCGATGCGCTGGGCCGCGACGTGCTCGCCCGCATGCTCTACGGTGCCCGCGTTTCGCTGTGGGTGGGCTTTGTCGCCGTGGGCATCTCGGTGTCCATAGGCATAGCCCTCGGGCTTGTGGCAGGCTTCTTCCGGGGCTGGGTAGACGAGGCCATCATGCGCCTTGTAGACATAATGCTCTGCTTTCCATCATTTTTCCTCATCCTTGCCGTCATCGCCTTTCTGGAACCCAGCCTGAATAACATCATGATCGTCATCGGCCTTACCTCATGGATGGGCGTAGCGCGCCTTGTGCGTGCAGAAACGCTGAGCCTGCGTGAAAGAGACTTCATCGCCGCCGCCCGCCTCGCCGGAGCCGGACCGGTGCGCATTCTCGGCCTGCACGTTCTCCCCAACGCCCTTGCGCCGGTGCTGGTCTCCGCCACGCTCGGCATAGCCGGGGCCATTCTCACTGAATCTGCGCTGAGCTTTCTGGGGCTGGGTGTCCAGCCGCCCATGCCCAGCTGGGGCAACATCCTCATGGAAGGCAAGGAAGTGCTGGAAATAGCCCCGTGGATGTCTCTTTTTCCCGGTTTTGCCATCCTTCTCACCGTGCTTGGCTACAACCTGCTGGGCGAAAGCCTGCGCGACATTCTGGACCCCCGGCTCACGCGGTCATGAAAACGTTTCCGGCTCCGCCCCTTTGCAAAGCCAGCGCAATTTGGATAGACATCGACTTGCTCAGTCTTTAACCCACCACGCGCGGAACACACCCCATGCTGGAACTTCTCAGAATACGGCATCTGGCACTCATAGACGACATGGAACTGGAGTTCGCTCCGGGCATGAACGTGCTCACCGGCGAAACCGGAGCAGGCAAAAGCTTCATCCTCAAGGCGCTTAACTTCCTCACCGGCGAAAAAATGAGCCCGGACCTCGTGCGTCCGGGGTCGGATAAAGCCTACGTGGAAGCCCTCTTCGCGCTGCCGGAAGGCGATCTCGTCCTCAAGCGCGAACTGGTTGCCGCCACAGGACGCAGCCGGCTGTTCATCAATGATTCGCTCGGTTCGCAGGACGCCATACGCGACCTGCGCCCTTCCCTGCTCGTACACACCAGCCAGCACGGGCAGCAAAAGCTGCTTCAGCCCGCCTTTCAGTCCAAGATTCTTGATGATTATCTGAACAGGCCGGATCTGCTGCAACAGCGAGACACCCTGCTCCGCGAACTGCGCGACCTCTCTGCCCGGCGCGATGAGCTGCGCGAGCGCGCCCGCCACCTTGAAGACAAGCGTGAGCTGCTGGAATTTCAGCAGAAGGAGATTGCCAAGGTCAATCCGGAACACGGCGAAGAAGAAACGCTGGAAACAAAAAAGCAGGAACTGCGCAATCAGACTGCCGTTCAGGACGCCATAGACGCCGCCCTCTCCCTGCTGGGAGCGGGTGAAGGCGGCATACTGGACGGTCTGGGCCGCCTAGAGCGGATAATGGAGAACCTGCGGCGCATCCTCCCGGGATACGAGGAAGACACAGAGGCCATTATCGAAGCGCGCCAGAGCCTTCAGGATCTTTCCATGCGACTGCGCAAGCAGCCCGCAGGCGATCCCGATGAAGATTCGCTGGAAAGCATAGAGGCGCGCCTGTACGAACTGGCCCAGCTCAAACGCAGGCTCAAACGTTCGCTGGATGAAATCGTGGACCTGCAAAAGGAAATTTCAGAGAATCTCTCTTTTCTGGATTCCTGCGCGCTCGATCTCAAACAACTGGACAGAAAAGAATCCGCCCTGCTGGACGAACTGGCCGCAACGCTGCATCAGCTCAACCCGTTGCGGCACGAGGCGGGCAACTCCCTCTGCGCGGCCATAGTGCACGAACTCAAGGAACTGGGCTTTTCAGAGCATGTGCACGTGCGGTTCGACTTCAGGCCCGTGCCCCTGCATCCGGGCAGGGAAGACTGCGTGGAAGACCGCCCTACCATGATGTGGATTCCCAACCCCGGCCAACCTCCGCAACCGCTGGATAAAATCGCCTCCGGCGGCGAGCTTTCCCGTTTCCTGCTCGCCGTGGTGGGCATCATGAACCGCAAAGAAACCCCCAGCCTCATCTTTGATGAAGTGGACTCCGGCGTAGGCGGGCTCACCCTCAACCATGTGGCCAACGCCCTTGCCCGGCTGGCGGCGCAGCAGCAGGTCATCCTCATTACGCACTGGCCTCAGCTTGCGGCCCGCGCCTCCCGGCATTTTCAGGTCCGCAAGGAGGTACGTCAGGGCAACACCTTCACCTTCTGCCACGCCCTGAACGGGCAGGATATCCGCGATGAACTTTCCCGCATGGCCGGCGGCGGAGACCAGGGCATGGCCATGGCGCGCGAGCTGCTCCAGCAGCGGTAAGTATCCGCTTGCATGAACCATCTTTTTTGCCCATATTCGGAGGCACTTTCCGCACCCGTGCGGCACACAACCAAGGAAAAAGGATCAGATGACAACGGAGACAGCCCCGGCACTCTCTCCTGCACAACGCCTTACCGCGTACTGGAACACTCTGCGGGAGCAGAAGGAACGAAAAACCGTTCGCGAGATTCTGGAACGCGAAGTGCTGCTGTGCTTCATCAACACCAACAAAGACCGCATCAACGAATTTCCCCTCCTTACGCCGCAACAACGGGCCGCCGTCGATTTCCTTACCATCCGGGGGGCCGCCGACCCCCTCCACGAACCGGTTGGCAATCTCATCGCCGCCTTCATCAACCTGCTGAACAAATACGGCGGACAGGTTTCAGGCGGTGACAGTGCCGGTGCCGAAGCGGAAAACCACCAGCTCCTCAATCTGGAATCCCTGCTGCTCAAGGCGGTGCAAAGCGTTGTCTACACCACCGCGCTCAGCGTAGACAATTTCAGCGAGGTACTCATCCGCCATTACGGTGAAGAGGCCCTGCACCCCATAGACTCCATAATGGAAACGGTGGAACTGGGCGAACGTTTCTGGAAGGAACATTTCGATCACTTCATCGGCATGCTGGCGGACTGCGCCTACAGAGAAATCACCGCCAACCAGCTATATTCCATCCGGCGGGACAAATCCCGGCTGGTCATCCGCTTCAATTTCGACGATATCCTGAGCCGCCTTAAAAACACGGCCAAATCCGTGGAAAAAACCCGCGCGCAGAGCACGTACGAAGAAAGCCTGCGAACATTCGAATCGCGCAAGGCGCGCAAGCGGCTGGTAGAACATCTCGCAACCCTTGCCCATGCCTCTCAACTCCCCTTTCAGCAGTCCGACCTGCCGCACATTGCCCGCATAGTATGCATGGACCCTGCCGGACTTTCCTTCGAAAACGCCCAAGCCTTCCTGAACGGCGGTGCGGCGGGCGCAACCGATGCGGAAGGAACCGTGCTGGATGAGGGACGCGCGGCTTTCGTGCTGGAACAGGTCCGCATCATGGCCTGCACCGCCGCGTTCAGTCTGAACATCATGCGGCAGGATTTTCAAAAATCGCTGGGCATGTTCGAAAGCAAAGAAACCGCCTGCATAATGAAACTGCTCGGCACATTCGACCTTGCGTCCATTGAGCGGGCTTTTTTCGCCATGCTGGAATTCCAGTTCCTCTCCATCATCCGTCAACGTGCGGGCGATGACCTTGGCAAAATGCAACTGCGCGCCATGAGCCTGCGCCGCGCCCGTGTTGCAGATGTAGATGCGCTTGCCGAACAGGGCATGAACCGCATCCGGCGCAACAAGCTATGGGCTCGCGACCCGGATAATGAAGAATTCCTGCTCTTTGCCCAACAGCTTCCTCAGGATTTCAAAGCCATGGTAGAAATGCTGCACCTTGAACCCGCGCTGCAAAAAAGCGTTCTCGCCCTGTGGCAGTCCGCTCCGCATAAAGTTTTTCTGCTGGTGCAGCTTAATCTGGACCTCATATCCCGCACCACCACCAACCTGAACCAGCGACTGGGCGAAATTTTCGTCCGTCTGGGCACGCTCGGGCCCGGAAAAAAGAACGGCACCGCCGCATAGCAACGGTGCCGCATCGGCACGAAAATACCCACACCAAAACCGGATAAGGCTTCAGCCCGCCCCCCAAATTATGGCCGGGCCTGAGCTCCTCTATTTCTCCGTTTTACGGCGACCGGTTCCACCGGCAGGCGATTTCTTGCGCGCCCCCGGCTTGGCTCCTGTACGACCGGCTTTCTTTGATGCCGCTCCGGAGCCGACTTCGCCCTTGGCTCCACCGTTTCGTCCGGTATTGCGGCCTCTTGGTCTGGCAGCCCCCTCATCCGGCGCATCCGCTCTGTCCGGGCGTCTGCCCCTTCCTGCTGCCTTGCGGGGTTGCGGTTCCGCACCAAACTCTTCTCCGCCTTCCCCGTCAACGGCTTTACCTGGCTGGCGGGCAGATTTCCCGCCAGCTTCCTCATCCCGCAACGTGAAGTTGATCTCCAGCCGGGAAAGATTCACCTCGGCAAGCCACAGCTTCACACGCTGTCCCAGACGGAACCGCCTCCCCGTGCGCTCGCCTAAAAGCTCCTGCCGTTCGGGAAAATACCCGTAATAATCGTCGTCCACGGTAGAAATGCGCACCAGCCCTTCGGCCATCACCTCTTCCAGTTCCACCCAGAACCCGAAATCGGTCACTCCGTTGATAATGCCCGTATAGCGCTCCCCTATCCTGTCCCGGAGGAACAGCACGGTAAGCCGCTTCAGAATCTCGCGTTCAGCCTCCATGGCCTTGCGTTCACGGGCGTTAAGGTGGTCCGCCACCTGCATCAGCTGCCCCGGCGTGGGATTGGGACCAAACCCCGGCACCTTCAGGGCATGCTTAAGCGCACGATGCACCACAAGGTCCGCATACCGGCGTATGGGCGATGTAAAATGGCAATAGCACTCGGAGGCAAGGCCGAAGTGCCCTTCATGTTCCGGGGTATAGTTGGCCTGCATCATGGTGCGCAGCGCCAGCCTGTTGACGATGAACTCCTGATCCGTTCCCTGCGCCATACGCAGAATATGCTGAAGACCTGCGGGAGAGGGCGTCTCGGGCACATGCTGAGCCATGTCCGTGCGTTGCAGGGTCCGGAACAGCCCGAGCAGTTTTTCCCCGTCCGGGTCAGGATGGGACCGATACAGGAAGTGCTCACCACGCTCCGTAAGAAACCGCGCAACAGCCTCATTGGCAGCAATCATAAACTCTTCGATGATCTGGTGCGAAAAACGGCGAACACGGCGGCGCAGGTCCACCGGCTCGCCAAAGACATTGAACGTCACCTCCGCTTCAGGCAGATCAAAGTCCAAACTTCCCCTCTGCGTACGCTGCGCTCTCAATAGCCGCGCCAGCGCTTCCGCCTTCTCCAGCATGGGCAACACGGGGTCCAGCACCAGCCGTTCCTCCGCCGCCTTGTCCACCAGTGCGGCATGAACCTGTTCGTAGGTCAGCCGTGCCTTGCTTTCAATGACGGCGGTATAGAATTTGGATTTCCCGTAACTGCCGTCGGCATAAAAATAGGTCTCCGCCACCATGGCAAGTCTGGGCACCCGCGGGTTAAGGCTGCACAGCCCGTTAGATAGCGCCTCGGGAAACATGGGCTCCACAGACTGCGGAAAATAGTACGAATTGGCGCGTTCCTGCGCTTCGCCATCCATGGCGGAACCGGGCCGCACATAGTGGCTCACGTCCGCAATGGCAACCCACAGGCGGTAACCGTCGCCCTGCTCCTCCACATACACGGCATCGTCAAAGTCCTTGGCCGTTGCCCCGTCAATGGTCACAAAGGCCATATGCCGCAGGTCCACGCGCCCTTCAAAATCCTCGGCAGAGGGCACGGCAGGCAGTGCAGCCGCCTCCTGCACCACAGAGGGAGGAAACGCCATGGGAATGTCGTTGTTCAGCTTAACCAGCCGCTCCTGCACACCGGCAGCCTCTTCATTGCCCAAGCTCTCCAGTGCCACGGCACTCCACAGCCCTTCTTCCACCTGCTCCTCGGGGCGCACCACCAGCAGTTCGCCCTTGCCGGGCTTCTCCTCCAGCACGTCCGTAGTCACCATCAGGGAAATACGCAGGCGCGGGTCCGTGGGGCGGCACAAATAGCCCTCCCCCCCCAGCTTGCGCACCACGCGGCAGGTCATGGTCTCATGGGCGCGCTCCAGAATGCGGACAATGCGCCCCTCCACGTTCTTGCCCTGTCTCCCTCCGGGCAACAGCGCCACCACAACCCTGTCACCGTGCATGGCGTCCGCCATGGCGTGCGGGGCCACAAACACATCGCCGCGCTTCCGGTCTTCAGGCAACACAAAGCCCACTCCGGAACGCTGCACTTCCAGCGTACCGGTGAGCATCTTAAGCTGCTCAGCAAGTCCCCACGCGCCGCCGCGCAGGCGCAGCACACGGCCCTGATTTTTCAGGTCCTCAAGCTGCATCTCCAAGCCCTTCTTCCAACGCTTGCTCACGCCTGCCATACGCAGCAGGTCATCCAGCTTAAGCGGACGCCGCGCCTCTTTGAACAACGCCAGAAGGTCGTTGTGCGACAGCGCAAGTTCCGCGTCGTTCTTCTTTTTCGATTTCGTCATCTGCTATCCTTCGGCGGGCGTCATGCCCCGCCAGGCCTCGTCCCACCATCCGGGAAACGAGGCAGTACAATTCCACGCGGAACCAAATTCAGTCTTCAGTGCAAAGGTCCACACTCCGCCGGTCACCTCGGGCGGCAAAGCCGCCATCTTCACGGCGTCCTTGGGCGTGCAGAGCAACGGCAGTCCCTGTTGTGACTTTCCGGATGGTCCCGCCGTGCGCGCCATGCGCACCATGGCGTCCACATCGTCTGCCGTATACCGGTGATGGTCCGCAAAAATATGATGCCGCACTGGCGGCCTGCCTAAAAACGCGGTTGCCGTTGCCTCCACCTGAGCGGGGTTTCCCACCCCGCTGAACAGCACATAGCCGTCAGGGGCAAACAGACAGGGCGAAACGGAATCTTCACCGCAGCACGCCCGAACAATCCCCGTGGGACGCAGGTGAAAGCCGAAAACAGGAACATCAAACACCGCAAGCCGCCGCCGGATATCCGGCAATAACGTTGTGAACTGGGCGGGATCGGCCTTGATAACGAAAGCATGGGCGCGGCTCAGGGCACCTGCTCCCTCGCGCCATGAACCGGCGGGTATAACTCTGTTCCAGTCCTCGCGCAGGTCTTCCGGTGCAAGGAGCACAATATCAAGATTCCTGCGTACGGCAAGATGCTGGAATCCGTCATCCAGAATGAAAAAATTGGGCGAAAGCGCCTCCTGTGCCCATTGCGCGGCCCTGCTTCGCACCGGGTCCACCACCACCCGCGCCAGAGGATGCTGACGGGCCAGCATCAGCGGTTCATCGCCCGCTTCGCCGGGGCCGCTCTGCGCGTCCACAAGATACGGCAGTCCGGGCGGTGCCGCCTTGTAACCCCGCGTCAGCACCACGGCCCGCAGCCCTTCCTGTGCCGCCCAGCCGAGCAGCCAGTCCACCACGGGAGTCTTCCCGGTGCCTCCCCATCCTATGTTCCCCACAGAAACCACGGGAACAGAAGGAGCAATCCCCGCTCCCTCCCGTTCAAGCCGGTGCCTGCGCACCGACATGGCGGCACCGTAGAGCAGCCCCAAAGGGCTGAGCAGGGGAAACAGCAGTCGCTGTGCGGAATGGGATGGCATATGCGCCCCGGCGCGGTTGAAATGAAAAAGGGAGCCGGAGGCTCCCTTCGTGGTCGGTATCGCCTAGTCTCTCGACCCGCCGAAGAGCCGCAGCAGGAAGAGGAAGAGGTTGATGAAGTCCAGATACAGGGTCAGGGCTCCCAGAATGGTGCCTCTGCGCACAGCGGTGGCATCGTCCATAGGCATGGTCTCACCCATGTAACGCAGCTTCTGGCTGTCATAGGCGGTAAGACCGGTGAAGATAATCACGCCGATGACGCTTATCATCATGTCCATGGCGGAACTGCCAAGGAACATGTTGATGATCATGGCAATGATGATGCCGAAAAGCCCCATCATCATGAACTGCCCCATTCCGGTCAGGTCACGCTTGGTGGTCATGCCGTAAATGGACATGGCGGCGAACATGCCTGCCGCCGTGAAAAACGCATTGAATATGGTGCTCTGCGCATACACCAGCAGAATGGCAGAAAGCGTCACGCCGTTCAGCGCGCTGTACGCGAGGAACAGCCCCGTGGCGGCAGAGGCGGAAAGCTTGCTCACCCGGGCACTCAGATACAGCACCAGGCCGATCTGCCCGAAAAAGAGCACCAACAGCAGCAGGGTGTTGCCGAAGATAAGATTCAGCATGGTTTCGCTGCTGGCCACGGCAAGGGCCGTGGCAGCGGTTACGCCCAGACCGGCCGTCATCCAGCCGTAAACCCCCCGCATGAAAGTATTGACCAGTTCCACACGGCGTACGCCGGGTGCGCTGACAGTCCTACCGAACATGGTTCCTCCGTTTAACGTATGTATGTTGCGCGTGAACGCGTGTCCGTCGGTAAAATACGTATCATCTATTGCTCACACCAGCCAAAAAGGTAACAATCATTACCGTGCTTGGCAAGAACAACCGGCGGAAATCCGTACCGATCCACTCGGGAAGGCGCGCCGCCAGCCGGTCTCACCCGTCCCGGCATCACCCGAAGACGCCTTTTTCCGCAAAGGATACCCATGAGCACATCGCAAGACACCCCCTCCGGCAACGGCAACACGCCAGCCTCCGCGCAGGACCAGATCAACCGCCGAGTGCTCTTCGTGGATGACGAGAGCAATATTCTGGACAGCTTCCGCCGCACGCTCCGCAAACGGTTCGAGATAACCACCGCATCCGGACCCCTTTCCGGGCTGGACACCATACGCGACCACCCCGCCTTTGCTGTGGTGGTTTCCGACCTGCGCATGCCGAAAATGAACGGTGTGGAATTTCTCAGCAGGGTCAGAAGCCTCTCGCCGGACACGGTGCGCATCATGCTCACCGCCCATGCGGATGTGGAGGCAGCCGTTGCGGCAGTGAACGATGGCGCCGTGTTCAGGTTCCTCACCAAGCCCTGCCAGACAGAAACCCTCATCCGCGCCATAGAGGCGGGCATGGAGCATTACCGCCTCGTCAACGCCGAACGCGACCTGCTGCGGGGAACACTGCGCGGTTCCATAAACGTGCTCACCGAGGTGCTTGCCCTCACCAACCCCGAAGCCTTCGGACGCAGCCAGCGCATAAAGGGCCACATGTCGGCGCTGGCAAAGCGGTTCGACCGCCCGGACGGGTGGAAGCTGGACCTCGCCGCCATGCTCAGCCAGATAGGCTGCGTCACCCTCACCTCAGACATGCTCCACAAAAAACTCGCGGGCGGCAACCTGTCACCCGAAGAAAAAGAGCTGTTCGCCAATCACCCGGACGTGGGCTACAATCTGCTGAGCCACATCCCCCGTCTGCACGATGTGGCAGAGATGATCCGCCAGCAGAACACATCCCTGTCGGAGAACAGGCAGATTTCCTTCGGCGCGAGGGCGCTCAAAATCCTTCTGGACTACGATGCCCGCATCCAGAGCGGCATGCAGCCGGAAGATGCCCTGAATGAGATGCTTCCAGCGCACCATGTGTACGATTCCACCATCCTGCTCGCCTTTGCGGAGATGATTCGCGGCAGCGTCCCCTCCGCAAGCCGGCAACTCTATCTGGAAGACCTGCGCCCCGGCATGGTCACCGCCCAGAATATCGAGACACGCGACGGCACCCTGCTCGCCACAGCCGGGCAGGAACTTTCGGAGGCGAGCATCTCACGCATCCGCAACTTCGCCCGCGCCTACGGTCTGGAAGAACCGCTGTCCATACTCCATCCTCAGGAAGAAGAGGAGTAGCCGCGCCGCCTGCAAAACATCCTACAAGGCACGCATACGTTCCGGCTTCAACGGCACCCTGCCGTCCAGTGCGGCGTCCAGAAGCGCCAGCGCACCGGCTTTGTCGCGCGGCAGACGCACGGTCATGGGCAGATGGTTTGAGGCATGGTTGGCAAGCAGCACCCCCTTGCACACGTCCAGCCCGAGAAGCATCTCCCGCAGCTCACGCAGCAGACCGGCAGAATCGGGCAGCAGAAAATCACCGCGCACATGCTCGTCGTGCAACGGTGTTCCCGGAATAAGCATCAAGCTCAGCACGCCTATCATGTCCGGAGAAAGGGCGTTGAGCACACGCGCCGTTTCTCTGGCGTGAACAAGGCTCCCTTCCACGCCGCCCAACCCGGCAATCACGGTAACATTCAGCCGCATGCCTGCCTTGCTCAGCCGCCTGCCCTGCTCTATCATACGGGTACTGTCCGCGTGCTTGCCCACCCGGCGCAGCACGGCATCATCTCCTGATTCAATCCCCATATAGATGAACGACAGTCCCAGCGAACGCAGTTCCGCAAGCTGGGCATCACTCTTACGGGCAATGGATGCCGCGCTGCCGTAACTGCCTACCCGCGTCACCCACGGCAACTGCCCGCGAATGCTCCGCAATATGCCCACAAGCCTGTCCTGCGGCAGGGCAAGACAGTCTCCGTCGCACAAAAACAGCCGGCGCATGGATACCAGATGCCGCGCCGCCCAGGCAATGTCTTCCTGAATAACGGCGTCATCCTTCACCCGGAAACCCCGGTCACGGTAGGCTCCGCAAAAGGTGCACCGGTTGTGGGGGCACCCTGTCGCCACCTGCAGCAGTATGGAATCCAGTTCGCTGGGCGGCCTTATGATATCGCCTTCGTAATGCATGCACGCTCCTCTCCGCACCACGGCTACCCGCTTTTACAGGCTTCGTCCAGCCGCTTCGCGCCCCCCATTCCGCGCACCGTTGCGCCATTGCGCCCGTTCCGGCTTCATGCCCCGTCACACACTTGTCGTCAGCCTTCCATCACAGCGTCACACCCTGCCTCTAGTTTCGTTCGAAACGAAAACAGAACAACAGGAAACAAAAAGTCGTACTTTCCTGTTTCGAACGAAAAGGAGCATGCAGTGCCGCTTTCCGAACGCCAGACCCAGATTCTCGCCCGCCTCCAGCATGCGGGCGGCAGCCTTTCCAGTTCGGAACTTACCGATACCTTCGGCGTCTCCGTGCAGACCATCCGCAAAGACCTGAACGAGCTCAGTAATCAGGGGCTGGTGCAACGCGTGCACGGAGGCATAACCCTGCCTAACCGCAACCTCTCTTTCAGCAACAGGCAGGTCATCAATCTGGAAGCCAAGCGGGTCATCGCCCGCGCCGTTGCCGCCCGCCTGCCGGAAGGTGCCTGCATCTTCCTCGGCATAGGCACCACGCCGCAGCAGGTGGCGCTGGCATTGCTGGACCATCCGGGCTTGCAGGTCATCACCAACAACCTGAACGCGGCCATGACGCTCTGCCATAACCCCCGTATCGAAACCCTTCTCGCGGGCGGCAGGGTGCGCCCCTCCGATCAGGACCTGACGGGCGAAGACACCACCGCCTTTCTGCGCCGCTTCCGGGTCAATTTCGGCATCTTCGGCATCGGCGGGCTGAGTGCGCGGGGCGAGCTTATGGACTTTTCACCGGAAGAATCCCACCTCTCCCGCGCCATCATCGAATGCAGCGAACAGCGCATCCTCGTGGCAGACAGCAGCAAATACCTGCGCAACGCCCCGGTGCGCTCCGGTTCGCTCCGCGATGTGCACCTCTACGTCACCGAAGCAATCTGCCCCTCCGTAGAGGCACTGCTGGATCAGGCCGGAACGGAATGGTTGTGCGCAGACTCCGGCGCAGCCTGCAGCGCATCAAAGAAAGGCCGCCCGCTCCGGCGGCAGGAGAGTGAACTATGAGTCTTCAGGTTCGCAACCTCAGCAAGCACTGGCAACAGACCAAGGCCGTTGACCAGATTACCTTTTCCGTGAGCAAAGGGGAATTTGTCGCACTGCTCGGCCCTTCGGGCTGCGGCAAATCCACCACGCTCAAAATGATCGCGGGGCTGGAATCGCCGACAAGCGGAGAAATCCTCCTGGACAATCAGAACATCACCCCCCTTGCTCCCGGCAGGCGCGGCCTTTCCATGGTGTTCCAGTCCTATGCTCTCTTCCCGCATCTCAACGTGCGCGAGAACATACTCTTCGGCCTCAAAGCCCGGCGTGTCCGGCCGGAGGAGCAGAGCAGACGTCTCGAGCACGTGGCCGATCTGGTCGATCTGGGCAGCCATCTGGAAAAAAAGCCCTCGCAGCTTTCCGGCGGGCAATGCCAGCGGGTGGCGCTTGCGCGCGCCATCGTAGCGCAGGCATCGCTATGCCTCATGGACGAACCGCTCTCCAACCTCGATGCCAAACTGCGCCATGAAATGCGGGCGGAAATCCGGTCCCTGCAACAACGGCTGGGCATGACCGTCCTCTATGTCACCCACGATCAGGTGGAAGCCATGAGCATGGCCGACCGCATCCTGCTCATCCACGAGGGCAGGCTGGTGCAGTCCGGCTCCCCCGAGCAGTTATACGGCGCCCCCGCCAGCACGTTTGCGGCACGCTTCATCGGCAATCCCCCCATGAACCTGCTGCAAACGGAAAACGGCTTCCTCGGCATCCGGCCAGAGCATGTCCGCTGCGAACCGGGCGGCATGCAGGCCAATGTGGTGCGCTGCGATTACCACGGGGCAGACACCATCATAGACGCAACCCTCCCCGCGTACGGGATGCAGGTCATCCGCCTGCGTGTGGCGGGTCACCAGATTCTTCCGGCTGACTGTCCGCTCTCCCTGCGCTGGCAGCCGGAACACGAACACCATTTCTGCGCACGCAGCGGTGTTCGGCTTCAGGCAACTGTTTCCCCTGTCTTTCACACCACTTTGACCAAGGAGACCAATCATGTTGCGAATCGGTAAACGCCTGCTGCTCGTTGCCCTTGCCCTGCTGGCATTCGGCACTGCGGCGCAGGCAAAAACAGAACTGACCATGTATTACCCCGTGGCCGTGGGCGGCCCGCTGACCAGCGTCGTGGACGGCATGATTCAGGATTTCGAACGCCACAACCCCGATGTGAAGGTCAACGCCATCTACGCGGGCAACTACAACGATGCCCGCGTAAAGGCCCTTGCCGCGCTCAAGGGCGGCCAGCCCGCGCAGCTTTCCGTGCTCTTCTCCATTGACGTGCATGAACTTATGGAACTGGACGCCATCATGCCTTTTGATGACGTGGTGGAAAACGATGAAGAGCGGCAGTGGCTGCAAAGTTTCTACCCCGCCCTGATGGAAAACGGCATGGTAAACGGCAAGGTCTACGGTATTCCGTTCCAGCGTTCCACCATCGTCATGTACTACAACAAGGACGCGTTCCGCGAAGCCGGGCTTGATCCTGAACAGCCGCCCAAAAACTGGGATGAAATGGCGCAGATGGGGCAGAAGCTGACCAAAAAGGATGCCTCCGGCCGCGTGGAGCGGTGGGGCGTGATGATTCCCTCCACCGGCTACCCCTACTGGATGTTCGGGGCACTGGCCAAGCAGAACGGCGAAGTGCTCATGAACGGCGCCGGCAATGAAGTCTATTTCAACAAACCCGCAGTGGTGGAAGCCCTGACCTACTGGCGCGACCTGAGCGCCAAGCACGGCGTCATGCCGCAGGGAGCCATAGACTGGGGCACCCTGCGGCAGAACTTTGTTGAAGGCAAAACCGCCATCATGTGGCATTCCACCGGCAACCTCACAGCGGTCAAGGAAAGCGCCCCCTTTGACTTCGGCGTCGCCTTTCTTCCTGCCCATAAGACCTACGGCTCCCCCACCGGGGGCGGCAACTTCTACATTTTCAAGCAGTCCGCGCCTGAAGAACGCAAGGCAGCCATCCGGCTGGTGCGCCATATGACAAGCCCGGAACAGGCCGCCCTGTGGAGCATTGCCACGGGGTATATGGGAGTAAGCCCTGCCTCGTACGAAACACAGGCTCTCAAGGCGTATGTGGCGGAATTCCCTGCGGCGGCAGTGGCTCGCGACCAGTTGCAGTACGCCACGGCAGAACTGTCCACCCACCAGTCCGGCCGCGTGCGCAAGCTGCTGGATGACGCCATTCAGGCCGTGCTGAACGGCGAAAAGCAGCCGCAGGAAGCGCTGGACGCAGCGCAGAAGCAGGCAGAACGCATTCTCTCCGGCTATTAACGGCTCTGCGCGGCATCCTTTCGGCATCGTTCGATCCCTTTCGGAAGGATGCCGCGCCTTCTTTCCCCGTGCCTCAGGAAACGCCATGAACAGATTACACCAGCTCTACGCGTGGCTCATGCTGCTGCCCGCTCTGGTCATGCTCTTCGCCTTCACCCATGCTCCCACACTGAGCACCGTCTGGCATTCGCTGCTCGGCCCGGCCAGAGGCGGACGCCCGCAAACATTCGCCGGGCTTTCCAACTACCGCATCATGCTGGAAGACGAGGTCTTCTGGCAAACGCTGACCAACAACCTCTGGTACGCTGCGGGCACAGTGCCCACCTCCATCGTTCTGGCTATTGCCATGGCCCTGTGGGTGAACAGCGGCATGGCGGGGCGCACTCTCCTGCGGCTGGCCTATTTCACCCCCACCATGCTGCCCATGATCGCCGTCGCGAACATCTGGCTCTTCTTTTACACACCGGAAGTCGGCCTCTTCAACAAGCTGCTGGCGCTGGCAGGGCAGGATGGCGTCAACTGGCTGGGCGACCCGGTATGGGCACTGCGCAGCCTCATGCTCATGACCGTCTGGAAAGAAGCAGGGTTCTTCATGATCTTCTATCTGGCCGCCCTCCAGTCCCTGAACCGCGAAATGTATCAGGCAGCGGAACTTGAAGGAGCATCGTGCTGGCGCATCTTCCGCCGCATCACACTGCCGCTGCTCATGCCCACCACGCTTTTCGTGCTGGTAAACGCCGTGCTGAACGCCTTCAAGCTGGTGGACCACCTGTTCATCCTCACCAAGGGCGGCCCCAACAACGCCAGCAACCTGCTGCTCTACTACATTTACGAAAATGCGTTCAGTTTCTTCAACAGCACCTACGCCGCCACCCTCACCGTTGTGCTGCTGAGCATACTCATTCTTCTGGCCCTCGTGCTGTTCGGGCTTATCGAACGCCGGGTCCACTACCGCTGAGGCCGCCATGCATACACTCTCCCGCCTTCTTTCCACGTCCGCCGCATGGCTGCTGGGCCTGCTGTGGATACTGCCTCTGCTTTATGCCGTGTGGGCCGCCATCCATCCCGGCGAATACGCCACCCGCTTCGACCTGCTGGCCCCGCTCACGTTCGATAACTTCACAACGGCATGGAAGCATGCCCCGTTCATGCGCTTCATGCTGAACACGGTCATCATCACAGGGCTGATTCTTGCCTTTCAGCTTGTGCTCTGCACCTTGGCGGGCTACGCCCTTGCGCGCCTGCCCTTCCGGGGAGCGGGCGTGGTCTTCGGCCTCATCCTGTTGCAACTCATGGTCATGCCGGAAATTCTCATTGTGGAAAACTACCGCACCCTTGCGGGGCTGGGCCTCATAGACACCCATATAGGCGTCGGCCTGCCCTACATGGCAAGCGCCTTCGGCATCTTTCTGCTGCGGCAGACCTTCCGCACCGTGCCGCAGGATCTGGAAGACGCCGCGCGGCTGGAAGGCTGCACCCGCTTAGGCGTGCTGTGGAAGGTCTTTGTTCCCCTTGCGCGCCCCACCTATCTTGCCTACGGTCTTGTTTCCGTGAGCCATCACTGGAACAATTTTCTCTGGCCGCTTGTGGTCACAAACACGGAACGCAGCCGCCCGCTGACTGTGGGCATGGCCATTTTCGGCGCACCGGAATCCGGCGTGGACTGGCCCGTCATCTGCGCGGGCACCCTCATTGCCGTAGGCCCGCTGCTGGCCGTGTTTCTGATCTTTCAGCGGCAGTTTGTGCAATCCTTCATGCATACAGGACTCAAATGACCCACACAGCCCCCCTGCGCATCCTGAGCTGGAACATACAAAGCGGCAAAGGCTGCGACAAACACATCAACCTTCGCCGCATGGCGGACTACATCCGCGATCTGGAAACGCCCCATATCCTCTGCCTGCAAGAGGTGGCCCGCCATTTCGAATCGTACACAACGCCGGATACGCCCGACCAGCTCGCCTTTCTGTCTGCCGCCTTCCCGGACCACACCCCTGTGTGGGGTGCCTCCCTCAGCTGGCCCCACAGCGGCCTTATGCGGCGCGAATTCGGCAACCTCACGCTGGTGCATGCCCCGCTTCTCGATTACCGCATCCACTCCCTCCCCGCTGCCGGAACCGAGCGCACCCCCGGAGCCAAACAGGCACCCCGCTGCGCCGTTGAAACCATCGTCGCATGGGGCACCGCTCCGCTCAGAATATGCAACACCCACCTTGCCTACCACTGCGAGCACGAACGCGCGGCACAACTACGCCATCTCTGTGCGTTGCAGGATCAGGCGGAAAGCCTAACCGCCACTCCCCCCGCACAAGGCCACGGCATTTTCACCCGGCAAACGCGCACGGCCCGGACAGTCCTCTGCGGCGACCTTAATCTGGACAGCCGCAGCGAGCAGTATCGCTGGCTGTTGCGTCAGGGCTGGCAAGACGCATGGACAAGCCTCCCCCCGGCCGCCGAACCGGCAGCCAAAGGCCATACCTCCCCTGCTGCCAGCCGTCCGCCCACCTGCGGCGTCTTTGATGCCGACCAATGGCCACAGGGGCCGCACTGCCGAGACTATTTCCTGTTCCGCAACCTTGCCCCCTCCGGCATCGTGTCCATGACCGTAGATACCCTTACCGACTACTCGGATCATCAGCCAATACTCCTCACACTGGGAACCGCTCCGCATGACAACGCATAACTCCTCTCCCTCCCCGCTGCCGCTGCCCGAACGGCTGGAATCCCCCGTTCGCTGCCTGTTCACCGATGTCGATGACACACTGACATGGAAAGGACGCCTGCCCGGCGAAACCTTCATGGCACTGGAACGCCTCCGGCATGCCGGTATTCGCGTCGTCCCTGTCACAGGTGCCTGCGCGGGCTGGTGCGACTGCATTGTCCGCACATGGCCCGTGGATACGGTCATCGGCGAAAACGGAGCCTTCTGGATGGAACGCGCAGACGATGGGCACGTGCACACAACCTACAGTCTGGAAACAGAAGAGCGAACCCGCAACACGGCCCTGCTGCGCGACCTGCAAACCCGCCTGCTGCACGATTATCCCTTTGCCCGTGCCACGGCGGACCAGTCCTACCGGGAAACGGACATCGCCTTCGATGTGGGCCAGCAACACAGCAACAGCCCGGAAGAGAGGCACCTGCTGCTGCAAGCCCTGCACAAGGCTGGCGCACAGGCCCGGCTCAGTTCCATTCACATAAACGCATGGATGGGAGAATACGACAAGGCCAGTGCCGCTGCCGCATGGCTTGCCAGGCACACGGCTTCTGCGGGCACGCCCACGGCGGAAGGCGAGGTGGCCTTCATTGGTGACTCAGGCAACGATGCCGCCATGTTCTCCCGATTCGGCGTCACCTTCGGCGTTGCCAACATCGCCCGTTTCCTGCCCATGCTTGAAACGCCGCCGCGCTTTATAACCGCAAGGAGCGGCGGTTACGGATTCGTGGAGGTTGCGGAGCTTCTTCTGAGTCAGGCCGCACACACCGCAAGCGCCGCCTGAAACAACACTGCCGCGCCGCCGCACAAGCAATAAAGGGGGCCGCCCTTCCGGACGGCCCCCTCGCAGTATCAGGTTCAGGTATGGTTACCCGTTGGCGGGCGGCAGCCTGCGCAGCCATGCCCAGCCTATAACACCGCACAGCGTGGAGGCCCCAAGCACGCCCACCTTGGCAAGGTCCAGCATCGCCGCATCGGTAAAGGCAAGCTGGGCAATGAACAGAGCCATGGTAAAGCCAATACCGGCAAGGAAGCCCGTGCCCGCAATATGCTGCCATGTCACGCCGTCCGGCAGACGGCACAGCCCCAGCTTAACCATGATGTACGAGGCAAAAAACACGCCCACGGGCTTACCCACGGCAAGGCCGAACACCACGCCCAGCGTAATGGCGCTTGTGGTGGCCGCCGCCGTTCCCTCGCCCAGCGTCACTCCGGCGTTGGCAAGGGCAAAGATGGGCATAACCACCCACGCCACCCACGGCACCAGCGCATGTTCAAGGCGCAGCAACGGGGCCATGGCATCGTTGGAGGCGCGCCGCATGGCGTCCACCAGCGAATGCCCGTGCGGGTCAGCCAGCATGGGCGAACTGCACTTCTGGCGGGCCACAAAGTCGTCCGCAATCTTGCGGGCCGTGGCAAGAAAATCCTCGCGGGAGGCACGGGTACGCGCGGGTATGCAGAAGGCCAGCAACACCCCGGCAACGGTGGCGTGCACGCCGGACTTAAGGAAGCCCACCCACGCCACAAGCCCTACTACCACGTAGAACAACGTCCGGCGCACGCCGAACTTGTTGCCCAGCGCCGCCACAATCAGTGCGCCCACTCCCACGGCCAGCGCCATGAACGAAAGCTCCGCGGTGTAGAACAGGGCAATCACAATAATGGCGCAGATGTCGTCCGCAATGGCCAGCGCGGCAAGGAACACCTTGAGCTGAATGGGAACCCTGTTGCCCAGCAGCGAGAGAATACCCAGCGCAAAGGCAATATCCGTTGCCACGGGAACGGCCCACCCGTGCATGTACGGGGTGCCGCCGGTGATGCTCAGATAAATCAGTGCAGGCGCGATAACCCCGCCCGCCGCCGCCCCCAGCGGCAGAAGCGCCTGCCGCATGGAAGCAAGCTCGCCCACCAGCACTTCCCGTTTGATTTCCAGACCGACCATGAAAAAGAACAGGACCATCAGTCCGTCATTAATCCAGAGCACCAGCGGTTTGTCGATGGCATACCCTTCCGGTCCCACGATAAGATGTTTCTGCCACATGGCGTGCCAGCCGTCCGACAACGGCGAGTTGGCTGCCAGCATGGCAACAGCCGTGCAGATAAGCAGCAGAATGCCGCCCGTTGCCTCGGCATGGATGAAGCGCTGGAACGGGGCAAGAAACCGTTCCACCGGGGAACAGGGGGTTTCGTAGTGGTCCCGGGGGTCAATGTTGGCATGATGGCCCATAGGTACTCCTGTATCTTGGCTAACGTGAATCGGTGCCCGGAATGCCGCAACCGTGCAGACGTTCCGGAATACGCACCATGTCTCTTATTCCCGCGCCCCGGCCTCCCTGCCGGTTCTGTCCGCCTCACTCATGTGGCTCCGGAGACTGTCATACCCCGAAGATGGAACCGTTTCACTGGTACTCTGCTAGACGTGACGATAGACTAACCGAATGCATACGCCATGAAAACGGCCATAACCAAATAATCAACAGATGTTCTGGATTCTTTGGGTCCACGTGTGCGGATGACGCGGGCCACGCACATAACCGTATCAGAACGATACGGTCTCTCAGTGTGTACTTTGCCATACGTGAGAAAACCGGGCAATAAAAATCGGTCAAAAGTTGCCGGGGCACGTTCCCCGGCAACTTTTGACCGATATCCTTCTACATTTATTGACTAAAAAATATCAGACCCTACAGCGTTTCCACCCCTGCGGCCAGCGCTTCCAGCGATGTGCGGTCCAAAATGGTAATCTGCCTGCCCTCCACCGCCACCATCCCTTCCTCCACCATCCTGCCCAGCGCGCGCGAAAGCGTTTCCCGCGCCGTGCCCAGCATTCCGGCGAGCAGTCCCTTGGCTATGTCCAGAGAAAAAGAATCAGCCCCGTCTTTCAACTCGCTGGCAGTGATCAGATACGCCGCAAGGCGCTGCGGTGTCTCCTTCAGGGTCAGCGATTCTATCTTGCCCGCAAACTGCCGCAGCCTGCCGGAAAGGGCGGCCATCATGTTCAGGGCAAGCGTGGGGTCCGAGGATATGCGGGCAACCAGTGCGTCGCGGGGCAGGAACAGCAGCCGCGATTTTTCCACTGTCATGGCGTGTGCGGGAAAGGTCCCGCCCTGAAAAACCGCCACCTCGCCAAACGGCTCTCCCGGACCGAACACATGCAGCACGGCTTCACGCCCGTCGGGAGCGCTTTTAAAAATCTTCACCCGCCCCTGCGCCACAATGTAGAAGCCTTTGGCGGGCGTACCTTCCACAAAAATCACCTCGCCCTTTTCATAGGGCTTGTCCACGATCACCGAAGCAAGCCCGGTGAGTTGCTCATCCGTCAACCCGGCAAACAGGGCCTGATGGGCGATGACGTTTTTCACGAACATCGGGTATCCTCTCCGCGCCCTGTCATATCCTTCCGGCCCGCACTCGGCGGACCGGAAGGAGTAAAGGGCCTGTTAGAACGAATCTGCAAGCACCGCGGCTTGCTGCATGGCCACCTGCCGCTTCTCTCCGGCAACCTCCGGCCCTCCCGCCAACGTGGGTTCCACCACCACCGAGGAGATGTTGGTAAACCCGACAAAGCCGAGAAAAAGCTCGAAGTAGCGCTTCTGAAAGTCGTAGTTCTCGGCAGGAGTTCCGGGAGGATACTCGCCCCCGCGCGAATAGGCAACAAAGACAGGCTTTCCCTTCACCATGCCGAAGTAGCCGTTCTCGTTGTACCCGAAGGTATGGGTGGGGTGCGCCACAAGGTCAACATAATGCTTCAGCCGGTACGGAATGCCAAAGTTCCACATGGGCACGGCAAAGACATACTTATCCGCAGCCTTAAACTGGGCGATAACCCCCAGCACCTTGTCCCACGCAGCCTTTTCTTCCGGGGTTGCGGGCAGATCGTGCCCCAGTTTGTACCTGCCGGAAACCGCCGGGCCGTCAAAAGGCGGCAGGTCCGTATCAAACACGTTCACCACGGTCACTTCGGCGGCAGGATCCTTTCTGCGGTACGCCTCGACAAAGGCATCGGCTGCGGCCACGGCGTGCGAACGCTCTTTACGCGGAGAAGCCTGAATATACAAAACCTTGGTCATGGTGTGCTCCTTGGTTTGATGTTGCGTCAATCAACCTTCACTCAACATAGTTCCTTCCGGCAACAAGGCAATGGCGCGCCACGCCTTTCCTGCCCACCCTGCACATGGTTCCCGCCATGTCCTGCCATATCCTGCCATGTCCTGATGGTCAGATGAACCGCCTGCATTGCCTGTACGGTCAACCTGTCCTATACTCCACAAACAGCATGAGGAGAACCCCCGTATGAACAAAATGTCACAGAGCGTGGCCGCACGCGTGGAAGAACTGCTCCGCGAGCAGCTGGAAGAACTGGGCATCACCCCATCCGGCCTGCAGCCGCACGATATCGCCAAAAACATGCGCTGCGAGGTCTTCCCGGACGACAGCATGGTCTACATATGGCAGCAAACACAGCTTCTGCGCGTCCTGCCGGAGAAGGATGCGGAAGGCCGCATCCTGCGCTGGCGCATGTTCACGCGGGACGACACCGTGGGCACCGTCCACTAACCATACCGCTGCAACAGGCTTTCCCGTAGCGGGCAAAGGCCCGCCCCTCGGGCTTGCGCCCATACAACACGGTCCGCCCGGTTCATACGGGCGGACCGTGTGTTCATATGGTCTCTTATACAACCAGCACGGTAGACCCAGTGGTCCGCCGCGCCTCCAGTGCCCGGTGCGCTTCAGCCGCATCACGCAGGGCAAACTGCTGCCCTATGGGCACACGCACCGCCCCCTGACGTACTACGGCAAACAGGTCACGGGCGTGCGCCAGCAGGTCTTCGCGCGCTTCCGTGTAGTGCATCAGGCTGGGCCGGGTAAGAAAAAGTGATCCCTTGGCGGCCAGCATACCGGGATCAAACGGCGGCACGGAACCGGACGACTGCCCGAACGAAACCAGCATCCCCATGGGCCGCAGGCAGTTCATGGATTTCATGAAGGTGGACTTGCCCACCGAATCATACACCACGTCCACACCGCGTCCGTCGGTTATCTGCATGACCCGGCTCACAAAATCCTCGTCCCGGTAGAGAATGGGATGGTGGCATCCGTTGGCCTTTGCAGTTTCAGCCTTATCCGGGCTGCCCACCGTACCTATGACAGTCACGCCAAGGTGGTTCGCCCACTGGCAGACCAGCGACCCCACCCCGCCCGCCGCCGCATGGATGAGAATGGCGTCCCCCTTCTTCACCGCATAGCAGCCAAAGAGCAGATACCGCGCCGTCATGCCCCGCAGCATCATGCCCGCCGCCTGCAGCGTGGGTATGTCATCGGGCAGGCGCACCAACCTGCGGGCGGGAATAATCCGTGCCTCGGCGTAGGCTCCGGGCGGATTCCCGGCATACGCCACCCTGTCACCGGGAGCGAACTCTGTCACCCCCTGCCCCACCTCTTCCACCACGCCCGCACCTTCCATGCCCACAATGGCTGGCAGCGTCGGCAGGGGATACAATCCCGTCCTGTGGTACACATCTATAAAATTCACCCCTACGGCATCATGCCGCAACCGCACTTCTCCCGGTGCCGGCCGGCCCGGATCATACGGTTCCCATACAAAAACCTCCGGCCCCCCGGTGGCGTGCATTCTAACGGCGTGTGTCATACGCTCTCCTTGCCCTGCGGCATGGTCTTCTCAGTTCCCGGAACGCCGGAACGGATTCCGGGTATACTCATTATATCTCAGAACCCACACTGTGGGAAAGAAAGAATCCACCCGCGCAAAAGAAAACCGGGCAGGTTTCCCTGCCCGGCTGCATACATCGCTGTCCGGCTCCGGCTACTTCACGGTGGATACGGGATACTTGGCTTCAGCCCATGCCTTGATGCCGCCGGGGTGGCGGTACACATTGGTATATCCCAGTTTACGCGCCCACACGGCTCCGTTGTGGGAACGGGTGCATTTCACAAAGCCACAGTAAAACACAAGCGGGCGGTCCATATCATCGCCCAGCATGGCGCGGAAGGCTTCCACGTCCTTGCCGTCCGTTTCCTTGGTATCCCACTCGTTCATGTCAGGAATGGGAAACAGAAACTGCACGGCACCCGGAATGTGATTCTTCTTGTACGAATCTTCAAAGGGCATGGTGTCCACAATGAGCAGTTCCGCGCCGGAATCCATCATCTCCTTGAGCTCTGCGGTGGAGAGCACCTTGTAATCGCCGCGCTGCACTTCCTTGGCAAGTTTTATGGCCTTGGTTTCCAGTTCCACCTCGCTTTCGGGGAACAGAAAATTCATGCAGCCTGTCAGGGAAACAAGTGAAAGAACACAGACAAATGCAAGTACAATCCTCTTCATACGGCTTCCTCGGGTTGTTGGCGTGACAGGAACAGGGGGACGGTCATACGTGACCAATACAGATACACACATGCGGCAAGCAGAACGATATCGCGCACAAAGGCTTCGCGCAGCGCAGAACCGTCCGCCACACCTTCCGGCAATTCACCCGGCTCAAAACACCCGCAGTCGGCAATGGCAAGGCCCGCTGCCATTGCATAGCCCAGCACGACCATGAACAACAGGGTCATGCCCGTAATCGCCGCCAGACTTCCCCGCATGTTGAACACCAGTCCCGCCCCCGCAACCACTTCCAGCACGGGCAGCACAATTGCCGCCAGCCCCGGGAGCGGATGCGGCAGAATGCCGAACTCGCCAATCACACGCGCAAATGCCTGCACGTCCATGAGCTTGGTCACTCCGGCGTAGATAAACACCGCCGCAAGTGCCATACGGACCGTTAAGGGGAGCCATTTCGTCAGAAAGGGCAACGTGTTGGAAAGATGATACTGTGCCGCCATTCCCGTTGTGTATCAGGCTTGGCGGACAATGAAAAATTGATAATGGAAATATATTCCAGAACATTGCATAGAAATATCAAATAAAAGCCGCCCCGGTTTTCCGGGGCGGCCCAGCATAGTGGCAAAGAATTATTCCGCTCTTTTCACCTGCGGCGGCAGGGACAAGCCGCGCTATCCCTTGGCCCGCTCTTCCAGCACCGCCACGGCGGGCAGCACCTTGCCTTCCAGAAACTCCAGAAACGCGCCGCCTCCGGTGGAAATGTAGGATATCCTGTCCGCCACCTTATACTTACCCACGGCGGAAACAGTGTCGCCGCCACCGGCTATGGAAAAGGCGGGGCTGTTGGCCACAGACTCGCACAATGCCTTGGTTCCCGCGCCAAACTGGTCAATCTCGAACACGCCTACCGGACCGTTCCAGACAATGGTTCCCGCTTTGGAGAGAATGGCATCGTACATCTTCGCCGTCTCCGGCCCGATGTCCAGAATCATCTCATCATCCTCCACCTTATCCACGGGTTTGAGCACGGCCTGCGCAGACTCGGCAAGCTCCTTGCCCACCACCACATCCACAGGAACGGGAATCTCGCCTCCGGCCGCGCGTGCGGCCTCCATCAGGCGCGCAGCCTCGCCCACCAGTTCCTCTTCATACAGCGACTTGCCCACGGGAAAACCCGCCGCACGGATAAAGGTGTTGGCAATACCGCCGCCCACGATAAGCCGGTCCACCTTTGAGGAAAGGTTCTCCAGCAGGGTCAGCTTTCCGGAAACCTTGGAACCGCCGATAATGCCCACCACAGGCCGTGCGGGCGTGTCCAGAGCGCGCCCCAGCGCCTCCAGTTCCTGCCACAGCAGCGGCCCGGCGCAGGCCACGGGAGCAAACCGGGCCACGGCACTGGTGGAGGCCTGCGCCCGGTGCGCAGTGCCAAAGGCGTCCATGACAAAAATATCGCACAGGGCAGCCATCTTCCTGCCCAGTTCCTCATTGTCCTTCTTCTCGCCCTTGTTAAAGCGCACATTCTCGCACAGCACCACCTGTCCGGGCTGAACAGCCACGCCGTCCAGCCATTCACGCAGGCACGGCACCTCCATGCCCAGCGCCTTGCCCAACGCGGCAGCCACCGGCTTGAGCGAGGCTTCTTCCGAATACACGCCCTCGTCAGGCCGCCCCAGATGCGACATGACAATAACCGCAGCCCCCTTGTCCAGTGCCATCCGTATGGTGGGCACCGAGGCGTTGATGCGCTTCATGGAGGTGATGACCCCGTCCTTGATGGGAACGTTCAGGTCCTGCCGGATGAGCACCCGCTTGCCGGTAAGATTCATGTCTGCCATCTTCAGCACTGCCATGGAATATCTCCTGCCCTGTTGCGGCCCATCAGGGCCGGTTGTCATCCATTTCCTGCATCTGCCCGAGTTCCCGCGTTCTCACGGTT
>CAYRLL010000001.1:21998-62653 GCA_964425115.1 uncultured Desulfovibrio sp. | reverse complement strand
GGTTTTCACGGTTCTCTGAACCTGCACAACGTCCCGCAGCATTCCACTGCTTTCCCGCAAAAAGCCCGCGCCCCGCGCATACCCGGCCGGAATTCCTCTGCCAGCTCCGTGCCAGCTCCGTGCCGGCTCCGTTCCGGCTTCCGCCCTGCACACAGCTCCGCCCGCAGCAACCCTCTACAATAAAAAGCAATCACATGCAAAAGGCCCGGACACGCGCATAATAGCATGTCCGGGCCGGGTGTCCATAGTATACTCAGCGGCGCACTACAGCACGTTGCGCACAGCGGCCACCACATTGTCCACGGTAAAGCCGAAGTGCTTGAACAGAACATCACCGGGGGCGGATTCGCCAAAGCTGTTCATACCCACCACAGCCCCGCCAAGCCCCACATACTTCCACCAGAAGTCGGCAGAAGCGGCCTCCACGGCCACACGGGCAGTCACGGCGGCGGGCAGAACGCTTTCCTTGTAGGCGGCGTCCTGCGCGTCAAACAGGTTGGTGCAGGGCATGGAAACCACCCGCACGCGGCGGCCCGATTCCGTCAACTGCTTCCAGGCCGCCTCGGCAAGCCCCACTTCCGAACCGGAGGCAATGAGAATGGCTTCCGGCGTTCCCTCGCAGTCACGCAGCACATATCCGCCGCGCTTGATGTCGGCAAGGGCAGATGCGCTGCGCTCCATGAACGGAATGGTCTGGCGGGTCAGGGAAAGGCAGGTGGGACCACCGGCATACTCCGCCCCGCTGCGCCACGCTTCCACGCACTCCACGGTGTCGCAGGGGCGCCACACGTGGCAGTTAGGAATAAGCCGCAGACCGGCAAGCTGTTCCACCGGCTGATGGGTGGGACCGTCTTCTCCCACGCCTATGGAGTCATGGGTCAGCACCCACACGGTACGTATGCGCATGAGCGCGGCAAGGCGTATGGCATTCTTGGCATAGTCCGAAAAAATGAGGAAGGTGCCCGCATACGGCAGAATGCCGCCATGCAGGGTCATGCCGTTCATGATGGCTCCCATGGCGAACTCGCGCACGCCGTAGGAAACATAGTTGGCATCCCACTTGCCGGGCTTGAGCAGCACGGAATTTTCCCATTTGGTGCCCACAGACCCCGTCAGGTCAGCAGAGCCGCCCACCATTTCCGGCAGCTTCACGCCCAGCGCGGCCAGCGCCTTCTGCGCGGCAATGCGCGTGGCAAGGCTCTGCGCTTCTGCGTTGGTCCGGTCCAGCACGGCGGCAACATGGGCGTCCCAGTCGGCGGGCAGTTCGCCCCGCATACGGCGGGTGAACTCGGCTGCCAGTTCGGGATACGCCGCAGCGTAACGGGCGAACAGATCATTCCACGCGCTCTCGCGGGCCATGCCCGCTTCACGGGCGTCCCAGCCCTTGTACACATCGGCGGGAATTTCAAAAGGCGCATGGTCCCAGCCCAGATTCTTGCGGGTAAGCGCAATCTCCTCATCCCCCAGCGGCGAACCGTGCGTGGAGGAAGAACCGCCCTTGTTGGGCGCGCCGCATCCTATGACCGTTTTGCAGCACAACAGGCTCGGGCGGCCGGATTCCGCATGCGCGGCAAGAACCGCCTTGCGCACGGCTTCGGCATCATGCCCGTCCACATCGCGCACCACATGCCAGCCGTAGGCTTCAAACCGGGCGGGGGTGTCTTCCGCAAACCAGTCCGCCACCTTGCCGTCAATGGAGATGCCGTTGTCATCCCAAAAGGCCACCAGCTTGCCAAGCCCCAGCGTTCCCGCAAGGGAGCACGCCTCGTGCGAAATGCCTTACATCATGCAGCCGTCGCCCAGGAACACGTAGGTGTGGTGGTCCACCACGTCAAATCCTTCACGGTTGAACTGCGCGGCCATAAGGCGTTCGGCCATGGCCATGCCCACTGCCGTGGCAATGCCCTGTCCCAGCGGTCCGGTGGTGGTTTCCACGCCGGGGCAGACGCCGTATTCCGGGTGTCCGGCGGTCTTGGAGTGCAGCTGCCGGAAATTGCGTATATCATCCATGCTCAGGTCATAGCCGCTCAGATGCAGCAGGGAATAGATGAGCATGGACCCGTGTCCGTTGGAGAGGACAAACCGGTCCCGGTCATACCACTTGGGATTCACGGGATTGTGCTTCAGAAAATCGTTCCACAGAACTTCGGCGATATCTGCCATGCCCATGGGCGCACCGGGATGGCCGGATTTGGCTTTCTGCACGGCGTCCATGCTGAGAACGCGAACGGCATTGGCGAGATGTTTACGAGAGGGCATTCTATCCTCCTGCGGATGGTCCCGGAATGATACCGGAATGATACCGGATACGTGTGCGCGGCAGACTGCGCGCGCACCGCTGTGATAACCGTATGAAAACTCAATGTACGCAGGCCGCTCAAGGCATGCGTTTCAGAAAGGCGCACCGCCCCGTATGCACGCAATGCAAACCGGCGGCTCTGCATGGCTGTTGCAGCCTGCCTTTACCGACAGCCCGCCCCTGCGGCAATCTGTCAGGCCTTGGCCGCCGCCTGCATGAAGGTCTGCAACCTGTCGGCATACGGCGGAAAGCCAAAGAAGGCGGAACCGGAAACCAGAACGTCCGCTCCGCGCCGCACCAGTTCCGGCGTATTGTCAGGGTCCACCCCGCCATCCACCTGAATGAGCGTGGTAAGCCCGCGCGCCTTGATCATGGCAGAAAGCTCGCTGATCTTGCGCAGGCTGAACGGCAGAAATCTCTGTCCGCCAAAACCGGGGTTCACGCTCATGATCAGCACCATGTCCAACTGGTCCAGCACATACTCCAGCACGTTCAGCGGAGTATGGGGATTCAGCGCCACACCGCACTGCATGCCCAGCCGCTTGATTTCGGCAACGGCGCGTTCCAGATGCACCGTGGCTTCGGCGTGAACCACCAGCATGTCGGAACCGGCATCGGCAAAATCACCCACATACCGTTCCGGCCGGTCCACCATGAGATGAACATCAAAAAACAGGGGGCTTTCCTTGCGCAGCCGTTTTATCACAGGCGCACCAAGCGTGATATTGGGCACAAAAGAACCGTCCATCACGTCCCAGTGCACCCATTTGCACCCTGCGGAAGCAAGGGCTGCCAGTTCATCGGCCAGCCGCCCGAAATCCGAGGAAAGCAACGAAGGGGAAAGAATCATTCTGGTGTCTCTCTTCTCAACACCCGGCACCTGTGCCGGATGCGTCTTGTCTGCCCGTTTACCCTGCCCGACTTGCCCGAATTGCCCGACTTGCCCGACCAGCTCAAACGGCTCGGCCTGCTCAACCCGCTAAAAAAACATGTCGGCATCCGTTCCGCTGCACTGGCGCGGCTTCAGCAACTCCCGCAGGGCTTCCAACTCGGCAATGGCTTCCTGCACAACCTGCATGCAGCCATCCTGCCGGTGCGGCAACATCGCTTCCGGTTTCCCGCCGGTCGCCCCGGGCTTCATCCCGTCCACGCCTGCGGGTCCCGTCACCGTCAAAGGCTGCGCGGCCTCATGCCTCACATAGCCTTTCGGCCCCACCGATTCCGCCGATTCCGCCGATTCCGCCGCCCCCACCTGCGTTGCCGTCCGCCCCGACTCGGCCCCCGGAGGAATCCCGTGCCCAGATGCGAGCACACGGGCCACAATGGCTTCTATGGCCTGCCTGTCCCGCGGAAAATCCTCTTCGTCGCCAGTCCCGTCATGTGCCGGGTCGTGCTCCGTGTCGCGCGCCGGGTCATGAACAAATTCACCCTCTGCCCCACGGCCCGCTCCCGCACCGCCATACCCGCCTGCCCCGGTCTGCCCGGCCCTTTTCAGGGCTGCCATCACGGCCTCGGTAAGCGTCTCGCTGTACAGCGACTGCATCGTCTCCGGCAAAGGCGCTTCAGAGGGATGCACATCCCCCGCCGCCTGTTCCGCAAAAAGCGGATCACCCTGTCCGGTCAGAATGCGCCGCGCGCCTTCAATGGTCAGTCCGCGTTCATGCAGCAAGTGGCGTATGGTTTGCAGGGTGGCAATATCCTGCTCCGTATAGAGCCGCTGCCCCTTCTCCGTGCGGTGGGGGGCAAGCTGGGGAAACTCGGTCTCCCAGAACCTGAGCACATAGGTTTTCAGGTTCAGCAGTTTTGCCGCCTCGCCTATGCGATAGGTTTTTTCCTCCATCCGTCCTCCATCCGCGCGGGTCTGCGGGCATTGCTCTCCAAACGCCACAGGCGGCGGGTAAGGCAGGTATTCCACGGCATTGAAGGAGAACCGGCCACAGCCCTGCCCGCCTCAATGTCACGCAAGCCCCCAAACCGCCCGCGCAACGGCTCCGAAGGCTAAATGCGCACAGGCAACGCCTTCTGGAGCGAATCTGCCACCTTTTCGCGCTCCTTGTCCACTTCCTTGTCTTTCAAGGTCTTGGCGGCATGGCGGAAGGTAAGCCGGAAGGTGAGATTACGCACAGATTCGCCTTCAGCAGCATCCGCATCGCCTGAGGCGGGCGGCACAAAGACGTCAATAAGCACCACGCTCTCCAGAAGCGGCAGCTTCATGCCCTCCACATGATCCAGCACCGCCTGCACAGGCAGCGTTGCCGGGGCAATGACGGTCATGTCGCGCCGCGAAGGCGGATACACGGGCAGCGCGGCAAAGGCAATGGCGTTGGCGGCATGCAGCTCGCACAGGGCATCGGTGTCCAGATCGGCCATCCACACATCCTTGCGGGCATGGTAGGCATCCGCGATATCCGGCTTCACGCGGCCCATCACCCCCACGCGGGCACCGCCCGCAAACACGCCCACGCAGGGCGAGAGCCAGCTATGGCCCTTTTCGAGCACAAAGACTCCCCTGCCCACATGCAGATGCGCCAGCAGATGTTCCACACATCCCTTGATGTCCTGATAATCCGCATCGGCCTGCACCTGCGGCCATTCGCCGTCAAAGCGGTCGCCGTAGAAAAGAATGTTCAGGCGGCCGGATTCCTTGGCCGTGGTGTCCGAGGTGCTGTCTGCCTCAAAGATGTGCGCCAGTTCAAAGAGCCGAAGCCCGGTGTTGCCCTGCGCAATGTTGTGGCGCAGGTTCTGGAGCAGTCCGGGAGCAAGCGCGGTGCGCAGCACATCCTGTTCCGCCGTGAGCGGATTCATGATGGGAATGCGCCCTTCCGCGGGCAGGCCAAGATGGTCCAGATCCTTCTGTCCCACAAAGGAATAGTTGATCACCTCGTTCAGGCCAAGGCCGCTGCCCCAGCGCTTGATTCTGGCCCAGAAAAGATACTCGTTGCGCGCATCGTCGCGGGCGGCAAGCGGGCGGCTCACCTTGGGAAGCACGGGGGCAATGCTGTCCATGCCGTACACGCGCGCCACTTCTTCTATAAGGTCGGCCTCGCGCTCATAGTCCAGCCGGTGACTGGGCGGAACCACCTTCCATTCGGCCGCGCCCTCTGCGGTGCTCTCCACAGTGCAGCCCAGCTTTTCCAGTGTCTTGCGGCAAAACGCATCGCCCACATCCACGCCCAGCAGATCGCGTGCGCGCTCCGGGCGGAAACGAAGAACCGGCGCCTTCCACGGACGCGGCTCCGCCTTGCAGATGCCGGGGCGCAACGTCGCGCCAGAAATTTCAGCCATCATGGCTGCCGCGCGGTTCATGGCGAACAGGCAGTTCACCTGATCCACGCCGCGCTCAAAGCGGTAGGAAGCATCGGAAGAAAGACCCAGACGGCGGGCCGTCTTGCGCACAGAACCGGGACGGAACACAGCCGCCTCAAGGAACACGCGGGTGGAAGTCTCGTTCATCTCCGTGTTCAGGCCGCCCATAACCCCGGCAATGCCCACGCTGCGCACTGCATCCTTGATCATCAGGTCGCTGCCCTTCATGGAGCGTTCCTGCCCGTCCAGCGTGACAAAGGTTTCCCCTTCGTCCGCAAAATCCACCACAATACGCCCGCCTTCCAGCAGATCCAGATCATAGGCGTGCATGGGCTGGCCCAGTTCCATCATCACATAGTTGGTAATGTCCACTATGTTGGAAATGGGGCGCAGGCCGATGGCATGCAGGCGGTAGCGCAGCCACGCGGGGCTTTTGCCCACGGAAAATCCTTCAAGGATGCGTCCGTGGAACACGGGGCACTGGTCGGCATCGGCTATTTCCACCGCCACCTCGCCTGTGCAGTCCGCACCGGACTCCCTGATCTCAAAAGAAGGCATGGTCAGCGGCAGGTCAAACGCCAGCGCCACCTCACGCGCAAGACCCAGCACGGAAAGGCCGTCCGCGCGGTTGGGCGTGATGGAAATATCCAGCACCACGTCGTCAAGGTCCAGCGCCTCCACCAGGTTGGCACCGGGCACAAAGTCTTCCGGCAGCACCAGAATGCCCTCGTGCTCGTCAGAAAGCCCCAGTTCGCGCTCCGAGCAGATCATCCCGTGCGAGGGCTGCCCGCGCAGCTTGGCCTTCTTTATCTCCATGCCGTCGGGCATAACGGTGCCCACCGTGGCTACGGGAACCTTCTGCCCCTTGGCCACGTTGGGCGCGCCGCACACTATGGTCAGCGGCTCGTCTCCGCCCACGTCCACGGTGCACACAGAGAGCTTCTCCGCCTCCGGGTGCCGCACGCAGTCGAGCACATGCCCCACCACCATATCCTTAATGGCGGCAAAGGGATGGATAATCTCTTCCAGTTCCAGCCCCAGCATGGTGAGCTTGTCGCCAAGCTCCTGCGGGGTGCCTTCGAACGGGACAAATTCACGCAACCATTTGAGACTCAACAGCATGTCACACTCCCATGCCCTTCACGTTCTGCCGTGCGGCATGCACAGCCGCCGGAGAGTTCCGGCGGGTTGCCCCGAAGGCGACCGGAAACCCGGTCGCACGGATTATACGAACTGATGCAGAAAGCGCACATCGTTCTCGAAGAACATGCGCAGATCGCCAATGCCATACTTGAGCATGGTCACGCGCTCCACGCCAAGCCCGAAGGCGAAACCGGAATACTGCTCCGGATCGTACCCCACAGACTTGAACACTTCGGGATCGATCATGCCGCACCCGAGAATCTCCACCCATCCGGTCTGCTTGCAGACACGGCAGGGCGCGCCGTTCACCGTTCCCTTCCCGCCGCAAATGCAGCACGAGATATCCACCTCGGCGCTGGGCTCCGTAAACGGGAAGAAGCTGGGACGGAAGCGCACCCGCGTATCGCCGCCGAACACCGCCTGCAAAAAGGCGGTAAGCGTTCCGCGCAGTTCCGCCATGCTCACCTTGTGGTCCACCATAAAGCCTTCAATCTGGTGGAACATGGGGGTGTGCGTCAGGTCAGAATCGCGGCGGTACACCTTGCCCGGGGCAATGGCAGCCACAGGGGGCTTGCGCTGCTTCATGGTGCGTATCTGAAGCGGCGATGTGTGCGTGCGCAGCAGAACATCCTCGGTAACATACAGGGTATCCTGCATGTCACGGGCGGGATGGTCCGAAGGCATATTCAGGGCTTCAAAGTTGTAGAAATCGTTTTCCACCTCGGGCCCGGTCACAATGTCATAACCCAGCCCGCGGAAGATGTCGCAGATCTCGGTCATGACAAGGGTGACAGGATGCAGAGAACCCTGCCACGGCTGGCGTCCGGGAATGGTGGGGTCAAAGAGAGAGAGCCGCGCCTCTTCCGCCGCCTGCACCAGCCCTGCCTTGCGTCCTTCAAAAAGGTCGGTGAGCTGCTGCTTGACGATGTTGGCGGTCTTGCCCACGGCGGGGCGTTCCTCGACCGAAAGTTCCGGCAGGCGCTGCATTATCTGCGCGAGCTTGCCCTTGCGGCCAAGAAACTCCACGCGCAGTTCCTCCAGAACATCCAATGAAAAGGCCCGGTCCAGGCCGCTTTCAAGCTCCCGGACCAGGCCTTCAAGATCATGGGTCAGGTTCATACCTGAGATCCCTTCTAATTGAGTTTGGATTTGGCAAGTTCCGCCAGCTTGGCGAAATCTTCCTTTTCCCGAACGGCGAGGTCGGCAAGCACCTTGCGGTTCAGTTCCACACCGGCCAGGGCAAGGCCGTGTATGAACTTGCTGTAGGAGATACCGTGCAGGCGTGCGCCTGCGTTGATACGGAGAATCCAGAGCTTGCGGAATTCACGCTTTTTGACCTTGCGGTCGCGGTACGAATAGACCAGTGCGTTTTCCACTGCCTCGCGTGCGGTGCGGTACAGTTTGGAGCGTGCTCCGCGATAGCCCTTTGCCAGCTTCAAATATCTCTTATGGCGGCGATGTGCTGCCATGCCTCTCTTGACGCGCATGGATACCCTCCAGGGTCTTTGTCACTCCGCGAGGCGAGAGTTTAGCCAACGGAGTGCAGGTAAAATCGTGTTTGATTGTAAATGGCGAACGCAGCAACCCTACGCCTAGGCGTAAGGCATCATGCGGCGCACGGCCTTCTCGTTGGTGCTGTCCACAATGGCGGACTGACCGAGATTCATCTTACGCTTGGCGCTCTTCTTCGTCAGAATGTGGCGCAGGTTCTGCTTGCGGCGGCGGAACTTGCCGCTGCCGGTCACAGAAAAGCGCTTGGCAGCGCACCGTCTGGTTTTGATCTTGGGCATTGGTATTCTCCTTACCGTTAACAGCCCGGCCGCCGCCTACAGCAGCGGCGACTGAGCATGACAGAAAACCCCCTGCATTTGCAGGGAGTTTCCATGAAATTCCTCGTAAGCAAACGCACAGCGCATCCGCAGGGACACGCAGAGCGGGGATATTGCGACAATTTCCCGTGTAACGCAAGCCCAAAAGCGGCTATTTTTTCGGCAGCGGCACCAGCAGCATATGCAGGGTGCGTCCTTCCGAGCTCGGGGGCTGCTCCACCTTTGCAATATCCTTGGTCTCTTCCACCACGCGCTCCAGCATGACCTGCCCGCGGTCCTTGTGCACAATTTCGCGCCCGCGGAAGAACACGGTCACCTTGCAGCGATCGCCGTCTTCAAGGAAGCGGCGAATGTGCTTGAGCTTGGTCTGGTAATCATGCTCGTCCGTTTTGGGACGAACCTTGATTTCCTTCACCTGCACAACGGTGGCGTTGCGCTTGGCTTCCTGCTTCTTCTTGCTCTGCTCAAACTTAAACTTGCCGTAGTCCATGATTTTGCAGACCGGCGGTTCTGCATTCGCGGCAACTTCCACCAGATCCAGACCCCGCTCCTTGGCAAGGTCTATGGCGGCATTGCGGCTCAATATGCCCAACTGCTCACCCTGATCGTCGATAACGCGAACCTCGCGCGCACGAATCTGTTCGTTGCGGCGGGTCAAGTCCTGCGGCTCCGGACGCCGGTTCTTAGGAAAAGCGATAGCTCATCCCTCCATTATTGAACGGTTCCTCACAATCAGCCTTAATCAGCTCTGCCACTTCCGCCAGAGTCCTGAAGCCCATGTCGTCGCCCTTACGCGGGCGCACGCTCACACCTCCGGACTCCACCTCCTTGTCCCCGATAACAAGCATGTAGGGGATCTTCGCAACCTGCGCTTCGCGGACCTTGAAGCCCAGCTTCTCGTTGCGCACATCCGCCTCCACCCGAATACCCTGCCGGGCCAGTTCAGCCTTGGCCTGCATGGCAAATTCCGCATGTGCATCGGTGATGGGGAGCAGCCGCGCCTGTACGGGAGCAATCCAGGTGGGGAACGCCCCTGCGAAATGCTCCGTCAGAATCCCGATGAATCGTTCCACCGAGCCCAGAATGACCCGGTGAACCATAACCGGCCTATGCCGTTCACCATCTTCGCCGATGTACACCAAGTCAAATCTGTCAGGCAAGGTAAAATCGCACTGCACCGTTGCGCACTGCCATTCGCGGCCAAGGCAGTCACGCAGCTTGATATCTATCTTGGGTCCGTAGAACGCGCCGTCGCCCTCGTTTATTTCGTAGGGCAGTCCCACCCTGTCCAGCGCCTCGGTAAGCGCGCTGGTGGCAAGATTCCAGTCGGCGTCGGAGCCTATGGATTTCTCCGGACGGGTGGAAAGTTCCAGACGGTACTCAAACCCGAACACGCCCATCACATCGCGCACAAAATCCAGCACGCCTATGATTTCTTCCTGCAACTGGTCCGGGCGGCAGATAATGTGGGCATCGTCCTGCGTGAACTGGCGCACCCGCATCAACCCGTGCAGCACGCCGGACTTCTCGTGGCGGTGCACCACGCCCAGTTCGAAAAACCGCTTGGGCAGCTCGCGGTAGCTGCGCAGCTGCGACTTGTAAATCAGCATGTGCGCCACGCAGTTCATGGGCTTCACGCCGTAGGGCACCTCGTCAATTTCCGTAAAATACATATTTTCGCGGTAGTTGGCGTAGTGGCCGGAACGCTCCCACAGTTCGCGCTTCAGAATCTGCGGTCCCTGCACAATGTCGTATCCGCGCTTCAGGTGCTCCTTGCGCTCAAAGTCCTCAATGATGGTGCGTATGAGCGCGCCCTTGGGATGCCAGTAGGCCATGCCCGCGCCGCCTTCTTCCTGAAAGCTGAACAGGTCCAGCTGCGCCCCGAGCTTGCGGTGGTCGCGCTTTTTGGCCTCTTCCAGCATGGTCAGGTACTTCTTCAGTTCCTTGGGGTCGCTGAAGGCGGTTCCGTAAATGCGCGAGAGCATGCGGTTCTTCTCATCCCCGCGCCAGTAGGCCCCGGCAACGCTCATCAGCTTGAATGCCTTCACGAACCCGGTATCGGGAATATGCGGCCCGCGGCACAGGTCCACAAAGTCACCATGGCGATACAGCGAAACCGTCTCGTCCGGCACGGCGTCAATAAGCTCCAGCTTGTAGGACTCACCCATGCCGGCAAACAGTTCGCGCGCCTCGTCCTTGGTGCACACCGTGCGTTCAAAGGGCTGCGCCGCCTCAATGATCTTTGCCATCTCCGCTTCAATGGCTTCCAGATCCTCCGACGTAAAGGAACGGCTGAAGTCGAAATCATAGTAAAACCCGTTCTCGATGGAAGGGCCGATGGTCACCTTCACATCGGGAAAGAGGCGCTTCACCGCGTCAGCCATGATGTGGGCCGTGGAATGCCGCAGCAGTTCCACGCCCTCGGGAGTGTCCAGATAGACGGGGGTGAGGGTTTCGCACCCGGCGGGAACGGCGGCAGTAAGGTCAAGCATGGTTGTCCCGCACTTGACTGCCAGCACCTGCTTGAGCTTCTTTCCGCTCAGCGTTTCCTTCAGGGCGTCGCGGCAGAGCGAGCCTGCGGCAACCTCAACAACCTGTCCTTCAATAGACACGTTCACGATGGCTTCTCCTGAAAAATGATGTGAATAACGCAAAAGAGGGAGGCATTTCCGCCTCCCTCTGCTCCGATTCAGTGTGGTAGGCACGAGCAGCTTTGAACTGCTGACCCCTACCGTGTCAAGGTAGTGCTCTACCCCTGAGCTACGCGCCTACACCGTTACGGCGGAGATGGTATCTACGCACATGAGCCACCTTCGTCAAGCCCAAATCGCAGCCAAAGCATTTTTTCTCCGAAAGATTCCTCCATAGCCCTCATCTTTTCCCATATATAATGTCCAATTCTTCCCGGGTATGGAAAAAAATGAAAAGATTTCTCCCTTTTTGATGCGTGTCACATACCGCACGGGCTATCCGGCCTAGATTGCACTCAACGGCGCACGGAACTGGCGATAAGAACAGGCGCACGCCGGACAACGCAAGCAAATAACCGGCGCGGCGGCAAGGTCACAGATGCCGCTCCGCACAGCCGGAAAAAAAACGGGAGCAGACCATGATCAAGAAATTTCTTTCCTTCTTTACCGGCAACGCCGCCAGCGGCGAACAGAAAACCTCTTCCAACAAGGAGCATGCAATGTTTTGCAACCAGTGTGAACAGACTGCCAAAGGAACCGGCTGCACCCAGATAGGCGTGTGCGGCAAGCAGCCCGAAGTTTCCGACATTCAGGACCTCGTGGTTTACTCCCTGCGCGGCCTCTCCCTTGCCGCCCTGAAGACCGGCAACAAGGATCTGGCCCTTGGCCATTTCACCGCCAAGATGCTCTTCACCACTCTCACCAACGTGAACTTCGACCCTGCCCGCTTCCAGACCTTCATCAGCGACATCGTTGCCAAGCGCGACGAACTGCTCGCCAAGGGCGGCGTTTCCCTCCCCGCAGGTCCCGGAACCTACAAGCCCGCCTCCACCATTGACGGGCTGGTCGCACAGGCAGAAGGTCACGGCGTTGCCGACTTCGATACCAACGACGATATCCGCTCCGTAAAGCAACTGCTGGTTTACGGCCTCAAGGGCCTTGCCGCCTACACCGATCACGCGGGCATCCTCGGTCAGCAGGACCAGAAGGTATACGACTTCCTGTACAAGGCCCTTGCCGCCGGTTACGACGGCGTAGAACGCGACCTGAACGCATGGGTGGGCCTGCTGCTGGAATGCGGCAACGTGAACCTGCGTGCCATGGAACTGCTGGACGCCGGCAACACCGGCACCTACGGCCACCCCGTTCCCACGGAAGTGCCGCTGGGCCAGAAGAAGGGCAAGGCCATCCTCGTTTCCGGTCACGACCTGAAGGACCTGCACGAACTGCTCAAGCAGACGGAAGGCAAGGGCATACACATTTACACCCACGGCGAAATGCTGCCCTGCCACGGCTACCCTGAACTGAAGAAGTACCCCCACTTCTACGGCCACTTCGGTACCGCATGGCAGAACCAGCACAAGGAATTCCCGGCCTTCCCCGGTGCCATCCTGTTCACCACCAACTGCATCCAGAAGCCGCAGGATTCCTACAAGGCCAACGTGTTCACCACCGGTCTGGTGGGCTGGCCCGGTCTGGTGCACTGCGAAAACCGCGACTTCTCCCCCGTGATCAAGCGCGCCCTTGAACTGCCCGGCTTTACCGAAGACAAGCCCGGCAAGACCGTGCTCACCGGCTTTGGCCGCAACGCGGTGCTGGGCGTGGCAGACAAGGTTATCGACGCCGTTAAGGCCGGTGCCATCCGTCACTTCTTCCTGGTGGGCGGCTGCGACGGTGCCAAGCCCGGACGTAACTACTACACCGAGTTCGTGGAAAAGACCCCCAAGGACACCGTGGTGCTCACCCTCGCATGCGGCAAGTTCCGGTTCTTTGACAAGCAGATCGGCGACATCGGCGGCATTCCGCGCCTTCTGGACGTGGGCCAGTGCAACGATGCCTATTCCGCCGTGCAGATCGCCGTGGCCCTTGCCAACGCATTCAACTGCGGCGTGAACGACCTGCCCCTCTCCCTCGTACTCAGCTGGTACGAGCAGAAGGCCGTGGTCATCCTGCTTACCCTGCTGGCACTCGGCATCAAGGACATCCGCCTCGGACCCTCACTGCCCGCTTTCGTGAGCCCCAACGTGCTGAACTTCCTTGTGGAAAACTATAACATCAAGCCCATTTCCACGCCTGACGAAGACCTCAAGGCCATTCTGGGCTAACATCCCGGGAACATCGGGAGGGGTGCCTCCTCTCCCCTCCCGATGTCCTCCCCGTCTCCCGCCCTTCGCGGCAGGGAGAAACACCAAAACGGCTGCAGCACCCATTCCGGCGCTGACCGGTCACAGGACCGGGCACCGCCAGAGCGGATGACACGCCGCAACAACAGACATCAACCGGGCTGCACCTGAGCCAGAGCGAACACGGGTTACCGCGTCGCCCCGCTCCCGCCCTGTAGCAACAGCACACATGTGACCAATTATCCACGGGGGATACATATATGGCAAAGCAAGTACGCAAGATCATAGAAATCGATGAGGAAAAGTGCACCGGCTGCGGCCTGTGCATCGTGGACTGCGCAGAAGGCGCACTGGCCATCGTGAACGGCAAGGCCAAGATAGTGAAGGATTCCTTCTGTGACGGGCTGGGGGCGTGCATCGGCGCATGTCCGGAAGACGCCCTGCACATTATCGAGCGCGAGGCCGACGACTTTGACGAGGAAGCCGCTCTGGCATGGGTTGCCCGGCGCGATGGCAAGGCCGCTCCCGCCCACGGCTCTCACGCGCCCCACGCCCCCCACACCCCCCACGGGCAGCACGGGCAGCACGGGCACGGCCATGCGCACGCAGGGCACGGTGCCCAGCACGGCCATGCACATGCAGGCGGCCAAACAGGCTCTCAGGCAGGCGGCCAAACAGGCTCTCAGGCAGGCTCTCAGGCAGGCGGCCACGGATGCGGCTGTCCGGGCTCCATGGCCAAGCGCATCACCCCCATGCAGTCCGCGCACAGCGGCATACAGGCCGTAACCGTGGAAGGCGGCCCCGTTTCCGGCCCCGGCCACTGGCCGCTCAAGATCCGCCTTGTGCCGCCCACGGCAGAGTACCTGAAGGGTGCAGACGTGCTGGTGGCCGCAGACTGCGCCTCCGCAGCCTCCCCCATCTTCCACAGCGAATTCGCACGCGGCAAGGTGGTGCTCATCGGCTGCCCCAAGTTTGACGACACCAACGCCTACGTGCAGAAAATAACCGATATCCTCGCCACCAGCGGCATCCGCTCCATCGCGGTGCTGCGCATGGAAGTCCCCTGCTGCCGGGGCCTCTCGCAGGCCGTTTTCGAAGCAGCCAAACGCGCAGGCACCGGCATTCCGGTGGAGGAAGTCATCATGACCTGCGGCGGCGGGCGCGCGCAGCAGACCCTGTTCGGGCAGTAGCCGTTAAACAACAGCCCCCGGCCGGTTCCGCATGGCGGATTCAGGCCGGGGGCTTTTCATTGCGTGTCTGTCCGTTCCGGCTCAAAACCGCCGGAGATTTTTCAGGGCAAGGGTCGCAACTACGGCTGTGGTCTGTGCGCCGCCTCGCGCGCACCCCCTCCGGAGCGCACCGTATCCAGATACGTGGCACACACCACACGCAGCAGCGAGGCAAAATTGCCTATCTGGCCGTGCAGCGAAACCGCCTCGTCATACAGCGCCTCCAGAAACTTGGGCAGCGAGGTGTCTTCCGACTCGGCAAGCTCCTCCAGCACAGCCCAGAAGCGCCGCTCAAGCCGCACGCTGGTCACGCCGCCATGCAGACGCACGGAACGGGTTACCTGTTCGTATTCCGCAGGTTCGGTGGAAGCGTAAATCCGGCACATGGTGGCACCTCTCTTTTCACCGTTCCGTACAACCGGCAGGTCATGGACACAACGGATTGCCGGGGGGTCCCCCCGGCAAACTCCGGCAGCCTCTCTCCCGCGCCCGTCAACCGGACAGCCTGCGAAATCGCGATGCCTGACGCAGCCTATCCCAGCAGGTCGGCAATCTTGCGCAGCCACTGAGGATGCGCGGGCCATGCCGGGGCGGTCACAATGTTGCCGTCCGTAACGGCCTCATCCATAGGCAGGTTCACATACTCGGCCCCTGCCAGACGCACCTCGGGCGAGCAGGCAGGATAGGCGGAAATCCGCCGCCCGTCCAGCGCCACGGCGGCCGCCAGCAGCTGCGCACCGTGGCATACGGCACCGATGACCTTGCGCGAGTCGTAGAAGTGGCGCACCATGGCAAGCACCTTGTCGTTCAGGCGCAGATACTCAGGCGCACGCCCGCCGGGAATGATCAGCCCGTCGTACTTTTCCGGTGCAACCTCGTCAAAGGTGGCGTTCAGGGTGAAGTTGTGCCCCGGCTTTTCCGAATAGGTCTGGTGCCCTTCAAAGTCATGGATGGCGGTCGCCACAGACTCTCCGGCCTTCTTGCCGGGGCACACCGCGTCCACCGCATATCCCATGGCCTGCAAGGCCTGAAAGGGCACCATGATTTCATAGTCTTCCACAAAATCGCCGCAAATGAGCAACAGTTTCTTTGCCATCGGGAAATCCTCCTTGGTTTGGTACACCCTATACCATTTTCCCGCGCAAGGGTAATATCTCTCTACTACGCCATTCACTGCCGCCTGCGCCGACCGCACAAAAAAAGAGGGCAGCCGCAAGGCCGCCCTCCCATATTCTGCATTGAACCGGAAGCTGCTAAAGATTGGCCACGAAATCCTGATTATGGATTTCCACCTTGCCCTTCTTCACCAGTTCATTGACAAAGGCACGGAACAGCTCCTGCTTTCTGGCGTTCAGCATGGAGGCAATCACGCGTTCTTCCGCATTCTTCCACTCTTCATCCGTGGGTGCGGCCACGTCCTTCACGCGGAAGAACACAGCACCTGCGGCACTCATGAAGGGGCCGGTCCAAGCGTCGGCAGTGCCGGAAAACACGGCTTCCATAAGCTCGGGAGCCTGCCCCAGACCGGGCACAACCCCGTTGCGGTCAATCATCGGAGAGGTCTGCACGGTGTCCGCCAGCGCCTTGGGCAGGTTACCCGCCTTCACGTCGTCGGCAATGGCCTTGGCTTCCTCTCCGGCCATACGTGTGGCGGCTTCCTGCAGCAGGCGTCCCTCAATGGCAGGCTTCACCTGCTCAAAGGGCACAAAGCTCTCAGGCTTGCTGGTGTTCACACGGGCAAGAATGTACCCGCCTTCCACCTCAAGCGGCGATTCCACAAGGCTGTCGGCCGGCGTACTGAAAACAAGCTCTACAGATTCTTCCTTCAGCCCGGCTACGTCCTGCGCGCGGGACCGGGGGAATTCCGGCGTGGAACGCAGTTCCAGCTTGTGCTCGTCTGCGGCAGCGGCAAGTGCCTTGCCCGCCAGCAGTTCCTCGAACACGGTGTCCATGGTATCGGCCACCCTGTCTGCGGCTCTGTCTTCGGCTATGCGCCTGCGGATATCGTCCTTCACCTCGTCAAGGGTCTTCACCTTGCGGGGCGTCACGGCTTCAGCCTTAATGATATGGAAGCCGAACTGCGTACGCACCACATCGGAAACCTGCCCTGCCTTCAGGGCAAAGGCGGCATCCTCAAACGGCTTTACCATGGCTCCCCGGCCAAAGGTGCCCAGGTCACCACCCTGCGGAGCGGAGGGGCACTCGGAAACCGCCTTGGCCACTGCTCCAAAGTCCTCACCCTTGGCAATACGGGCCTTCACGGCCTCAATCTTCGCCTTGGCTTCGGCAACCTTCTCTTCGGGAGCGTTTTCTTCGGCAAGCACCAGAATATGCCGTGCATGCACGGATTCTTCCTGTACAAAGGCGCTTTCGCTGTTGGCTTCGTAATAGGCTGCCACGTCCGCGTCAGACACCTCATCAGCACGCGCAAGGCTGCGCGGGGTGATGAGTATATAGTCAAGGCTCACGCGGGCAGGCTGACTGAACTGCTGTTTGTTGTTTTCATAGAACTGCTGCACGCTTTCCGGGTCAACGGTAGCCTTATCCACAAAAGAGGCGGCCGCAAGCACAGCATACTCTATAGACCTGCGCTCACCCGCAAAGGCAAAGGCGGCGCGCGCCTCCTCGGCAGTCACGGCGGCGGGCAGGGTCACATAGTCCTGCATTTTTTCCAGCAGCAGGTCCTGACGGTAGCTTTCCTCAAACTGCCCGGGGGTCATACCCTGCGCAGCCAGCACCTTCTTGTAGACATCGCCGTCAAACACGTCCTGCTCGTTACGGAACACGCCAATGGCTGCAATGGTCTTCTTCAGTTCGTGGGGGGTCACCGTCACGCCCATGCGTTCGGCTTCCTGAAGAATCAGCCTCTTGGTCACAAGCTGCTGCAGCACCTGCTGCCCGAACCCGATCTGCCGCAGGTCTTCAGCCTTCAGGCCGGGAATCTGCTGCTTCATCATGGCGAACTGCTGCTCGTACGCCTGCTTGAATTCAGGCACCAGAATGGGCTGCTCGTTCACTGTGGCGAGCACGCTCGCGTTCTTTGAGGGGCTCATGGACCCCACGCCCCAGAAGACGAACACTATAATAATAAGGGCAAAGGCAATCTTTACGCCCCACGATTGGGCATTCTGCCGAATAGAGTCCAACATGCTCCGTTTCCTTTCGTTCTGACGTGTGGCGCCGCGATGCTACGCAACGCCGGTTTTTGACAGACGGACATAATTAAGCAGTCCGCCTGCCCGAATAATGTCCAATTCCTTCTGCGTCAAATCATTCCTCACGGTCACGCTGCCGCCGCCCGCAACGGCAACCGGCACAGTGCCGCCCGCTGTGATATCTGCCACGGGCACGGTCAGCCGCTGCCCGAGGGCAAGCACATCATAGTCCGCCTTGTCTTCCAGCATAAGCGGCAGAATGCCAAAGTTCACCAGATTGGCGCGGTGAATGCGTGCGAGCGACTTGGCAATGACTGCGCGAACTCCCAGATGCCTCGGGGCAAGGGCCGCGTGCTCGCGTGAAGAACCCTGACCGTAATTCTCGCCCGCCACGATAACGCCGTTGTCACAGGCTTTGGCCCGGGCCACGAACCCTTCATCCACCCGGTTGAACACATAGGCGCTTATGGCGGGCACGTTGGACCGCAGTGCGGTAATCTCCGCCCCGGCGGGCATGATGTGGTCGGTGGTGATGTCATCACCCGCCTTGAGAAGCACATCTGCCTCCAGCACATCACCAAACCCTTCAAACTTCTCCAGCGCAACGATGTTCGGTCCGCGCTGCACCTCCACACCGTCGCCGTCCGCCGGGGGATACAGGAACATGTCCCGTATGCTGGGCACATCGGCGGGCAGGTCGGGCACGGCGGGAGCGGTTCCCCACGTGGCAGGGTCGGTAAACGCACCGCGGACAGCCACCATGGCGGCAGTCAGGGGGCTGACCAGATAGACCTTGGCGTCCTTGGTACCGGAACGTCCCTCAAAATTTCTGTTGAAGGTGCGCACGGAAACACCGCCGGAAACGGGAGAGCCACCCATGCCTATGCACGGGCCGCACGAACATTCCAGCAGGCGCGCGCCCGCGTCCAGCAGCGGCTCCACCAGCCCTTCGCGTGCCAGCATCTTGAGCACCTGCTTGGAGCCGGGGCTGATAAGGGTGTCCGTTTCCGGGCTGACCTTGGCGGCGGCAAAAAGCTGCGCCACAGACTTCATGTCCGCATAGGAAGAGTTGGTGCACGAGCCTATGGCCACCTGCTGCACGGCAAGGCCTGCAAGCTCCCGAACGGGCACCACGCGGTCCGGCATGTGCGGCTGCGCCGCAAGGGGCTCCAGCGCAGAAAGGTCAATGACCACCTCCTCGTCATAGGCGGCGTCCGCATCGGCCACAAGCTCCTTCCAGTCGCCCTCGCGTCCCATGGCGGCAAGGAACTGGCGCGTCTGCCCGTCACTGGGGAAAACCGATGTGGTGGCGCCAAGCTCAGCCCCCATGTTGGTAATCACGGCGCGCTCAGGCACAGAGAGCGTGGCAACGCCGGGACCGGCGTACTCAAACACCCTGCCCACGCCGCCCTTCACGGAAAGCAGGCCCAGCAGATGCAGGATAACATCCTTGGCAGAAGCCCACCCGGTAAGCGCGCCTTCCAGCCTCACCCGCACCACCTTGGGCATGGCGATGAAATACGGCTCGCCCGCCATGGCAAGCGCCACGGAAAGCCCGCCCGCGCCCATGGCAAGCGAACCTATGCCGCCCGCCGTGGGGGTATGGCTGTCCGAACCCACAAGGGTCGCCCCCGGCTTGGCAAAATTTTCAAGGTGCAGCTGATGACAGATGCCCGTGCCGGGAGGCGAAAACACCACTCCGTATTTCCGGGCCACGGTACGCAGAAAACGGTGGTCGTCCGGGTTGCGGAAGCCCATCTGCAAGGTGTTGTGGTCCACATAGCTCACGGAAAGATCCGTACGCACGCGGTCCACGCCTATGGCCTCAAACTGGAGATAGGCCATGGTCCCTGTGGCGTCCTGCGTCAGGGTCTGGTCTATGCGCAGGCCTATTTCCCCGCCGGGAACCATCTCCCCGGAAACGAGATGCGCTGCGATTATCTTCTGCGTAACGTTCATGGTCATGTTGCTTTTCCTGCTTGATTCTGTTTCGCGGACAGTGCGCCCATGCGGCTGCCTTGTGAAAAGGCGCTGCCGTAAAACGCGTTCAGCACGGGGAAGATTGCGGCGGCTGCAACGCTCCGCCACCCATCTGCCGACGGCCGATTCCACACCCGTCCTCCGGTCTGCCGGAGGCGTCACCGCCAGCTTGCTTGCTACAAAAAACCAGACTCCCGCGCATCTCTCATGCGCCCGGAGCCTGTCCTGCCTGCGTCAGGCATCTCTCCGCCGCCCTCATGCCGCCTTGCCTGCGGTCTTCGCCACGCCGCACAGGGCGCATCCCTTATCGGGTCCGATAAGGTCCGGTACCAGCCGGCAAGACTCATCGTGCTGCGTCCGCGCCTGCGCACCCCGTTCCATCCGCCGCACAGGGACATTGTTCTTACGGGATATCCAGCCCCGCGCCCCTGTACTCATTCAGCTTGTTCCGCAACGTGCGTACGGAAATACCCAAAATTTCAGCAGCCTGCGTCCTGTTGCCGGAAGTAAGTTCCAACCCCTTCAGGATCATGATGCGCTCCATCTCGTGCAGGGGAATTACCGCCTGCCCGAACACGCCATCCCCCGCGCCTGCGGCGGCATCTGCAGCCCCCCCACCAGACACTCCGCCCATGCCAGAAAGCCCCGCAACGGCTCCGTTCCCCGCAGCCCCCGCATGGGCATATCCGCCCTCCGCCGCGTCTGCGCCCTCGTCCGTTCCGTCTTCCTCGGCGAACAGGGGCCAGCTGTCGGGGTCCAGCAGAAAATGATCCTTGCGGACAGGCCCGCGCCCGGCCAGCAGCGAGGCGCGCTCCATCAGGTTCTGCAACTCGCGCACATTGCCCGGCCAGTCATATTCCGTCAGCCAGTCCAGCGCCTCCTGCGAAAATTCCAATCGGCCCAGCCCGTATTCCCGCGCATACATATCCACAAAGAACCGGGCCAGTTCTGTCACGTCCTCCCCCCGTTCCCGCAGGGCGGGCAAACGCAGGGGAATAACGTTCAGCCGGAAGAACAGGTCCTGCCGGAACTTGCCCTCGCGGACCCAATCCTCCAGATTCCTGTTGGTGGTGGCCAGTACGCGCACGTCCACCTTCACGGTTTCCGTCCCGCCCACACGGTCCACCTCGCCCTCCTGCAGCACGCGCAGCAGCTTGGCCTGCAACCCTAAATCCATCTCGGAAATTTCATCCAGCAGCAACGTGCCGCCGCTGGCAAGCTCAAACTTGCCCAGTTTGCGGCCTATGGCCCCTGTAAAGGCCCCCTTCTCATGGCCGAAGAGTTCGCTTTCCAGCAGATGCTCGGGCAGGGCGGCGCAGTTCACCGCCACAAACGGACCTTGTGCCCTGTCGCTGCACGCATGCAGATAGCGGGAGAACATCTCCTTGCCGGTGCCCGACTCGCCGGATATGAGCACCGTTGCGCGCGAAGGGGCCACCTGCCGTGCAAGGGCCAGCACCCGGCGCATGACAGGATTGCTGCCGATAATGTTCAGCCCGCCGCCCTGCTCGGCAGGCAGCGGCCTGCGCCCGCCAAGGGTGGTTCCCGGCGGCACCGGTGCGGGCTTGCGCGCGGAAGGCACGGCGGCAACAACCTTCTCGTAGAGCAGAGGCTCCAGCCAGTAGTCATGCGCGCCAAGGCCGAGAAACCGCTCCGCCTCATCCACAGAGCCTTTGTCACTGAAAACGATGACGGGAGGAAACGCCGGATCATCCTGACTGACGGCCAGCAGGTCTTCCACCTTGTACCCGGGAAGCTGCGGACGCGAGAAGATAACCCCCGGCCCGGACTTGCGGATGAAGGCGGAAGCGCCCTTAAGGTTTTCCGCAAGCCCCACCTCGTACCCCGCCTCCTTGAGCCGGGGAAAGATGTGCGTCACGGAAGCCGCCGGGGCGAGAAAAAGTATACGTCTCAGTGACATGCCTTACCTGATAACCTCATGCGGGAAGAATCGCAAGAATCAGCCATGCACCATGGCACAAAATGCTGCAATTGGCAAAACATGGTATTGACCTCCTCCGGGCGCTCCCGTAGCGTTTCAGCCTGACCGCCACCCCGGCCCGGAACCGTTCAGCCCATACAGGATATCCATGCTCCACAAAGACCTTACAGACCTCCTCCGGCTGGTGGCCGCAGGCGATCTTTCGCCGGAACAGGCCACCATGCGGCTGAAAACCGCCCCCAGCGAGGCGGTGCTGAACGGCGTGCACGTAGACCACCACCGCGCCCTGCGCACCGGGCTTGGAGAGGCGGTGCTGGCAACAGGCAAAAGCGATGAACGCCTGCTCGCCGCCGTGCACTGCCTGCATACCGGATGCACCGGCAAGGATCACGCCCCTGCTCCCGTTCTGGTCACACGCGTGTCTGCGGCGCAGGGAGAGATGCTTCAGCGGCACGTTCCCCACGGCAACTACCACGAAGAAGCCCGCCTTTTCTCCGTGGGCAGGGAACTGCGTCTTGGCCCGCCCTACACGGCGCAGGGCGATGTGCTGGTGGTCACCGGCGGAGCGGCAGACATGCCCGTAGCGCTGGAAGCGCTGGGCACCGCGCAATTTTACGGACTTGACGCAGGCCTCATCCCTGACGTAGGCGTGGCGGGTCTTCACCGTCTGGCCCCCCATCTGCAAGCCCTGCACACTGCGCGGCTGCACATTGTGGTGGCAGGTATGGAAGGTGCGCTGCCCAGCGTGGTGGCGGGCCTGTGCGGAACCCCCGTGGTGGGCGTTCCCACCTCCGTGGGCTACGGCGCGGGCGCGGGCGGCATAGCCCCCCTGCTGGCCATGCTCAATTCCTGCGCGGCGGGCCTGTGCGTGGTGAACATAGACAACGGCTACGGGGCGGCAGTGTTCGCCGCCAAACTCCTGAACACCTTAGGCCAAGAGTAGCCCATGCGCCTTGCCTTCTTCAACGCCACCCGCAGCTGGGGCGGCGTAAAGACATGGACCCTCGAATTCGCCTCAGCCCTGAGCGGGCTGGGACACTCCGTCACAGTCCTGGGCAGACCGGGACCGTTCATCGAGCGCGCCCTGTCTCTGGGTCTGGACGCCCGCCCCACGGAATTCGGGCCGGACTACAATCCCGTTGCCATTGCCCGGTTCATGCGTTTTTTCAGAACAGAAGGCACACAGGCCGTACTGGTCAACGTGGGCCGCGACCTGCGCACGGCTGGCATAGCCGCGCGGCTGTGCGGCATTCCGGTCGTCCAGCGCATCGGCCTGCCCGGCGACATGAAAAACGTCTGGAAGGTACGCGCCCTGCACCACCTGCTTCGCCCGCACTACCTCTGCCCCTGCCGTTTCAACCGTGACGGTCTGTTGCAGAACCTGCCCTTCATCAACCCTGCGGAAACCACGGTCATCCACTCGGCAAAAATTCCTGCCGATTCCCCGCCCGCCCACACGGGCAATCCGCTGCGCATCGCCACCACCAGCCAACTGAAGCCCGACAAGGGCCATGCCGGGCTCATGATCGCCCTCGCGCGGCTTAAGGCGGCGGGCCACGCCTTCCACTGGGATGTGGCGGGCACGGGCCAATCGCAGGAGGCCCTGCACGCGCAGGCCCGTTCGCTGGGCCTGTCGGACTGCATAACATGGCACGGCTGGACGCAGGACGTGCGCTCCATCCTGCGCCATGCAGACATCTTCGCCCTGCCTTCCCTGAGCGAAGGGCTCCCCAACACCCTGCTGGAAGCCATGGCGGAAGGTCTGGTGCCGGTGGCGCGCAACGTGGGCGGCATCGCCGAGGTATGGCCCGCCGCCCTGCCGGAATTTCTCGTTGCGGACACCGCCGTAACAAGCGATGAGGCTGCCGATGCCTTCTTCCCCGTGCTGGAACGCATCCTCGCCGCCACGCCGGAGACGGTTATGCAATGGAAGCGGCTCGCGTGGGAACAGTGCGTGCACCACTTCTCGCTGGACGTGCAGGCCCGCAAGCTGGAACACTTCTTCTCAGACCTCGTGCCGGGGGACACACCGCCCCGGAATAACGGATAGCCACCACATGCACATCATCTTCTGCACCTCCTCAAGCACCAAAAGCGGCGGCTCCCGTCAGGCACTCTATCTGGCGCAGGAATTTATCCGGCGCGGACACACGCTCACCTTTTTCACTCCCGCAGACTCCACCCTGCGCTCACTGGATCCGTCCATAACGTGGGCCGACCTGCCCGGGCGCCCCCGGCATTGGCGCGCAGCCATCGAGGCGGCGTTTCCCTCTGCCTCAGGCAAAGCTGCTCCTGCCGTGTTCCATGCGTTCCACAACAAGGCGGTCAAAAAGGCGGCATGGTGGGGCCTCCTGTGGCGTTCGCGCGGGGTTGTCTGTGTCGCCCACCGCGGCGTGGTCTACAAACCGGGCAACCCTCTTCCCTACTGGTCGCCGGGCATCGGTGCCTTTGCCGTCAATTCGCAGGCCTGCGCCGAGGTGCTGGCCCGGTGCGGCGTGGGCAGTACCCGGCTGCATGTGGTGTACAACGGCATCCCGGATGCGCGCACGGTTCCGCACACTCCCGCGCCGGACATGCGGGCGCAGTTGCATATCCCCGAATCACGTTTCATATTCGGCACGGTGGCAGGCAACAACCCGGTCAAGGGAGCAGATATTCTCCTGCGGGCATTCGCGGCGGCCCGCATGCCCAATACCTCACTGGTCATGGTGGGTGTTTCGCCCTCGCAATGGGGAACCCTCGCGGCGGAACTTGGTGTGGAAAAAGACGTGCGCATGATTGAACACACGGAACATGTGGCGGACTACCTGAACATCATGAATGCCTTCGTGCTGCCATCGCGCTCCGAATCCATGCCCAACACGCTGCTGGAGGCCATCCGCATGGGCCTGCCTTCGGTCGCAACAGACGTAGGCGGCGTGGGCGAACTGCTTGCCGACTGCGGCATACTGATTCCGCCGGATTCCCCGGAAGCCATGGCGCAGGCCATGGCAGAAATGCGCGGCAGCGCAACGGCGCGGGAGCATTGGGCAGCCAACAGCAAGGCCCGTGCGCCTCTTTTCTCCATCGCCAACCGGGCAGACAACATGGAATCCATCTACCGCAACCTGCTTGCGGCCAGAAAACTGCTCCCGGTATAACCCGACAGGACGCGCAGGCTAAACGGAACGCGCGTCCCTCAACCGTTCCGCACGGCACGCTCAGCAGAGATTCGCACATGGCAGACAACCGGCCCCGCAAAACACCTGACCGTCACACCCCCGCCGGCAGCAGCGTTCCCCATGAAGCGCAGGGCGCACACGGCGGCGAGGTGTACCGGCTGGCCCGCCGTCTCGGCGTTGCCCCGGATGCCATTCTCGATTTTTCCAGCAACGCCAATTCGCTGTGCGACGATCTCACCCGTGTCATTCTGGAAGCCATTCCCTACCCCTACCGGCACTACCCCGACACATGGTGTTCCGCCCTGCGGGAACGGATTGCGGCGCACGAGCAGGTTTCCCCGGCATCCGTTCTGGTAGGCAACGGCTCCTCCGAGAATATCTTTCTGACCGTGCAGCAGCTTCGCCCGCGCACCGCCGTGCTGCTGGCTCCCATTTTTTCGGAATACGTGCGGGCATGCGAGGCGTTCGGCGTGGAATACACCCTCATCCCCTGCCGGGAAGAACACGGTTTTGCCTGCACCGGCCGCGAACTCACCCTGCTTGCGGAACACCCGGCGGATATGGCGATTATTTGCTCCCCCAACAACCCCGCCTGCGTCACATACGAAAACATGGCGGATATCCTCGGTGCCGTGCGCGCCCGGACCGTTGTGATAGACAACACCTACGCCGAATTTCTCTGGGGGCTGCCCGAATACGCAGCCAACCGTCATGCCGCCTACAGGCCCCTGCTGCCCGAACAGACAGAGCTTGTCACGGTGCAGAGCTTCACCAAGTTTTTCTATTGCACAGGAGTGCGGCTGGGATATTCCGTAAGCTCGGAACCACTCACACGGCGGCTGGGAGAGGGCAAAACACCGTGGACGGTCTCCGCCTTTGCGGAGCAGGCAGGGCTGGCTTTCATGGATGAGCGAAAGGCTCTGCCAGCTTACCGGGCGCGACTTAGCGACATGCGCCGCGAACGTGCGGCCTTTGCCGCCGCGCTTGCGGAAACAGGCCTGTTCATGGCTGACAGGATTTTTCAGGGAGTCAACTTCATCACGGCACGGCTGCGGCAACCCGGCCGGGCTGCGGAAGTCTATGCCCGGCTTCTGGAACACGCCGTTCTGGTGCGGGTGTGCGACAACATTCCCGGCATGCCTCCCGGGTTCCTGCGCATGCAGGTACGGGAACAGGCGGCGTGGCAGCGGCTCACGTCCGTGCTGGCATCCCTGCGTCCGGCATGAGCAGGGCACGGCAGACCTGATCCAGCTCTCCTTCCAGCGAAGCCAGAACCCCGCTGAGTGCCTGCGGCTCCATACCCAGCATATCCCATGCGGCAGGGTCCAGCGGAAGCACCCGGGCATCCGCCACCGCCCCCAGCCCCAGCGATTTCACCACCGTATCCGCCACATGCACTATGGCAGGCTCGTCATGCTCGGTGCAGCGCGAAGGTGTGTGGTGATGCAGCACCGCTGCCACCAGATTGGGAGGAAAATTCCATTTCTCAAATATCCTGCCCCCAAGCCGGGCATGGTCAAATCCCATGACATGGCGCTCTGCCTCAGGAAAGATACACCGTCGCGTTTCCACCACGTCCAGCACCCGTTGCGCCATGCCGGGCTGGGTGCAGCACAATGCCAGCCAGCCCATGTCATGCAGCAGTCCCGCTACGAAGTATTTCTCCGGATTATCCCTTCCGGCGATACGGGCAATGCTCCGGGCGGTCATGCCCGTGGCGATGGAATGCTTCCAGAACACTTCCAGATTGATGCATTCCGGCGGTCGCTCCCTGAACAACCCGAGCATGAGTGTTCCCAGTGCAAGGGTGGAAATCTGCCGCGTTCCCAGCACCGCCACCGCCCGCGAAACAGTATCGATGGAGGACCGGAAGCTGAACAAGGCGCTGTTTACCAGCCGCAGAATGGAACTGGTCATTTTGGGGTCAAGGCTGATCACCCTTCCCAGTTCATCCACGGTGGCATCGTCGCGTTCGATAAGGCTCTGCAGTTCGTGGAACACCTGCGGCATGGCGGGCAGCTTTACGCTTGCGGCAATGACTTCAAATGATTCCTCACCGGCTGAAACCGCAGGAGGCGATACCAGCTTGGGCAACACCTCTCTGGACCGCAGAGGATTCACCGCTTCCGGCGCGCATGCGTCGCACCCGCACACCGGCAGCAGCCGGATGCGCGCCTCATCATACAGCCACGTCAGCAACGGGTGTTCCGTCCCCGCGTGCCTGAAGCGTTCCGCCAGTATCCTTTCCGCCTGCTCCGTCTCACCCTTGCCGTAGGCAAATACGCACTCTTCCATTCCAGTGCCCTCGTTCCCCCCAAGTCTTCCATGCACCATAGGGCAGAGCATATCGGAACGCAACCCGCTCCTTTACCCCGCTGTCGTCTGCCCAAAACGGACAAACCCCCTGAGAGGGGAATCTCAGGGGGCTTGCCAAAATGAAGCGACTGAATCAAAGTCCGCGAAGCGAGGGACCACACGGACATAAGACCGTTTGTTATCGTACGCAGTAGCATACGCCGTGCCAAAGGGACCGCTGCCCGCAAATCCGCGCCCGGTGCCTGTTTGCGCTCATCCTGTCCGGCTGGACACGCTACGAAATTTCGTATACTACGAATTATCGTAACGAAAAATCGTAATTCTCCCGCACGGAGCATCCATGTCCAACAGCACCCTCCCGCCAGATTCGCCTGCGACACCATCAGGCGCTTCACCATCGCCGGCACCCGCAGCCGTCCACCGGGGGCACTCCGCAAGGCAGCAGCTCGGCCAGCCGGACCCGCAGTTGGTTCCCACTCTGCACAGCATAGACGTAAGCCCTTTTCTGGATCTCATGCTGGGCATCGCCCGCGAAAGAACCATAGACGGCATCCTGCGCCTTACCAAACGCACCTACAGAGGCAAGCACGTGGTCTTCGGCGGCCTGTGGATCGTTGCCTCGCAGCGCATAACCGGCACATCGGAGCACAGCAAGCCCGGAGCCGACCGCAAACTCCGCCTCATGGCCTATTCCGGCATGGGCAGGCCGCGTCCGTCGCTCTGGCGTCACCCGGAAGGCACGTATGACCTCGTTCCCTTCTCAGACCCGCTTCTCGGCCCGTGCACGGCGGGCGAACCCACCTTCGCCGCTTCGGCAGATGAATGGCAACGCCCCTACTGGGCCGTGGAGCACGGCTACCACGCCTATTCCGCCTTTCCCATCATGCACAAGGATGAGCTTCTGGGCGTCATGGCCGTTTTCTACGACAGGCCCATGACAGGCGAGCAGGCAGACATGCTGCTTATGCACCGCAAGATGCACAAGATTTATGCAGACTCGCTGGCAGCCGCCCTTGCCAACGCCGCAGCCTTTGAAGAAATCCAGGCCCTGCGCCGCGAACTGGAATTGGAAAACGAACACCTCAGGCGTGCCGTGCGCACAGCCCATGCGGATGACCATATCGTGGGCAACTCCGCTGCCCTGAACAAGGTGATGGAACAGATAGAAGTGGTGGCCCCCACAGACGCCACCGTGCTCATTCTCGGTGAGTCAGGCACGGGCAAGGAGCTTCTGGCAGAGGCCATCCACACCCGTTCCCACCGCCGCACAGGCCCGCTTGTCCGCGTAAACTGTTCCGCCATACCCCACGAACTGTTCGAAAGCGAATTCTTCGGCCACGTCAAAGGCTCCTTCACCGGTGCCGTACGCGACCGGACCGGCCGTTTCCTCATGGCAGACGGCGGCACCCTCTTTCTGGACGAGGTGGGCGAAATACCTCTGGAGTTGCAGGGCAAACTGCTGCGCGTCTTGCAGGAAGGCACCTTCGAACCCATAGGCGATGACCGGGCCCGCAAGGTGGACGTGCGCATCATCGCCGCCACAAACCGCGACCTCGCCGCAGACGTGGATGCCGGTCTCTTCCGGCAGGATCTCTATTTCCGTCTGTCCGTCTTTCCCATCCGCAACCCGCCCCTGCGCGAACGGCTTGATGACATACCGGTTCTTGCCCACCACTTTATCGCCAATGCGTCCCGGCGGCTGAACATTCCTGAGCCCAAGCTGCACTACCGCCACATCCAGCAGCTTCAGGCCTACGACTGGCCCGGCAACGTGCGCGAACTGCAAAACGTTATCGAACGCGCCCTCATCATGTCGCACAGCGGCAGGCTGGATTTCTCCCAGCCGGAGGCTGGCAGCCCGGTCTCCACGGGGCTTGCCGTCACGCCAGCCGCAGCCGCCACTACAGGCACCCCTCTCCCGGCAGATTCCGCCATCTTCACCGATGCCCAGATGGATGAGCTGCAGCGCGAAAACCTGCTGCGCGCCCTCACCGCCTGCAACTGGCGGGTTCAGGGAGCCGGCGGCGCAGCAGAGCTTCTCGGCATTCCGCCCACCACCCTGCAATCACGCATACGCAAATTCGGTCTCAAAAAACCGCGCTGACGCCCCTCGTCCCATGCAAAAAGGCCGCCGCTCCTTCCCGGAACGGCGGCCCTGAATCCAACTCTCTACATTGCTGTTACAGGGAACCTATCTGGTACACAGCCACGGCCACCACCAGCGCGAAGGCGGTGTTGAACACGGTGGAGAAGAGAGCCCACTTCCATGAACCGGACTCCTGCTTGATGGCGACCACCGTGACAAAGCACGGGGCGTACAGCAGCACGAAGAGCAGCAGGGAAACAGCGTTGGCATGTGTCCAGTGCGGGTCGTTGGCTATGCGTTCGGCAAGGGGCTGCGCTTCTTCCGCATCCACTTCGCCCAGCGAATAGGCGGTACCCAGCGTGGAAACAATAACTTCCTTGGCGGCAAAACCACCCACCAGAGCTATGTTGGTCCGCCACTCAAAGCCAGCCCACTTCGTCACAGGCTCAAGGGCAATGCCCACCCGGCCCGCAACGGAGTTGCGCAGCCCGGCCTCGCTTATAGCGTTTTCAATCTCCGCCCGTTCCTCTTCCAGAGCTTCCATATCAACTTCAGAAACGGCTGTCTCGCCTTCTGCTGCCAGCACACCGGCATCCGCGCCCTGTTCTTCACCAGTTGCTTCACCGGTTGCTTCACCAGTTACTTCAGTGGACGCTCCAGTAGCGGCGGCTTCATCCGCTCCCGCATTTGCTTCTATCAGCGCGGTAATCTCTGCCTGACGGGCCTCAAACGGGGCCATCTGCTCTTCGGAAAGCTGGGGGAAGGTCATGGCAAGCCACAGCAGAATGGATATGGCCAGAATGACGGTACCGGCTTTCTTGATGTACTGCCACGTACGCTCCCACGTATGAATGAGCAGTCCGCGGAAGGTAGGTACGCGATAGGGCGGAAGTTCCATGACAAACGGGGTGGGCTCGCCTTTAATGATCGTGGAGCGCAGCAACTTGGAAACCAGCAGCGCGGAAGCCCATCCTGCCAGCGTGAGCAGGAACATGACCAGCGCCTGATTCTCAGAGAAAAACACACCCACAATGAGCAGAAACACAGGCAGCTTCGCGCCACAGGCCATGAAAGGAGCCGTGAGCAGGGTTGCCAGCTTTTCCTTGGGGCTGCGCAGGGTACGCGCTGCCATAACGCCGGGAACAGCGCAGCCGCCTGCAATGCCGCCGGATACGATAAACGGCATAACGGAGCAGCCATGCAGCCCGAAGAAGCGGAACACCCTGTCCAGCATGTAGGCCACGCGCGCCATGTACCCGCTGTCTTCAAGGAAGGCTATCTGCAGGAACATGAACATGATCAGGGGCACAAAGCCCATAACGCCGCCCACGCCGTCGATGATGCCGGAAACGATAAGCGACTTCAGCAGACCGTCGGGCATGGCGTCAGAAACAGTCTCGTTCAGCCAGCCAAAGAAGGATTCCAGCCAGCCCATGGGCACTTCACCAATGGTGAAGGTGATCTGGTAGATGAGGAACAGCAGCCCCAGCATGATCATGGGACCGAGCATCCTGTGGGTAAGTATCTGGTCCATCTTGTCGGAAGTGGCAAGACGGTCTTCCAGTTCATTCAGACGGGAAACCACTCCCTGCCTCAGCAGAGAAGAAATATATCCGTAACGGTAGTCCGCGATAACAGCTTCGGGGTAGGTCTTGAGCGTGGCTTCCAGGTGCTCCGCCACTTCACGGGCGCGCGTCTCCAGTTCGGTTGCCACGGCACCAAAAGGCTTACCTATGCGCTGTATCTCTTCGTCATTCTCAAGATACTTCAAAGCCACCCAGCGGGCGGGATAGCGGTCGGCAAGGAACTGTTCCTTACTGATCAGGGCCACCATCTCATCCAGAACCGGATCAAGGTCGGAACCGTAGGAAATCACCAGAGGCTCCCACGGCTTTCCTGCTTTTTCCCGCGCATGTTCCATGGCCGTGCGCATGAGGTTGTCCATCCCCTCGCCCACACGTGCCACGGTTTCCACCACAGGAACACCGAGCAGGCTCTGCAGCTTCTGCACGTCAATACGCATGCCCTGCTTTTTCGCCTCGTCCATCATGTTCAGGGCAAGGGTCAGCGGAGCCCCCATCTCCATAAGCTGCACAGCCAGATACAGGTTGCGTTCCAGCGCACCTGCATTGAGCACGTCCACAACCATGTCGGGCCGTTCATCCGCGATTACGTTGCGGGCCACCACTTCTTCCATGGTATAGGCGCTCAGCGAATACGTGCCCGGCAGGTCAATCACGTGCACCGTCTGCCCGTCCACAACGGCGGTGCCCTCTTTCTTATCCACGGTTATGCCGGGATAGTTGCCCACATGCTGGCGTGCCCCGGTTATGGCGTTAAATGCTGTTGTCTTGCCGGAGTTGGGGTTACCGGCAAGGGCAATGGTAATTTTTTTGGACATGATTTCCTTCCCTCAGGTTGCTTGGGCGTGCCCGTTCTACAGAACTTCCACCGTGATGTAGTCGGCCTCGTTATTGCGCAGTGAAAGCGTGAACCCGGTAAGCCGCAAAGCCACGGGGTCCTGCAGGGGCGCGCGTCCGGTCACTTCCACCTCCGCACCGGGAATGAGTCCCATGTCACGAATTCTGCGCCCGAGTTCACCGTGTGCCGTAACGGTCTGTATCCGGGCCTTCTGCCCGACTTCCATCTTCCTCAGGGGAATGACAGTAGACATAGCGTTTCCTCATATGCGGTCATGACTGCCGCATGGCAGACCAATCCCTTTGGGTGATTTTGAAAATGATGTTGATAGTCGATCTCATTCAGGTTGCCAAAAAAAATGCACGTTGTGCATCACGTTTTCGGAGTAAGGCAACCCTGCCCTTGAGACCGCCCCCTCTAATGGCAGCCGCCCTTGCCGCCGCAGCCGCAAGAGCCTGAAGGCGCTGCATCCGTCTTGCCGGAATTCCCGTCAAAACGCTTCAGCCCGCCATTTTTCGCCTGACCGTCCTTCGTTTGGCCACCAGACCCGCAGCAGCCCGAACCACCGCAGCCGCAGCCACCAGAACCGTCACGTCGCACATACCGCCGCACCAGATATATGGCGGCCACGGAAACTATAAGGATAACCGCAAGTGTATCCCACATATCAGCCTCCCTGCTCTCTCCGGTGACGGAAAAAGCCGGTTACAACCCCACCGCATCGGCTGATGCGCAGCCGGGGCGAGGCTCGTTTTCAAGAGGTTCACAGGTAACAAGTCCCGCCATCTCGCGTCCGAGGGCAAGGCAGGATTCGCGAACCCGCACACTGCACGGAGCACACACCTCCACCACGGTTCCGGGCGTAAGCCCCATGGCGCAAAGCCTTCCACGGGACTTGCGGCATCCGCAAACCCCCTTGATGGTCGCCCTGCACCCCGCGGGAATTTTATCCAACGTGCAACAAGCCATAAAAAATCCTCCGAAAACGTCCCTCTGGACTATTCCAGTTGAAATTGAATGTCAAGTTCCCCTGCCGACAAAATGAAATTAATTCTCATTCTGCCGGATGGTTTGACCTGCATCACATTTCAGCATCCTTTTCCGGAGAAAATTCCGGCCCGCGCAACGACGGTTTGCAACGTCGCTTCGCGGGCCGTTCAAAAAATCATAGCCAAGACGCAGTATTCACCAAGACGCAATCTACACCAAGCCGCACTCCACTGTCAGGGGCAGCCCCTTATGGCGCGCCTTGAGACAAAGGCAGAATAGCAGACGCATCCGCTACGACGCGGCATCGACACTTCCGGCGACTCATAGCTGCCGCCTGTCCACCACCCTGCGAATCTTGCCTTCCGTCCGCTCCAGCGTCTTGCGCCCCACAAAGACCACCTCCATGGAAACACCCAGTTCCGAGGCAAGCCGCCGTTTAATCTGCTCCAGTGCTTCACGCGCCACGCGCATGCGGTCAAACAGCAGATTCTCGGAAACCTCCAGAAACACCGTGGCCGTATCCAGCCTGCCCTCGCGCTCCAGAACTATCTGGTAATGCGGCTCCGCCCCCTCCATGCCGAAGAGGATAGATTCCACCTGCAACGGAAACACGTTTACCCCCCGTATGATAAGCATGTCGTCCGTGCGCCCTATAATGCGGGCAATGCGGCGGAAGGTGCGCCCGCAGGAGCAGGGTTCCGCTATCATGCGGGTCAGGTCGCCGGTGCGGAAGCGCACCATGGGAAAGGCTTCTTTGGTCAGGGTGGTTATAACCAGTTCCCCCACCTCGCCGTCCGGCACAGGCTCTCCCGTCTCGGGATGCACGATCTCGAAGAGGAAATGATCCTCATTCACATGCAGCCCCTGCCGGACAAGGCATTCGCCCGCCACCCCCGGTCCCATGACCTCGGAGATGCCGTAATTATCCGTAGCCGTAATTTTCAGGCGCTCCTGAATCTCTTCCCGCATGGCCTCAGACCACGCTTCCGCGCCAAACAGCCCCCGCTTCAGATGCAGGGCGTTGGGGTTCACCCCCATCTCCTCCATGGTGTCCGCCAAGTGCAAGGCATAGCTCGGCGTGCAGCACAGGGCCGTGGTCCGGTAGTCCTGCATGATCATGACCTGCTTGCGGGCATTGCCGCCGGAACTGGGAATGACGGAAGCCCCCAGCCGTTCCGCGCCCGCGTGCAGCCCGAACCCGCCCGTGAACATGCCGTAGTGAAAGGCTATCTGCACCACGTCGTCCCGGCATATCCCGCCCATGACCAGAATCCGCGCCACCATGGCCGACCATCTGTTCAGGTCATTCCCGGTATACCCCACAACGATGGGCTTTCCCGTGGTGCCCGATGACGAATGCAGCCGGACCACGTCGCGCAGGGGCACGGCAAACAGCCCGTAGGGATAGTTATCGCGGATGTCCTGCTTGGTGGTAAACGGCAGACGCTGCAGATCCTCCAGCGAGCGGAAATCGTCCGGGTCCACGCCGTGCTCCGCAAACCGCCTGCGATACAGGGGCACGCTGCGCGCCACCCGGCTCAAGGTGGCCTGCAACCGCTCAAGCTGCAGCTGTTCCAGTGCCTCACGCGGCATGCACTCTTTGTCCTGCTCAAAAAACATATGCGTCACCTCGGTCATTCCGCCCTTTCAGGCTGGGTTTCCCGGTCAAGATCACGGCCAAGATAGGCGCGCTGCACATCCCTGTTGGCCAGCAGTTCCTCCGCCGGTCCCTGCAGAATGATGCGTCCCGTCTCCAGCACATAGCCCCGGTCGGCTATGCGCAGGGCCGCGCGCGCGTTCTGCTCCACCAGCAGCACGGTCAGGCCCAGGGCATCCCGCAGTTCCACAATGTGCCGGAATATCTCCTTCGTTACCGTGGGAGCCAGCCCCATGCCCGGTTCATCCAGCAGCAGCATGCGCGGCTTTGCCATAAGCGCCCGGGCAATGGCCAGCATCTGCTGTTCCCCGCCGGAAAGCGTACCCGCCGCCTGCGCCCGCCGCTCGTGAAGGCGTGGAAACATGGCGTACATCCGGTCCAGCTCGTCCCGCACGTCCAGCCGCCTTCCGAACCGGCGTCTTGAAAAGGAGCCGAGCAGCAGATTGTCCTCCACGGTCATGGGGCCGAACACCAGCCGTCCTTCCGGCACATGGGATATACCGGCCCGCACAATGGCGTCCGGCTGCATGCGCGTCAGGTCGCCGCCGTCAAATTCCATAACGCCGCCCGCAGGCCGCATCAAACCGGAAACGGCCGTAAGCAGGGTGGTTTTTCCCGCGCCGTTGGCCCCGATAAGGGCCACAATCTCCCCGGCCCCCACATGCAGCGAAACCCGCCGCACAGCCTGAATGCGCCCGTAGGCAAGGTCCACGTTCCGCAACCGCAGCATGTCAGTTTCCTCCCGCGCAGGCCTGCGCGTTTCCGACATCCCCGTCACCATCGTCATCACCAAGATAGGCGGCAATAACGGCAGGGTTGCGCTGAATCTCCAGCGGCGTGCCCGTGGCCAGCACCTCGCCGAAACAGAGCACCACAATGCGGTCGCTGATATCCATAACCAGTTCCATGTCGTGTTCCACCAGTGCCACGGTTATGCCCAGTTCATCCCGCACACGGCGTATAAGCGCGCCAAGCTGCTGGGTTTCGCGCATATTCAGTCCTGCTGCCGGTTCATCCAGCAGAAGCAGCACAGGCTCCGCCGCCACCACCCGCGCAATCTCCAGCAACCGCTGGTTGCCATAGGCCATCTCGCCTGCGGGCATATGCGCCATGTCCGCCAGCCCCACGAACTCAAGCGCGCGCATGGCGGCAGCTTCGGCCTCGCGTTCCTCACGGCGGTAGCGCGGTGTCTTGAAAAAGGCGTCCGCAACGCTGTAGCCGCCCTTGCGGTGCCTGCCCGCCATCACGTTTTCCAGCACGCTCATATTGGTAAAAATTTCCAGATTCTGAAACGTGCGCATAATCCCGCGCATTGCCCGGCGGAAGGGGGGCAGCAACCCCATATCCTCCCACTGCTCCGTGTTCCGGGAAAAGTCTTTCCCCCTGCCCTGCCCTGCGGATGCGCCATCGTCGCCGCGCAGAAGAATGCCTCCGCCCTCGCTGGATACCATGCCGGTTATCACGTTCAGCAACGTGGTCTTTCCCGCGCCGTTGGGCCCTATAATGGAGGTAATGCGCCCCTGTTCCAGTCCGCATGATACGCCGGCAAGGGCCTTCACCCCCCCGAAGCTCACGGAAATGTCTGAGCAACGCAGCAGCGTATCAGCCATCGGAACCTCCCCGCGAAGCATCCCCGTCATGCGTGCCACCAGCCGGCGCTCCCTTTTCCGTTCCGGCTTCCGGGGTACCGGCCGGACCGCGACTCCCCGCGCCCCACCGTCTCAAACGGCGACACAGCATTTCCGCGCCACCCGCAAGCCCCTTGGGCATAAACATCATGCTCAGTACCAGAATGCCGCCATAGATGAGCGGTTCAATGGTTTCAAACACGCGCAGAAACTCAGGCAGCACGGTAAGAAAAACCGCCCCGGCCACCGCTCCCCACACGGAAGCCATGCCTCCGAGCACCACCATCACGATGAGCTGCACGGAAAAATGGAACCCGAAGGAAGAAGGCGCCACAAACCCCAGATAGTGCGCATACAGAAAACCCGCCACCCCCGCGTACAGCGCGGAGAGCACAAACACCGCCAGCTTGTACCGGGCAATATCCACGCCCATGCACATGGCAGCCTTCTCGCTGGTATGTATGGCCTTGAGCGCCCTGCCGAACCGGGAACGGATAAGATTCAGCGACAGCAGCAGTATGCAGCACAGCACGGCGGAAACCAGATAGAAATAAGCGTTATCTGACCAGAACTCATACCCGAACAGGGCAAGGCGCGGAATGCCCACCATGCCGGAGGGTCCGCCCGTAAGCTCAATGGATTCGTTCAGGAAGATAAAGACGATGATCCCGAAGCCCAACGTGCCCATGGCCAGATAATGTCCGGTAAGTTTAAGCGTGGGAATACCCACCAGCAGCGCCACCAGCCCCGTCAGCCCCACGGCGATGAAAAACGCCGCCTCCATGGGCAGGCCGTACGTGGCCGTGACAATGCCCGTGGCATAGGCAGCTATGCCGTAAAAGGCGGCGTGCCCCAGCGATATCTGACCGGCGAATCCCAGCAGCAGATTCAGCCCCACCACGATAATGGCGTTAATGCAGGCAAGGGTGAGCGTGCTCACGTAGTAGGGGTTGGGCAGCACATACGGCATGGCCAGCAGGCAGACGAAAAAGGCCGAGACAGACGCCAGCGAGCGGTAGCGCACAGGCACGGAAAAACGGGACGCGGCACAGGTCATACGCGCTTCACCTCAGCCTTGCCGAACAGGCCCGAAGGACGCACGAACAGCAGTAACAGCAGGATGATGAAAGCAAAGGCGTCCTTGTACGCAGAGGAAATGACCCCCGCCCCGAAGGATTCCAGAACGCCCAGCACAAGTCCCCCCGCCGCCGCGCCGAAGGGATTGCCCAGTCCGCCGAGAATGCAGGCCGCAAACCCCTTCAGCCCCAGCAGAATACCCACGTCAAAGGCGGTCATGGTCATGGGGGCAAGGATGACGCCGCCCACGGCCCCCACAAACGCGGAAATCATGAACGAGAGCAGCACCATCTGCTCCACGCCTATCCCCACCAGCCATGCTGCCTTGCGCTGATGCGCACACGCCAGCATGGCCTTGCCGAAGATAGACCTGCTGAAAAACGCCCGCAACGCCACCAGCACCAGCGCGGTTATACCCAGAATCCACAGGCTCTGCGGCATAAGCGTGGCCCCGCCCACGGTAATGGGCTCGGTACCGGAAAAATGCGGCAGGGTATGGGTGTCCCTGTCCCACAGCAGCATCACAAGGCTGCGGATGAGAATGGATACGCCTATGGTGATGATGATGAGGTTTATGTGCGGTGCCGTGCGGACAGGGCGTATGGCCAGCCGCTCCACCACCGCGCCTGTAAGCGTTGCCCCCAGCACCGCAAGAACCACGGATACAGGAAGCGGCAGCCCCAGCAGCGCCTGAAACGCCACTGCCAGCATACCCCCCAGCATCACAAACTCGCCCTGTGCGAAATTAATAACGCCTGTGGTATTGAATATGATGGTAAAGCCCAGCCCCGTCAGGCCATACGTGGCCCCCACGGTGAGACCGGAGAACAGATATTGCAGAAAACTGGAAAGATCCATGATGGCAACCGGGGTCATAGGGGGAAGGGTTCCGTATAGCCTGCCGCGCGGCCATTCCGCCAGCGGCTCTGCCGGAAGCCCAATCTCTCTTCAATATCGCCACTTTGTCAACTTCGTATGGACAAATCACACCTTTTTCCGGCCGTTAAGGACGTCCGTTTTGAAAACTCCCCCGCAGGGCTGCCTTCCGCCCCTCTCCCGCAAGGCCTTGCACATTCCGCCCGGTACAGGCACAAGAGCACAAACCGGCTGCGCAGTGCCCGCACAGGAAAGCCCACGCAAAAATGCACAGCGCGGAACAAGGAGCGTACCCTGCCCATGGAACAGATACCGTCCCCCGTACCCGACACCGCTTCGGACGGCACCCCTCATCCGGAGGCGCAGACAACGTCTGTCCCGCTGCTGGACGTGCGCGGTCTCACCACCGTTTTCCACACCTCCAAGGGTACTGTCACCGCCGTGGATGATGTCAGCTTTTCCCTGCGCCCCGGCCGCACACTGGGTCTGGTGGGCGAGTCGGGCTGCGGCAAAAGCGTGACGGCCCTTTCCATCATGCGCCTGCTGCCCCACCCGGCCGGAGAGACCACCCGCGGCGAGGTGCTGTTCAACGGCAAAAACCTGCTCGCCCTGCCGGAAAAGGATATGCGTACCGTGCGCGGCAACGACATCTCCATGATTTTTCAGGAACCCATGACCTCGCTGAACCCGGTGTTCCGGGTGGGAGACCAGGTGGCGGAGGTCATCCGGCTGCATAAAAAACTCGGCAGAAAAGAGGCGTGGGATGAGGCTGTGGACCTGCTGCGGCAGGTGGGCATTCCATCGCCCGAACAGCGGGCCCGCGAATTCCCGCACCAGATGAGCGGCGGCATGCGCCAGCGCGTGATGATCGCCATCGCCCTTGCCTGCACGCCCAGACTGATCATTGCGGACGAGCCCACCACCGCGCTGGATGTAACCATTCAGGGCCAGATTCTCGACCTCATGAACACCCTCTCGCGGGAGACGGGCTCTGCCCTCCTGCTCATCACCCACGACCTCGGCGTGGTGGCGGAATCGGCGGAAGACGTCATCGTCATGTACGCCGGACGCGTTGTGGAACAAAGCCCGGTGGCCGACCTTTTCGCCAACCCGCTGCACCCCTACACGCAGGGGCTTCTGCGGTCCATTCCCACATTGCCCTCACCTGTCCGGCAGCCCGGCAGTCCCATAGGCAGCCCCACAGGCAGCCCCGTTGACAGCCCTGTGGGTAACAGACACCTGAACGCCGCAGAGCACAAAACCTCGCACCGTTCAGAACATGACGCCGGGCACGGGCCACAACACACCTGTCTCTCCGCCGCTGCTCCCCGCACTCCGCTGCAAACCATTCCCGGCACTGTGCCGCCTCTCCATGCCCTGCCCTCAGGCTGTAAATTCAGCGACCGCTGCGACAGGGCGTTCGCCCCCTGCGCCACAAAAGAACCGCCCCTCTTTTTTCCCGCACCGGAGCATGGCGTACGTTGCTGGCTTCATGCCTGACAACAGTTTCCTGTACGCAAAAACAGCTTATGCGCAATCAATATGTACTTTCACATACAAAATGCAATACATCACACAGGTAAACTGTGAAAAACAAGGCATGGCTCCATACACTCTGCACCTTCCGGCACGCGGCACACAGCATACACCAAGCGCCTGCATGAAAAACAAAGGAGCGGCATACGCCGCTCCCTCGTAGAATTCCGTACATCTCCATGCCTGAGCACGAGTTATGCGGAATTTCGGATCGCCCCCTGGATGCTTCATAAAAATGAAGCGTGCCAACATACAATGTCCTGTAGAGGACAGCGCACCCGTTGCATACATTTTTTATGCTCGGCAGTCTGTCCGGACAAATGCACTATGGAGCAATGCCAAAAGAAAAGATATTAGGCAAAACCCCACTTTTCACGGTAGGGTTTTCCCCCTTTCCCGCATCCTGAAGTCTTTACATTCCGTCCCCATTTCTCCATACTGACGCAAGATTGGTCACACTGCCGCCCACAGCCCTGCGGCAAGCCCATTCCTTCACCGATAGCCTGCCCCGAACGGACGTGTGCATGAGCATTTCCATCCTCATTGCGGAAGATCTTGAAATTGTCAGGGAGGGTTTGCGCGCCCTGCTGTCCGCGCAGGAAGGATACTCGGTGACCGGAGAAGCGGCAGACGGCCTGCAGGCGGTGCAACTGACGGAAAGCCTGAAGCCGGATGTTGTGCTCATGGACCTGCACATGCCCAACATGGACGGGCCGGACGCCATACGGCGCATAAAAAAGAGCCTGCCCAAGACCAGAATCATCGCCCTTACGGCAGACAGCAAAGACAGAATGTTCTTCAAGGCCCTTAATGCGGGAGTAGACGGCTACATCCTCAAACGCGCCAACTGCGAAGATCTGGTCAAAGCCATCTCCACCGTTCTTAGCGGCAAAAGCTACATCAGCCCGGACATCTCAAGCCACCTTGTGGAACAATACCGCAAAGGCGGCGGCATTCCGCAGGAAGGCCCGCTGGAAAGCCTCACCGAACGGGAACAGCAGGTTCTCAAATTCATTGCCGCCGGAAGGGGCAACAAGAGTATTGCCCAGCTGCTGTGCATCAGCCACAAGACCGTGGAAAAGCACAAGGCCAACCTGAAGAAAAAACTTGCCGCCAGTTCCACAGCCGACCTTGTCGCCGTGGCAATGGATAACGGCCTCATGGACACCCCGCCCTGACCGGATATTGAGCCGGACATTGAGAACCGGCGC
>CAYRLL010000001.1:12794-21898 GCA_964425115.1 uncultured Desulfovibrio sp. | reverse complement strand
CCCGCGCCGCACAGCCGCCCCACTACACGCAGCCACCACGCCGCCTCTGCCATATCCTCAACGGCAAAGGCATCCTGCAGCGCATCCGCCGCCTCTGCCAGCACCAACTGCCCGAAGGACATGGCCGTCCCCTTCAGCGTGTGGGCCGTGCGTTCACCCTTTGGGCAGTCTTCTTCCTGCAATGCGGCGTCACATCCATCGTGCAGTTCCTGCAGCGCCTGCCTCAACCGGCCGGAAAAGTCCCCCAGTTCCGCAGGCAGAGGATGCCCGAACAAAGCCGGGGCGACTTCAACGACCTGCGTGCCAGATTCGCCGGGCCCGTCCTTCACGCCGGCCTGCCCGACCTGCCCGATTGGCCCATTTGGCCCGACAGGCACGGCAGGAGCCATCCGCGCTGCCATCACGACTGCCGCCGCCATAAGCCTGCGCAGCATCCTGCGCGGCACGGGCCACGGCAAATGCACCGGAGGCTCTGAAAGCCGCACATGTACACCGCAATCCGTTTCCGAACAGCCATACACGCAAAGCACCCCCTGCACACTCTGTGTGCCCTGCTCATTCGAAGCATCCGGCATACCCGGCGCATACTGCGACCCGGACATGCGGGGAGACACCCGTTGCCGCGGAGGCTCAGACAATTCGGGCGAGTTAAGCGAGCCGGCTGGACCGGCTGAGTCGGGTGAATCGGGTGAGACGGGCAAGCCGGATGAATCGGGCGACAACAGAGAAAGCGCGTGCGATGCAGAAATAACGCCGGAAGCCAGTATCAGCCCACGCGGAACAGCGCACAGTTCTCCGGCATCCGCCAGCGCATGCAACCGGAACCGCATGTCCAGATTGTCCGCCTCCGAACGCACCCATGCCGCCAGCAACATACGGTTGCCCATAACAGGGTCCAGCACCCATACATCCAGTTCATTTCTAAAAGTCACTGCCCCCCCTCGCCATACAATTCAAAAAAAGCGGGCACCCCGTGCCCGCCCCAAAAAACCACTATTACGAATACCCGCAAACGCCGCTCCGCCCCCGTGGAACACGGCTATCTGCTTCAGATACCCTCATTGTATTTCCGCCCAGCTACTTCTTTCCCCGGCAGTCGCCGCACACCCCATACAGATACATGCGGTGGCTCGTCAGCACAAACCCGTGCCGGGCCGCCAACTGCTCCTGCAGCAATTCAATCTGCTCATCCATAACTTCCAGGTTCTTGCCGCATGCCTCGCAAATGAGATGGTCGTGGTGTTCGCTGCCGTATTTCTTCTCATACCGCGCCACCCCGTCGCCAAAGTGCACTTCCTTGGCAATGCCGGAATCGCACAGCAGCTTCATGGTCCGGTACACGGTAGCCTGCCCCACGGTATTATCCACCTTCTTCACCCGCTCATACAGTTCCTCGGTGGTCAGGTGCCCGTCTTCCCGCAGAAAAACCTCCACAATGCGCAACCGCTGCGGCGTAACCTTGAGTCCGTTCTTGGCAATATACTCCGTGAAAACCTGTGCTGGCTCTTTCATGCTTCCCGTCCAGGCTGAAGTGTTCAGTAGCCCGCATGCTAGCCCGATAGCGGCAAAACCGCAATATGGGGAACAATGCAGGCAAGATGCCGCATGGCCTACAAAAGTTCAGTGAGCTTCCAGTCGTTTTCCCGTGCGGCTTCCCGCACTCCGGCACCGCCAAGCACGCACACCGCCCCCTGTGCGGCAGCCTCTGCGAGCAGGTCGCCGAAGGCATGAAACCGATCCAGCGTAGTGCCCAGAATCTCCTCACGCATGCGCTGGCGCCTGTCATCGGTGTCACCGGTCAGGTGCCGGGTCATGGATGCCGCGCCCTTGGCATCGGGCAGCAGATGGGCATCCAGTTCGCCTATGGCTCCCACAATGGCCTTTTCCAGCTCTTCCGTGCTCAGGGAAAGTTTGCGCAGATACTGTGCGGAGGCGTCATACACCTCCAGTGTCTTCATCAGGTTCGGGTCGCGATAGGAAACCTGCGCCAGCGTGCCGCTCAGACGGTCAAAAGCGGCAAACACACCGTATGCTCCGCCCTGCACGCGCACCTTGTCCCACAGCCAGCCCATGCGCAGATGCTTGAAAATCACATTGGCCGAACCATGATACACATAGCCCAGATCATACAGGTTCGCCGCCTTGCCCACATAGTTCACCTGCGCAGGCACGGCAAAGGCCTCATCTCCCTGCGGAGCACCGGGAACCCAAAGGGCATCGGGCACGTCACGGCGCGGCAGGGACGACAGAAACGCCTCAGCATGGGGAGCAACGCGCTTCCAGCCCTCGCTGTCGGTGGTAATATTCAGCAGCGTACCGTTGGAACGCACCAAAATGGCGCGCAACCGCTCCAGTTGCGCCAGCACGCCGCTCCAGTCTGCCTCCACGCGCGGCAGCAGCCCGCGCAGATACTGCAATCCGGCAATGCCGTCCGTCAGTTCTCCCACCCACCCGGCCACGCTGAACCGTGAACGCAGACGCGACATGACCACCGCGTGCCCGGAAGGAACAAGCTGCTCCTCGGCGCGGGCCTTTTCCTCCAGCAGCATGGAGCGGAACCGCTCCCTGTCGTCAAGGCGTGTCTCCAGCAGCACCTCGCCCAGCAGCCCGAACAATGCTTCGGCGTTCTCCACCGTGGCCTTGCCGTGCATGACCAGCTTCACCACCGGGGCACGGTTGTCCAGCACCGTGGTGACAAGGGTATCTCCCTCAATGCCGCCTGTTTTGGCGGCAATACGCATGCCCAGTTCCACAAAGTCCCGCCGCGTGGTTCCCATCTCGGTAAAGCAGCGTGCAAGCAGGGGAACAAGGGGGAGCAGATCGTCCGGCACGGCGCGCATGTCCAGCGCAAGGTCGGCGTACACAATGCCTGCGGTGGAAAGATCGTGGGTCATCACCTGCACACCGGCCCGCTCTTCCGTAGCAGAGGGGATGCGCTTATTCTCCGGCGGCAGATCGCGCACGGTCACACGGGGAATGGCAGCCACCGCTTCCGGGCTGTCCGGAGCCTCCTGAGCCAGACGCAGCATTTCCGCCTGCTCCGCAACCTGACGCAGCCCGGCATCGTCCAGCCCGGCACGTACAGCCGCCAACCGGCCTTCTTCCTGAGCGCGGCGCACCTCCTGCAACTGCTCATCCGGCACCAGCAACACCGTGGACCGGTGGGGGTTGCCCAGCAGGGCGCAGGTGATCAGGTCTTCAAAAACCCTCTCGCCCGCCTGCAACCGCTGCTTGATGGCGGCAAGGGGCTGTTCGAAAGCCAAAAGAGCCAGCGGGTCGCCATCATACAGCCATGTGGAAAGGGCACGCAGCATAACCGCCAGCCCCACGGGGAAACGGCCCGTATTATTCTCGCGCAGCGAGAACTCCACGCTGTTCACGGCAGCCTCCACGCACGCAGGGTCAATCCCCTGTTCGGCAAGCCCGCGCAAGGTATCAAAAATCAGCGCCTCAACCTCGTCCGCATCGGCAGGATCAATACCCTTCAGGCCCGTGGAAAAATACATCTGCCGCAACTCGGTTTCCAGTCCGGTTCCCGTCACGTCCTCACCCAGCCCGGACTCGATAAGCTCCTTGCGCAGCGGTGACGCGGGCATTCCGATCAGGATGTGCTCCAGCATCTGAAAGGCAAAATTCATCTCCACATCCACCGTTTCCGGCAGCAGCCAGTTCACGGTAAACATGGCCCGTCCGCTCTCTTCCTCCTGCGCGGCACCGGCAGCATAACCTGCCACCACTGCCCGCGGCTCCCCGAAAGACGGCTGCAGGGGCACGGCAGAATCCACGGCAAGAGGGCCGAAGCGGTCCAGCAGTTTACCCAGCCGGGCCAGCCGCTCCTCTTCGGGATCGTCTCCCCAGAAATAAAACCGTCCGTTGGAGGGGTGGTAGTAGGTTTCGTGGAAGGAGTGGAACTGTTCATACGTCAGGTCCGGAATGACCAGCGGGTTTCCGCCCGAATCCAGCCCGTAGGTGATATCCGGGAACAGCGACTGCTGCGACTGTTCCGCAAGCACGCTGTCCGGCGAACTGTACACACCCTTCATTTCATTAAACACAACGCCCTTGAAAATCAGGCGCCGCTCCTCACCCTCCACCTCGTAATGCCAGCCTTCCTGCTGAAAAATGGATTCCGTAATGCGCGGAAAGAAGCAGGCGTCCAGATACACGTCCACCAGATTGTAAAAATCCTGCAAATTGGTGGAGGCAACCGGATAGCATGTCTTGTCGGGATAGGTGAAGGCATTCAGGAAGGTCTGCAATGATCCCTTGAGCAGTTCCACAAACGGCTCCTTGACGGGATACTTTTCCGAACCGCACAGCACGGAATGCTCCAGAATATGCGCCACGCCTGTGGAATCCTTGGGCGGAGTGCGGAAGGTGACGCCAAACACCTTGTTCTCGTCACTGTTCACCATGGAAAGAAGCTGCGCTCCCGTCACGGTGTGCCGCCACAACCGCGCAACGGTTGCCAGTTCCTCCACCGGCTGTTCATCCACAAGCTCAAAGCCGTACAACTTGGTCATGCATATCCTCCGGGCCCGTATTCGACGGTTATAAGCAAGAAAGGCAGGGGGGCGGATGCGTCCGGCCGCGCCCTGCCTTGCGGAATCGCAGAGTCCTGTCGGGGCTACATATATCACAGTTCGGCGTCAGGCAAGGGCCGGCAAAGGGGCGCGGCAAAGCTTCCGTCACTTCCGTGCCACGCTCCGGCACAACAGGCCGTGCAGCAGGCGAACCTGCGGCTCAAGCTCGGCACAAAGAGCCACCACTTCGTCCGCATCGCCGTTGCGGGCGGCATATTCCATTTCACGGGCAAGCAATGTGGGCCCTTCCGCAACGATATCCAGAACAGAACCGGCCAACGCATGGGCCAGGCCGGCCACACGCTCCATATCGCCCTGTGCCGCAGCATCGCTCAGGGCCGCCAGCTCTTCCGGCAGGGTTGCGCACAGCACCTCATAGAGGGCACGCACATCTTCCGTTTCCAGTCCGAAATCTTCCTCGACCACGGGCACGGGCCGCAAGGTTGCTCCCATCATCCGTGCCGCCTCCGAAGGCAGCCCCGCCCGCTTATCCCTGCCGCGCCTGAGCAGGGCCTCGTGCAACGCGCGAAGCAATTCGCGGGCCCCAACGGGCTTCACCAGATACCCGTCCATGCCCGCCAGCATACACCGCTGCCTGTCCTCATCCGCATCGCCCGCGGCAAGGCCCAGCACGGGCATCTGCGGGTCCAGACCCGGCGCGGTGCTGGTGCGCACCGCCTGCGCCAGCTGCGCGCCCTCCACTCCCGGCAACGCCAGTTCCGTCACCAATGCGTCATAGGGGTGTCGCAGCAGTTCTGCCACAGCCGCAGCCCCGTCCTGCACACCGGCCGCGTGATGACCGCGCCTGCGGAGCATGGCACAGATGAATTTGCAACCAAGGGGGTTGGAGTCAGCCACGAGAATGCGCAGCGGTTTGAGCTGCGGGCAAGGTCCCGATTCATGCCGTGCTTCGGGCAGGGTCCCGGAATGGACTCCCGGCTGTGCATTGAATAACCCGTTACGCCCGGAAAAAGACGATGCCCCGGACGCCATGGCTACACCTTGTTCCGCTTGGCAGGTCGGGGCCCTGCGATATGCGAAACGCCGGTAACATGTGTTTTGCCGCCCGGCATGCCGGGAGTGTCCGACGCGCCCGATACATCGGTCGGGGCATTGATACCGGACGTACCGGGAGTACCGGACACTTCTGGCATATCAGGCGTACCGGGCGTACCGGGCGTACCGGGCGCACCAAATGACGCGGGCCGGGCAGGCACTCCTGACAGTCCGCCCTCCCCCGTCTCCGTTTCTCCCCTCTCCGGACCGGGGGTAGCCGCTCCGCCTTCATCATCCTTCCGGCCCATCTCCACACGGTCACGCCCATTGGCTTTGGCCCGGTACAAAGCCCGGTCAGCCACGCCATACATCATGTCCGGTTCGGCAATGGGGTCCTTCCCGTTGTAAACTGAAATTCCGAAAGACATGGTTACACGAATGCTCCTGCTGTCATCCAGCCAGATGGAGGCATCCTTCACATTCTGCCGCATACGCTCGGCCAGCGCCATGGCTCCTGCGTTGTTCGTGGCAGGCACAATGACGGCAAACTCCTCCCCGCCCACGCGGGCCACCACATCGGCATCCCGCACGGAAGAAACGAGCAACGCGGCCACCTGACACAGCACCTCGTCACCGGCCTGATGTCCGTAGGTATCATTCACCCGCTTGAAGAAATCTATGTCGCCAATGAGCAAGGCCAACGGTTGATGCTGGCGGGCACTGCGGGAAAGTTCCTGCCGGAACCGCATGTGGAAAAAGCGGGTGTTATACAGAGATGTCAGGGAATCTATAAAGCTGAGTTCGGCAAACCGCTGCTCATGCCGACCTATAATGAAGCCGAACACCGCGAAAATACTGATGGTGCCGAATGTCATGTAGGTAAAAAGCCAGAAAAGATACTGGGGATGTTGCGGAGTAAGCTCTCCCAGCGCGGAGATGATGGCCCAGCCCGCCGGTGCTCCCAACCCCAGAACAACGCCTTGGAGCAACCGCTTGACGCGCGTACGGCTTATGCCGAAGAATCGCCATTCCATAGCACCCCTCCGTTTGCCCTCCGGCAAACCGCCCCGGCTTGTACCGGCGCTTCCGCCTTACGGCATACCCTGTGCTCAGCGCATAAAAGAACGTGCCACCCGGAACACGTCCTCATAGTCCATGCGGGCGCTTATGGCTATACACATCTCCGTGGACATGACCATCTTGCGGCGCGCGGCGGCAAGCACCACCGCCTTGTGTTCCTTGAGCCACTTGCGCACAAAAGGGGCATCAAACCCGTCAATAACCATGGCAAGGCCCTCACGGAAGAAACGGGAAGAGACATAGCCCAGCAGAGGCTGGCAACCGGTTTTGCCCTCGTGCCGCGAAAGCAGCACATAAAACAGCAGGGCCACGACCAGCCTGTCGTCCTGCGCCTTGTGCGCCACATCGTAAAAACGTTCCTGCCCGGCCTGATGCTCCGGCAGAAGCTTGAGCAGTTCCTGAGCCAGTACCATGGCCTTGTCTTCACTCACGGGCGGCACGGGAAACTGGGCATAAAGCTTGGCAAGCGTACGGTGAGGATTCTCTCCGGTGGCCACATCCATAATGGCAATACGCATGAGGTTGAAACGCCGCGCCACTTCATCCAGCAGCACATCCGCCTTGGCTGCGGCAAGCTGGCGTACCCGCTCTTCAGAAAAACCGCGGAACCCCACATCAAGCAGATGCCTGATAAAGGGTTCGGATGTATAGGCGGCCTCTTCCTCCAGAATTTTAAAATTCCGCCTGCTGCCCACCAGCTTCTTCAGCGAAAGCCAATACGCGGCCACGCCTTCCAGCGGGAACTCCAGAATATCAAAATCCTTTTGAATTTCAGCCATATACACCACCACGCGTATCGGACAAGTAATCCTGTCCGCCTGTATTATTCACTGAATACAGGACGATACGCGTATTGGCAAGGCGGGGAACCACCGTTACAGCGTTATGACGGAGTTATCGGCGGAGGCGTATGAGCAGTACTCGTGCCTGTCCGCCTGAGGCTCGTTGCACCACACGGCACCGCTTTCCGTGCAGATTCCCAGATAGCGGAACCGGTACTCACGGCCTGTTTCCAGATCCAGCGTGGCGGAAAATGACCCGTCCTTGAGCCTGCTCATGGGACACGCCTTCTCGTTCCATTCATTGAAGTCACCTACCACGAAGAATTCTTCGCAGCCATTGGTCTCCTGCCCTTCAAGGCGGAACTTCACCTTGCACACGGGCTTGCTTTTCAGAAACTGCTTGTTCAGCGACATGTCGCACCTCCTTGAAAAATCAGACACACACCGATCCTGCCCCCTGCATACACGAATATGCACGGGCTTTCCACGACAATCCCATGATAATTGGAGGACAGGCTGAAAAAACAGGAAGTGCGGGTGCTGGGCCCGCATCGGATACGGCCCGGCACATTGGAGGCACGGCAGGAAAAACAGCACGGCAGATCACGAGACACAAGGTCTCAGACCACAGACACCAGACAGGCATCCTGCAGGAAGGACAGTGCAAAAAAAAGATACGCCGCGCCCGGAACAAGGGTACAGCGCAGGGCTGCCGGAAAATTCCGGTCAGAAAGAGGCTGGCAACACTGGCACCGGGCCTTCCCCGCAACTCGCAGAGGAAAGCCCGACCACGGCTGTTACTGGTTCACGGCCCGCAACGTTTCTTCGAGCGACTGGAGGAACTCCTCACTGCGCCCGGAACCGTCAAGACCGCAAAGACCACGCACGGCGGTCATCAGCAGATCCAGCTGCACGGTAACATCAAACAGGCCGTTGTTTATGCGGCACATGTCTCCGTCCACCTGCAGCAGGTACACACGACGATCCTTATTCACGCCGTCGCTGGTGACAATGGAATACACCTGCTGGTTCTGCTCAGTCACATACAGCCGCTGCCGGGTCATCACGCCGGACTCTTCGTCATAGTATGAGCTTTCGGAGTACAACCGCCCCCGGAAGGTGATGTCTGCGCCGACATCATTCATCAGGGTGATTTCCTCCATCACGGCTTTGGCCTGTTCATTGCTCATACCCGAACCTCCTGTACTTAGGTGGGCAAAGTTAGCTGTTCCGGCCCGCGGGGCTTTTTGGGCTTTTCCTGCACCGGTTCCGGCTCCTGTTCCATCTCCGGGGCCTGCTCCGCCTTTTCAAACAGAGCGCCGCCTCCCATGGAACTCCAGAACGCCTCAAGATCGGCACGGGATATCCGATACCCGCGCCCCAGCTTGGCAGCCCGCAGAGAGCCGTCTTTTATGGCTCTGCGGATGGTTTCCTTGTGGCAGCTGAGCAGGTCCGCCGCCTCACCCAGGGTGTAGGTCTGCTTTGTCATCGTTGCTCGTGTTTCCTCGTCGGTTGCGCCTTGGCACGATCAGAAACAGCACCGGGAACCACACAGGGAACGAAAACACCCTTACAAGCTCACCAAGCTGCGGTTATCAGATATTTCTCGTCACTGTTAACACCCACAATCAACTATTGTCAACATTGGTGCTCCAAATGACGC
>CAYRLL010000001.1:7228-12694 GCA_964425115.1 uncultured Desulfovibrio sp. | reverse complement strand
CGGAGACATTCATATGCCCTCACCCATAGAACTTTCCCTGCACGTGGTGGAAACGCCTGAAGATCTGGCTACGCTGGCCGCGAATCTGGTTATTTATCACTGCGAGCAGGCCATTTCCCGCCGCGGCAGATTTACGCTGGCCCTTTCCGGCGGCACCACCCCCACCAACCTGTTCCGGCTTCTCGCAACTCCGCAGTACAGAGGACGTATTCAGTGGGAGAAGGTGTTGTTCTATTGGGTGGACGAGCGCTGTGTGGACCCCGACCACCCGGACAGCAACTACCGGGTGGCGCGCGATGCCCTGCTCCATCAGGTAGAGGCGACCAAGTTCTACCGCATGAAGGGCGAGCTGGACCCGGCGGAAGCCGCTCAGGCGTATGAGAGCCTGCTGCGCCAGCACTTTGATCTTGGTCCGGGTGAGTTTCCCCGGTTCGACTGCGTGCTGCTGGGCATGGGCGCAGACGGACATACCGCCTCGCTGTTTCCGGAAGAGGAAGGCATCAATATCAAAGACAGACTTGTGGTGGACCAGCGCATCCGCAAACTGAAGAGCGACAGACTCACCCTCACCCTGCCCGTGCTGAACAACGCCCGCTGCTGCATCTTCATGGTACAGGGTTCGGAAAAGCACGCAGCGCTTGCTCAGGCGCTCAACCTGCTTGCAGCACCCGACCTGCCCGCCCAGAAGGTGCGCCCTGAAAACGGCGAGCTCATCTGGATTATCGACGAAGCAGCGCGCAAGGGCTGAGTTCAGGGAAAAAACAAGGCGCTACGTTACGGAAAGGCCCGACGCCGGAGCGGGGTGATGATGACAGAATGACAGGGCGACAGGGGGGCAGTATGACAGGACGACAGGATAGCAGGAAGACGGTGCCGTGCGCCTTCAGCCATCACAGTCCATGTCACGCACCTCAGCGAGCACGGTTCCTCCTGTCATCTCTTCCAGCGCAGCACACAGCGGGGAAACACGCTCCTGCGGCAGGCGAAGGACGAACCGCGCATCCGCACCAAACTCCTCCTCCGCCACCACGGCCTCAAAATCCGGCAGCATACGCTTGAACAGCGTTATAGCACTGTAGTCCAGCACCACCTCCAGCATAACCGGAACAATGCGCTCGCGCAGGGGCAGGGTTTCCAGTGCTGCTTTGACCATGCCCGCATATGCGCGCACCAGCCCGCCGGTGCCCAGCTTTATCCCGCCGAAGTATCGCGTTACTACGCAGACCACCTCGCCCACAGGGGCATGCAGCAGCACGTTCAGCATGGGACGCCCCGCCGTGCCGTGCGGTTCGCCGTCGTCGCTCATGCCCACGCGGGCTGTACTGCCGGGCGGCCCGGCCTGAAACGCCCAGCAGTTGTGGGTGGCATCCGGAAACTCCGCACGCACCGATTCAATAAAGGCGCGGGCCTCTTCTGCCGTGGGGGCATGGGCCATTGTTGTGATGAAGCGGCTCTTCTTCAGGATTTCCTCAATCCTGTGCCAATCAGGGGCCGGGATGGGGTAGCGCGATGTCATGGGCAAGGCATAGCAGGCCTTTGAAAAAACGCAATCCGCTGCGGTGCTGCGGAAGCCCGATGCGTTTCCATGCACCGCACAGCCGGCCCCGAGTTGACCCCGAAGCCCATTCGGCCTACATCCTCACCATCATGCCCAAAACGCTCATCATCGCAGAAAAACCCTCTGTTGCACGCGAAATCGCACCCCTTGTCCACGCCGCCACCCGACGCGAAGGATATCTGGAAGGCCCGGAATACCTCGTCAGCTGGGCAGTCGGGCATCTCGTGGGCATTGCCGAACCGGAAGAACAGCATGAGGCATGGAAAGGCAAGTGGACTCTGGAACAATTGCCCATCATCCCCGCCCGGTTCAAGCTTGCCGTGCTGAACGAAGGCCGCAGACAGTTTACGGTGCTGCGGCAACTGCTCCACCGCGACGATGTCCAGGCCGTCATAAACGCCACCGATGCCGGGCGCGAGGGGGAGCTCATCTTCCGGCGCATCTACCTCATGGCGGAATGCACAAAACCCGTGCAGCGGTTCTGGGCAAACGACATGACCGAACAGGGCCTGCGCAAAAGCCTTGCCAAACTGCTGCCCGATGCAGCCAAACGCAATCTGGGGCTTGCATCATTTGCCCGCGCCGAGGCGGACTGGCTTATAGGCATGAACTTTTCCCGCATTTTCACCATCAAGGCCAACACGCTGGTTTCCGTGGGCAGGGTGCAGACCCCGGTGCTCAAACTGCTGGCAGACAGACGGCGCGAGATAGAATTCTTTGTGCCGCAGGACTACTGGACGGTGGAAGCAACCCTTGAGCGTGAAGGCACCGGCTTTGCCGCAACATGGCACGAACCGCCGGAACTGAAGGAAACACGTATCCCGCGCGAACCCCGCGCGCAGGAAATCGCCGGTGCCTGCACGGGGCAGGAGGGCGTGGTGGAATCTGCCGCCAGCCGCAAAGGCAGCACCAAGCCCCCGCTGCCCTTCGACCTGACCACCCTGCAACGCGAGGCCAACACCCGCTTCGGCTATTCCGCCAAAGACACCCTGTCCATCGCGCAGGCCCTTTACGAGCAGAAGAAGCTGCTCACCTATCCGCGTACCGATTCACGCTATCTGACCAAAGAGTTGTACGGCGAAATCCTGACCCACTTCCGCGCCATTTACCACCTGTACCCGGAAGAAACGGTTCCCGCCGTGGAGCGCATCCGTTCCGACAGTTCATCGGGTGGACAGGGCAAAAAATTCGCCTGCGTTGATGACAAGAAGGTCACCGACCACCACGCCATCATTCCCACTGCCAACAAGGCGGACCTATCGCGCCTGTCAGCGGAAGAAGCCCATATATATGATATGGTCTGCCGCCGTTTCATTGCCGCGTTCAGTGCCGAGGCCACTTTCTCCGCCACCACCGTGCATGTGAACGTGCACGACCACACCTTCATTGCCAAAGGCAAGGTGTTCCGCGACCGGGGCTGGCTGGCGGTGGAACCGTGGCGCGCGGCGGAGGATAATCCCCTGCCCGCCCTGCGCAAGGGGTCACGCGTGCTTGCCTCGTCCGTCACGGCGGTGCGGCGGCAGACCAAATCTCCCGCCCATTTTACAGACGCCTCGCTGCTCGCCGCCATGGAAACAGCAGGCAAGTTCGTGGAAGACGAAGAACTGCGTAACGCCATGAAGGAACGGGGACTGGGCACACCCGCCACCCGCGCACAAATCATTGAAACCCTGCTCAGCCGGGGATACGTGACCAAGGATGGGAAAAAGCTCGTCTGCTCAGACAGAGGGCTGGAGGTGGCAGACATGGTCACCGCCCTGCTGCCGGAAGTGGCCTCGCCGGAAATGACCGGAGCATGGGAAAAAAAGCTTAAGGATATGGAAGCAGCGCAGTACACCTACCCGGACTTCATGCGGGAAATCCGCACCATGGTCAGCCGGGGGGTCACACACATAAAAGGGCGCAGCGTCTCTTCCATCCTCATTGCCGCCAAAGCCCGCCTGCACCCGGAGCGTTCTCCGGACGGATTGTGCCCCCTGTGCGGCGGCGAGGTGGTGGAACGGGAAAAAGGATTCGGGTGCGCCCGCTGGCGGCGTGACGATGGCGGTTGCCCCTTCACCGTCTGGAAAACCATGTTCGGACGAACCCTCGCGGAAGATACCGTGCGGGAAATCCTGACCACGGGCGGCACACGGGAAGCGCTGGATTTTGTTTCCCGCGCGGGCAAGCCTTTCCGGGCACGGCTGGTGCTGGAACAGGGACAGGTTAAGCCGGTTTTCGTCCCGGCAACCGAGCACAATGGCGAGGACAATGGTGATGGCTACGGCAATGCGGGACACGAACCGCCCAACAGGAGTGCGGACATGGGGACGGAGCAGCGCACCGGGCCGGACACAGAACCCGATGCGTAAGCAGGCAGATGCCCTGCAGCCACAGAGCAACCGCCGTCTCAGCCCCGCGCTTTCCCCGGACGGCAAGAAATTTTCGGTTTTTTACACTTTCTCCTTTACAACCATAAGGAAGGCGCATAAACAGTAATCATTCCTAACAAGGAAAGGGGCCGGGAACCCACTCCCGCTGCACCCTTGATATACCGAACGCCATTACAACCAAATTCAAGGAGAACAACGACATGAGCAAGACCCTCAACAATCTGATGGAAGCATTCGCAGGTGAATCTCAGGCCAACCGCAAGTACCTTGCTTACGCAAAGCAGGCGGAAAAGGAAGGCTTTCCTCAGGTTGCCAAGCTCTTCCGGGCAGCAGCAGACGCAGAAACCATCCACGCTCACGGCCACCTGCGCAACGCGGGCAAAATAGGCGACACCCTGTCCAACCTCAAGGACGCCATCGCCGGCGAAACCCATGAGTTCGAGAGCATGTACCCCGCCATGATCGCCGAAGCGGAAGCCGAAGGGAACAAGGTGGCAGCACGCTACTTCACCTTCGCCAACAAGGCGGAGCAGGTACATGCCACCCTGTACAAGAAAATGCTCGAAACTATGGAAAGCCCCGCGGATGTGGATTACTACAATTGCTCTGTATGCGGATACACCCATGAAGGAGCCTTCGAGGGTGACAAATGCCCCATCTGCGCTGCCGCTCCCAAGGCCTTCTACAAGGTTGACTAGTCCCGGCGGCGCACGGTTAAGTGCAACACCATTCCAAGGGCCGGATTTTACCGGCCCTTTTTTATTTCTAATACGGTTGCAACACATTTCCCTATGCCATAACTATGGCCCATGCATATCTATCTTGCCTCATCCACGCACGAGATCATCTCTTTCACAAAAGAAGGGCTGCGCAATTCTCCCTTCACCCTTGTGCTTGTGGATTCCGCTCAGGATCTTGCAAAGCATCTTTCCCAGCCTGCGCCATCGGCCACCGTCATGCTGGACATGAATTTTCTCCATGCACACGAGGCGGTGGAGCAGCTTAACGAAACAGCCCGCCGCTCCCAGCCGGTGCCGCTGGCGCTTCTGACCGACTCCAAGCACCCCATGCCCCAAGAACCTGCTGTTCCGCCACATGCGGTGCGCATACGCAAACCTTTCTGCATTGCCTCGCTGGAACTGGGCGCGTCATTAGCAGGCAGGGCCGCAAAGGGCCTGCCCCACGAAATGCTGGAGGCGGGCGATATCCGCCTTGTGCCGGCCACCGGTGCCGCCTACCGTCAGGGCAGGGCCCTGCGCCCCCACCCGCGCGAAGCCCTGCTTCTGGAAGCCTTTATGCGCGCACCGGGGCAGATTCTTTCCCGCGAGACCATTCTGAGCAAGTTTTTCGATTATACGGCCCATCCGCGTCCCAATCTTGTGGATGTTCTGGCCTGCCGCCTGCGGTCGCGGCTGCACGGCGGCTTCGGCAAGCCCGTGCTGTTCACCGTCCGCGGCAGCGGATACGTTTTCCGCCCCTAGCCGGGCATCCGCATCCGGCAAGCCCACCCGCCGAACCACCTTGCCGGACCGCCCC
>CAYRLL010000001.1:0-7128 GCA_964425115.1 uncultured Desulfovibrio sp. | reverse complement strand
CTTGCGCTTGCCTTTCGGCGCAAAATGCAGCACCTTTGCCACGGTTTGCCCGGCGGGCGTCATTCACCCACAGCCAAGGACCAGTGACCCGTGCGATACAGAAACATGCAGCAGCTTCTGGCCGATCTGGAACGGACCGGCCAGCTCATCCGCGTTACGCAGGAAGTGGACCCCTACCTCGAAGTGGCGGAAATCCAGCGCCGCGCCTATCGGGCCAAAGCTCCTGCCATTCTCTTCACCCGCGTCAGGGGCACCGCGTTTCCCATGGTATGCAACGTATTCGGCACCATGGAGCGCACCCGGTGGATCTTCCGCGATTCGCTCCGGGCTCTGGAAGGCGTGTTCGCGCTCAAGGTAAACCCGTTCGACTTCTTCAAACAGCCGTGGCGCTATGCCGGTGTGCCGCGTGCTGCCTACTCCACCATGCCCAAAAAGGTGCGCACCGGCCCGGTGATGGAAGCCGAAACCACGGTTTCCAAGCTCCCGCAGCTCCATTCGTGGCCCATGGACGGCGGCGGCTACGTCACCCTGCCGCAGGTGTATACCGAAAGCCCTGACAAACCCGGATTCATGGGTTCCAACATCGGCATGTACCGGGTGCAGCTTACCGGCCCCTCGTTTGAAAAAGACAGGGAAGTGGGCCTGCACTACCAGATTCACCGCGGCATAGGCTATCATCACGCAGAAGCCCTGCGCCGGGGGCAGCCGCTCAAGGTAAACGTGTTTGTGGGCGGTCCGCCCGCCATGACCCTTGCCGCCATCATGCCGCTGCCGGAAGGCATAGCAGAAATCCTCTTTGCCGGGGCACTTGCCGGGTTCCGCATTCCCATGGTCCACAGGCAAGGAGAATTGCCCATACTGGCCGAGGCCGATTTCTGCATCTGCGGCACGGTGCATCCCGGTGAGCAAAAGCCGGAAGGCCCCTTCGGCGACCATCTGGGCTACTACAGCCTTGCCCACGATTTCCCTCTCATGCGCGTGGACGCCGTATACCATCGCAAGGATGCCGTATGGCCCTTCACCACCGTGGGCCGCCCTCCGCAGGAAGATACCGTGTTCGGAGCGTTCATCCACGAACTCACTGCCGACCTCGTGCCCACGGTCTTCAACGGCGTACGCGAGGTGCATGCCGTGGATCAGGCCGGTGTGCATCCCCTGCTGCTGGCCATAGGCAGCGAACGCTACGTGCCCTACGCTGCGGAGCGCCAGCCGCAGGAACTCATCACCTGCGGGCTCTCCCTGCTGGGCACCACGCAGACATCACTCTCCAAGTACGTGCTCATCGCCGCGCACGAAGATGCGCCTGACCTGCACACGCACGATTTTCCCCGCTTCTTCAGGCACATGCTGGAACGCACCGACCTTGCCCGCGACCTGCACTACATTACCCGCACCACCATAGACACGCTGGACTATACAGGCATAAGCCTCAATCAGGGTTCCAAGCTCATATGGGCGGCATGCGGCCCGCGCAAGCGCCCCCTGTGCGATACCCTGCCCGCCGGATTCTCGTTGCCCCACGGCTTTTCCGATGCCCGCCTGTTCATGCCCGGAGTGGCAGTGGTGCAGGGCCCCCGCCATACAGCCGCGCGCGACGAACACGACGACGCCATGTTCAGGCTGGCGGAGCATCTGCATGGCATTCAGGGCAGAAGCGGCGGAGGGCAGCAAGGCCCGCTTGCAGGCCTGCCCCTTGTGGTGGTGGCAGACGATGCAGCCTTTACCGCCAAGGACTGGGACAACTTCCTGTGGGTCACCTTCACCCGCTCGGACCCGGCAACAGACATGTACGGCGCGGGTGCCTTCACCCACTGCAAACACTGGGGATGCGCCGGGCCGCTCATCATCGATGCCCGCCTCAAGTCCTTCCATGCTCCGCCTCTGGAAGAAGACCCGGAAATCACCCGCCGCGTAGACACCCTTGCTGCGCCGGGCGGCCCCCTGCACGGAATACTCTGATTTTACTGCACTCTGCGGCCCCTTCGGGGGCCGTTCTCGTTTTGTCCCGCCCCACCCAAAATATCATGCCCTTTGCAATTATCTGTGTTATGGTCAGCACTCCATACCCTTTGAAAAGAGGCACAGCACGCCTGCGCAGACACGGCCGCCCCCTCTTCCGGAAGGCACTATCCCCCCCCAAAGGTATGGACTTTGCATTAATTTGACCGTCCGGTCATGTTCCCGCACTCCGATTGTCACATCATCACGGCAACATGACAGAACACATTTCTCCCGACGGAGTGCCCATGAGTCACAACGCCACCCTTCTCCGCCCCATGCGGCCACACACCGCAGCCGTGCCGCACCAGACCACTGCGACGTCCCTTCCCGCAGCCGGAAAAGATCCCTTCACCCTCTTTGCGGAAAAAATGGCCGCACAGGGTCTTTCGCACCAGCTCATCACGCTGTTCCATTCCTATTACGAAGAAATCCTCCGCAACCATACCGGCATGATTGCCGATGCAGACATCCTGCCCGTCGGCAGGGAAGATCTGCCCTGCATATCCTCTCTGGCCCAGTATGCTGCACGGGGCCGGGCGGAAGCGGCACACGCCGTGGTCATCAAGCTGAACGGCGGACTGGGAACCGGCATGGGCATGACCTACGCCAAATCGCTCATCCCCGTTCGCAACGGGCTGACATTCCTTGAAATCATCGTCCGTCAGACGGAAGCCCTGCAAAGCACGCTGGGTGCGCAAATACCCTTGGCCCTGATGAACAGCTTCAGCACGGACGAAGACACCCGAGCCTCCCTTCAGGCCATGCAGGCAACCCATGTGCTGCCTTATTGCTTCACCCAGCACAAATTCCCCAAGGTAGACCGCGCCACGCTGCTCCCCGCCGCCTATCCGGAAAACCCGGAACTGGAATGGAACCCGCCGGGCCACGGCGACCTTTTTTCCGCCCTTGCCCTTTCCGGCGTTCTGGATGCCCTGCTCAGGCAGGGCCGCCGCTACGCCTTTATCTCCAACTCCGACAACCTCGGGGCCACACTGGACCCGCGCCTGCTGGGCTACATCGCGGCCGAGGGCATACCCTTCCTTATGGAAGTGGCCCCCCGCACCGTCTCCGACCGCAAAGGCGGCCACCTTGCCCGTACGCCGCATGGGGGCCTTGTCCTGCGCGAACTGGCCCAATGCCCGCCGGAAGATCTGGATAAGTTTCAAGACATTGAGAGATATGGGCTGTTCAACACCAACAACATCTGGATAGACCTGCGCATCCTGCGGGAGCATATCCGCCGCCACGGGCTGCTCAGGCTCCCCATGATTCTGAATCCCAAAACCGTAAACCCCAGAGACATGCATTCCCCCAAGGTCTATCAGGTGGAAAGCGCCATGGGTTCCGCCATTTCCTGCTTTCCCGGTGCCCGCGCGGTGCGTACCTCTAGGGAACGCTTTCTCCCGGTCAAGTCCTGCTCAGACCTGCTGGCGGTCATGTCCGACTGCTTTGTCATGAAACGCGATGCCACCCTGCTGCCCAACCCCGCCCGGCTGCTGCCGCCTGTTGTCATCGATCTGGACAAAGCACATTTCGGCACCATTGACGGTCTGGAAGCACGTTTCCCGAACGGTGCCCCTTCTCTGGCGGCTTGCCGCTCCCTGACCGTGCAGGGCGATGTCACTTTCGGTGCGAACATCACGGTGGTGGGCGATGTGGTCATCCGCAACTTGTCGCCTCTGCCCGTGCGCCTGCCCGCAGGCATGCGCATAGACCACGACATACTCATCGAAGAATGAGGCACTCCCCGCCAATGCCGGGCGCTGTCAATTTTGAGATGTGTTCTAGATAGTTTCTTGAGTATTCGCAGGAAACGATGTAGCATTGCGCCAAATACCATGATTCCCGGGGGGTCATGGGGGAAAAATCTCCAAGAAATCCCTACCCATGTGCATGGGGGCCGCGAATGCCGCAAGTTGCCGCACGGATAACCAATGATCAGGAAAAGTGGCTAAAGGACTATTTCCGCACCAAGAGCGCCGGTGCGGAGTTCATTCTGCCATGGGCGGTCGACACATTCTTCCGTGCGACCATGCAGATCAAAAGCCTGTTTTCCGCTCCCGAACTGAAAACCATTGTCGAGGCCCACAAAGACATCAAGCTGCTCCCGGAAAACACCCGGCTGGACTACCTGCTGCTGCGCACCCGCGATGCGTGCGAGGTGGGCAATGTCCACGTCAAGCACGGCGCCAGCAAGGCAAGCCTTGAGGCCAAGCTCAGGCGTCTGGACGACACGCAGGCCACCGCCCTCATGGTATGGGCGGCTGCGTTCTGGGTCAGCAAGAACTGCTCGGCGGAAAGTCTGGACGAATACATCAAGCAGTACTAGACCGGCCCGACACCCGAGTTATCCTGCCTACCCCTGATACGCCCTGCCGGGGGCTGAGACAGCGGCTGTCCGGCGCTGCCATATTGACAGGCGCATACACGCGCCCACACGGCGTGACGCGCCCGGATAGTTCCTTACGCGCCGGTCCTCCGCCCCCTCAGACAGAAAAGCCCCAGACCGGCTTCCCCGCCTCCCTCCTTCCGGCTATCCTTTAAAGAAACGCAGCCGCAGCGCATTAGACACCACGGAAACAGAACTCAGGGCCATGGCCCCGCCCGCAATCATGGGAGAAAGAGTCGGTCCGTCGAACAATGCGTACAGCACCCCCATGGCCACGGGAATGCCCAGCACGTTGTACCCGAACGCCCAGAACAGGTTCTGGCGTATGTTCGCCACCGTTGCACGGCTGAGAGCCAGCGCGGTGAGCACTCCGCCAAGAGCGCCCTTCATGAGCACTATGTCTCCCGCCTCCACAGCCACGTCTATGCCCGTGCCCATGGCTATTCCCACATCGGCGCGAGCCAGCGCGGGGGCATCGTTTATGCCGTCGCCCACCATGCCTACACCTGCCCCCTTCTCCTGCAAGGCGGCAATGGCAGCATCCTTCTGATCAGGCATCACGCCCGCAACAACTTCATCAATACCCGCCTCCGCAGCCACAGCACGCGCGGTACGCTCATTGTCACCCGTGAGCATGACAACGGCTATGCCCATGTCTTTCAGCCTGCGCACCACGCCGGGGGCCTCCTGCTTCAATGTATCCGCAACGGAAAGAAGCGCGGCAACCTTCCCGTCCACGGAAACCAGCAACGGTGTCCTGCCCATGTTCGCCTGCTCGTCCATACCACCCCGTACGCCTCCGGCGTCCCTGCCGTCCGCACCCTGCTCCGACTGCTCCCACTGGCCCTGCGACAATATAAAACCTTCATTGCCTATGCGGACCATCCTGCCGTCCACCACTCCCTGAACGCCCTTTCCCGGAACAGCCTCAAAATCGTGCACGGGCATCAGTTCCAGCCCCCTCTCCCGGGCACCTCGCACAACTGCCGCCGCCAACGGATGCTCGGAAACAGACTCCAGCGATGCCGCCAGACGCAACACAGCGTCTTCGGCATCACTTCCCGCCGCCGGAGCGGACTCTCCAAGCGGTACAACAGCCACAAGCTCCGGTTTGCCGTGGGTGAGCGTGCCGGTCTTGTCAAACACAAGGGTCTTCACCTTGCTTGCCGCCTCAAGCGCGGCACCGTTCTTGATGAGCACCCCGAGCTGGGCTCCCCGCCCCGTGCCCACCATGACAGAGGTTGGCGTTGCAAGGCCCATGGCGCAGGGGCAGGCTATGACCAGCACGGCGATGAAAATGCGCAGCGCAAAAACCGGCTCCGCTCCTGACAGAAGCCATGCCAGACCGGAAACCACGGCCAGCGCCATCACCGTGGGGACAAAATACAGGCTCACCCTGTCCGCCATGTTGGCGATGGGAGCCTTGGAGCCCTGCGCGTCCTGCACCAGCCGGATGATACGGGCCAGCACCGTGTCCGCGCCCACGCGGTCCGCCCGCATGGTCAGTGCGCCGTTCATATTCATGGTGCCGCCGGCCACGGTATCACCCGCAGCCTTGGAAACGGGGAGCGATTCCCCCGTAAGCATGGATTCATCCACGGCAGAACGCCCGTCCGTGATCGTGCCGTCCACGGGGATACGCTCACCCGGCTTCACCAGCAGCAGGTCGCCTCGGTGCACTTCTGCAACGGCAATCTCTTTCTGTTCGCTTCCCTGCAGCAGGATGGCCGTGTCGGGCGTCAGTTCCATAAGCCCCCTGATGGCGTCGGAGGTATGCGCCCGTGATCTCGTTTCAAAATACTTGCCCAGCGAAACAAGGGCTATGAGCACGGCCGCCGCCTCATAATACAGGTCCATGGCCAGTTCCATGCTTCGCGGAGCGTGGGGCCCGGCAAGGGCTATCTCCATCGTGTTCCACAGGCTGTAAACAAAGGCGGCTCCGGTTCCTACGGCAATGAGTGAATCCATGTTCGGGGCCAACTGCGCCAGATTGCGGAACCCCACGCGGTAAAATTCCCTTCCGGACCACATGACGGGAAGCACAAGCGCAAGCTGCACCAATGCGAACCCCAACGGATTATGGTGCGGAGAGATTGCCTGCGGCAACGGCATTCCCAGCATCTCGCCCATGGTGAGCACCAGCAGCGGCAGCGCAAAGGCAAAGGCCGGAACCAGCCGGGCCTTCATGGCCGCAAGGCGTCCCGCCGTCTCCTGCTGCTGCATCTCCCACATAGAGGCCACATCGCCCGGCCCGTGCGTAAGATACTGTGCCTCAAATCCCATCTGTGCCACACGAGCCACGATTGCATCCACCAGCTCACGGTGCACAGCGCCGGGCCGCACCCGGACCGTTGCGGTATCCGTGGCAAGGCTCACCTCCACACCGTCCACAGCCTCCATGCCCCCCACCACTCGCTGAATGCGGGCGGAGCAGGCTGCGCAGGTCATACCGCGTATGGCAAAACGCAGAACATCCCCATCCTCCGGGCCTTCAACATCCTGCGATGCAGGCAGCAGAGCCTCAAATCCAATGGCCCGCACCCGCTCCGCAATGGCTTCCGGCGTCACTGCGTCCGGCAGAAAACGAACGTCCAGCAGTTCGGAGGCCAGATTTACGGAGGCAGCTTCCACCCCCTCCATTTTTCCCACCACCTTCTCTATGCGCCCGGCGCACACAGCGCAGGTCATGCCCCGCACAGGCATCCGCAAACGTCTGGAAATCCCGCCGCCCCCGCCGC